>NZ_JBHYPE010000002.1:0-317309 GCF_042746015.1 Streptomyces sp. NPDC058773
AACAGAGTTTTGGGATTACGGCGGCCAGCCCCCACCCACCGGAACAACTCCCCCCACGGGAGGGGACGGGCCGGAGGCGTCTGGTGTGTGGACGTAAAGCGAAGCAGTCCACACACCAGGCACCGGAGGCCCGTCACCGCACCCACAAGCCACCCGCCCGCCGCAGGCGCAACGGTGAGTCAGCCGAAGACGTGGGGAGCAGAGCGCCGCGCAGCGGACCCCGCCCGCCGCAGGCGCAACGGCGAGTCAGCCGAAGACGTGGGGAGCAGAGCGCCGCGCAGCGGACCCCGCCCGCCGCAGGCGCAACGACGAGTCAGCCGAAATCGCAGGGAGCCACAGCGCCGCGCAGCGGACCCCCGCCCGCCGCAGGCGACACGGCGAGGGCACCGCGAAGCGGGCCACAACCGGCGAGCAACCACCACGGCGGGCAAGCCGAAAACGTGGGAAGAATGCAGAACGCAGTGTCACGCATCCATCGTGACCGTGAACGAGAACCGGTCGCCCCGGTAGTGGATCCGGGCGACGTCGATCACCCGGCCGTCCTCGTCGTACGTGATGCCCGTGTAGTGCAGGATCGGGCTGAGCAGGGGGACCTGGAGGAGCCGGGCGGTTTCCGGGTCGGCCAGGCGGGCCTCGACGGTGTCGGTGATGCGGCTGATCCGTACGCCCACCGCG
Source organism: Streptomyces sp. NPDC058773 (assembly GCF_042746015.1). Taxonomy (NCBI): domain Bacteria; kingdom Bacillati; phylum Actinomycetota; class Actinomycetes; order Kitasatosporales; family Streptomycetaceae; genus Streptomyces; species Streptomyces sp. NPDC058773. The sequence goes on from NZ_JBHYPE010000002.1 coordinate 676, forward strand.
TCCCGCAGCACCTTCGTCATCGGCCGGCGCAGCAGGTCCGCCGGATCGATCAGCCCGGCGACTCCGGGGTGTACGTAGTTGCGGGCGTGGTTGGTCGGCTCACCCGTCTCCTCGTCGCTGCGGAGCCGGGTGAAGCCGGTCACCTCCGTCAGGTCCGGGAAGTACGCGGCCAGTTCGGCGGGCACCGGTGTGCGGCCGTGGTCCAGCAGCTCGGTACTCATCCCGGACTGCTGGGCCACGATCGCGTCCACGGAACCCAGCAGCCGCACCGGCGCACCGCGCTGCGCGCTCGGCTCGATGAAGGTGCCGCGGCGCCGGTGGCGGCTGATCAGGCCCTCCGTCTCCAGTTCCTTGAGCGCCTGGCGCATGGTCAGTACGCTCACGCCGTAGTGCTCGGCGAGCGCGTCCTCGGTGGGCAGCCGCAGCGGCGCCTCCGGGGAGCGGCCCAGTATGGAGGCGCGCAGCGACTGCGAGACCTGATACCAGAGCGGCAGCTTGCGGTTCAGGGCGAGCGAGTCGGGAGCGAAGGTGGTCACGAGGTGTTCCCCGGTGTCACGGGCGGAAGTGGCGCTGGAGACCCTGCCATACGTCGTCGTATCCGCGCTGCAGATGGCCGGCGTCCCGGGCCTGTTCGGTGAGGGTCAGCGGCCAGCGGGTCTCGAACATGAAGGCCAGACCGTCGTCGATCTTCTGCGGCCGCAGCTCGGCGGTGCTCGCCCGGTCGAAGGTCTCCCGGTCCGGTCCGTGCGCCGACATCATGTTGTGCAGCGAGCCGCCGCCCGGCACGAAGCCCTCCGCCTTGGCGTCGTAGGCCCCCTCGATCAGGCCCATGTACTCGGTCATCACATTGCGGTGGAAGTACGGCGGCCGGAAGGTGTCCTCGCCGACCAGCCAGCGCGGCGCGAAGACCACGAAGTCCACGCCCGCCAGCCCCGGGGTGTCCGAGGGCGAGGTGAGCACGGTGAAGATGGACGGGTCGGGGTGGTCGTAGCTGATCGAGCCGATGACATTGAAGCGGTGCAGGTCGTAGACGTACGGAACGTGGTTGCCGTGCCAGCCGACGACGTCCAGGGGGGAGTGGTCGTAGGTGGCCGTCCAGAGATGGCCGCAGAACTTGTTGATGACCTCTACGGGGCCCTCGATGTCCTCGTAGGCGGCGACCGGGGCGCGGAAGTCCCGTGGATTGGCCAGGCCGTTGGCGCCGATCGGGCCGAGGTCGGGGAGCTGGAAGGGCCGGCCGTAGTTCTCGCAGACATAGCCGCGCGCTGTCGGGGCCTGTACGTCCGACGAGGTGTCCAGCAGCTCGACGCGGAAGCGGACGCCGCGCGGGATCAGCGCCACGTCGCCCGGTTCGGCGTGCAGCAGGCCGAGTTCGGTGCGCAGCAGCAGTCCGCCGCGCTCCGGCACGATCAGCAGCTCACCGTCGGCGTTGCCGAACACCCGCCGTTCCATGGAGGTGTTGGCCTGGTAGAGGTGGACGGCCATACCGGTGCGCTGGGTCGCGTCGCCGTTGCCGCCCAGGGTCCACAGGCCGTCCAGGAAGTCGGTGGGCCCGGCGGGCTCGGGGAGCGGGTTCCAGCGCAGCCGGTTGGGGTCGGGGGCGCAGTCGGTGAACGGTGCCGAGCGGAGCGCGTGCCGCTCGGCCCGGACGAACGGCGGATGCGCGGCGGACGGGCGGATGCGGTAGAGCCAGGAGCGGTGGTTGCGGTCCCGCGGTTCGGTGAACGCCGACCCGCTGAGCTGCTCGGCATACAGGCCGAGCGGCGCGCACTGCGGGGAGTTGCGGCCCACCGGGAGGGCGCCCGGGACGGCCTCCGAGCTGTGCTCGTTGCCGAAGCCGGTGAGGTACTCCAGCGCCTCCGCCGTCTTCCTCGCCTGCTCGCTGCCCGTGTCTGCCATCGCGTGCTCCCGCCGCTCAAGGAATCCTATGCATGACCTTAGGATTGTGGCCGGGGGGCGTCAACGGACAGTCCTGGCCGCGTCGGCCGGATCGCTGCGCTCACGTACCGCCCCGGTGGCGGGCAGGATGGTCGGGTGCAGCAGCCGCCCCAGCCCCCCGATCCGCCGGCCGCCGCCCTGCGCCGCGTCCCCGTCCAGCGGCGCAGTGCCCAGCGGCTGGCCAGAATCCTCGACGCCTGCGCCGAAGTGCTGGAGGAGACCGGGTACGAGGACCTGAGCACCCGGGCGGTGGCCGGCCGCGCCGGGGTCCCGATCGGCTCCGTCTACCGCTTCTTCCCCAACAAGCGCGCCATGGCCGAGGCCCTCGCCCGGCGCAATCTCGACGCCTACGCGGCCCGCATCACCGCCCGGCTCACCGACCCGGCGCACACCCCGCTCCGGTGGCGCCGGGCGATGGACGTGGTGGTCGACGAATACCTCGCCATGAAGCGGACGGTGCCGGGCTTCGCCCTGGTCGAGTTCACCGTCCCCGCCCCGGGCCCCGCCCGGCAGGCCAACTACGAGGTCGCCGACCGGCTGCTGGCCCTCTTCGCCGGCCCGCTCGGTCTGGACGCCGCCGACGAGCGGCTGCGTACCGCCTTCCTGGTCGCCGTCGAGACGGCCGATGCGCTGCTCCAGCTCGCCTTCCGTACGGATCCGGCCGGCGATCCGGCCCTCTTCACCGAGACCAAGCTGCTGCTGCGGGCGTATCTGGCGCGCTATCTGGACGGGACGGGTGAAGAGCCGGGTGACGGGGCGGAGTGACGCCCGGGGTGCGGGCGGCGCGGGGGGCGGGTCCCGCCGGTTGTGCGCGTGCCCATCCGGTGAGATCCCTATTGACCTGGGGTTTTGCTCGTATTGCTCGCGCGTCAAGGCCTTGTTAACAAAACTTTGCAGGTCTTAACGTCGCCTCCACCGCCACCCCCGGCAGTTGTTCAAGGGCGAACGTGAGGTACCCCTAATGCTGACAATCCTCGGATTTGTCATGATCGCCGCCTTTCTGGTGCTGATCATGATGAAGAAGATGTCACCGATGGCAGCGCTGGTGTTGATCCCCGCGCTGTTCTGCGTCCTGGTCGGACAGGGCGCGCACCTGGGCGACTATGTCCTCAAGGGCATCGGTGACCTGGCCCCCACTGCCGCGATGCTGATGTTCGCCATCATCTACTTCGGGGTGATGATCGACGTCGGCCTCTTCGACCCGGTCGTCCGCGGCATTCTCAAGTTCTGCAAGGCCGACCCGGTGCGGGTGGTGGTCGGTACGGCGCTGCTCGCCGCGATCGTCTCGCTCGACGGCGACGGCTCCACCACCTTCATGATCACCGTCTCGGCGCTCTACCCGCTCTACAAGCGGCTGAAGATGAGCCTCGTGGTGATGACCGGCGTCGCCGCCACCGCCAACGGCGTGATGAACACCCTCCCCTGGGGCGGCCCGACCGCCCGCGCCGCCACCGCGCTCAAGCTCGACGCCGGCGACATCTTCGTCCCGATGATTCCCGCCCTGGCCGTCGGCCTGGCCGCGGTCTTCGCCCTCGCGTACGTCCTCGGCCGGCGTGAGCGCAAGCGGCTGGGCACCCTGACCCTCGGCGACACCCATGGGGTGACGGAGACGGCGCCGGAGAAGGAGAGCGAGCAGGTTCTCGTGGGTGCGGGGGCCGGAGGTACGGGGGCTGGCAGTACGGGCCCGGGCGGCACGCGGCGTGGCGCCACGGTCGGCGGCAGCGGCACCGACTCCGATTCTCCCGACGAACCGGCCGACGGTTCCGGAGAGCAGGCCGCCGACGACAGCGGCCTCCAGGTCCTCGACCCGCGGCGCCCCACCCTGCGCCCCAAGCTCTACTGGTTCAACGCCGCGCTCACCCTCGCGCTGCTCACCCTGCTGATCCTCCAGACACTGCCGATCCCGGTGCTCTTCCTGCTCGGCGCCGCCCTCGCGCTCACCGTCAACTTCCCGCACATGAAGGATCAGAAGGCCCGCGTCGCCGCGCACGCCGAGAACGTGCTCAACGTCTCCGGCATGGTCTTCGCCGCCGCCGTCTTCACCGGCGTGCTCACCGGCACCGGCATGGTCGAGCACATGGCCCGCTGGCTGGTCAGCGGCGTCCCCGACGCGCTCGGCCCGCACATGGGCATCGTCACCGGCGTCCTCAGCATCCCGCTGACCTACTTCATGTCCAACGACGGCTTCTACTTCGGCATCGTCCCGATCCTCGCCGAGGCCGGCGCCGCCCACGGCGTCGCGCCCATCGAGATCGCCCGCGCCTCCCTCGTCGGCCAGGCCCTGCACATGTCCAGCCCGCTCGTGCCCGCCGTCTACGTCCTCGTCGGGATGGCCAAGGTCGAGTTCGGCGACCACACGAAATTCACCGTCAAGTGGGCCGCACTGACCTCCCTGGTGGTCCTGTGCGCCGGTGTGCTCTTCGGCATCATCTAGATACCTGGCACCAACCCCCAAGGGCCCGGCAGGAGTTGGCTGCTGCGCCTGGTCCTCACCTTCTCCTTCGCACGGGGAGCGGTGAGCACGGCCGGGCCGGCGGTCTTCTGCCGGGCCCGCCCCGCTGAAGATCACGGGGCGTTGCTGATTCAGCCCCCGCAGCCGTCGATGTCGTCATCACATCCGTCCACGTCGCCCGGAGAGACGGTGTTCAGGCGCCACAGGACGAGGCCGGTGCCGCTGCGCACCGTGTCGACGCGGGCCGTGAAGGGGGCGCCCGGGGGGATGTTGAACTGATCGGCCTCACGGTCCCCGCAGCCGATTCCGTAGGCCTGTTCCGCGTCGCCACGCGTCAGCGTGAGGGTGAGTTCCGCAACGCCCTTTGTGTCGCAGGTGATGTCGAGGCGGTACCACCGCTTCCCCGGTGCCTGGAACGTCTTGTTCACTCCGCTCGCGATGTGTGCGGAACCGGACTCGGCGCGTTGCGGATCGCTGCCGTCGTCGTCATGAGCGTCCAAAGCCCGTTCCGCGCGTTGCATGGCATCGTCGGACTCCCATGGTCTGCCGCTGTCCGGTGCTGATGTCTTTTGCTCTTTATGCGTCTTGGAGGGCTTTACCGAAGATCCTCCGTGGTCCGGAGTCTCCTTTGTCGCTTCGTCGGCGCAGCCGGACAGGAGTAAGGCTGTGGCGGCGCCGAGCGGGACGAGGTGGCGTAAGTGATGCGGGCGCATGGGAACCTCGGGCAGGTGTGTCCACCTGGTGGCGGCGGCCTTCTACGGGCTTCCGCCACCGGCGAGCGATGGCTTCTGGCTAACTCGTGGTCAAGTGGCGAGGGCGGCCGGGGCCACGCTCAGTGTCACATGACTCCTCGTTGCGTCGGCTTCCGGACGTGACACCGAAACGGGCGGATGGCGGAACGAGTTGATACACGGCACCCGCACCACCGCATCCGCGCCACGTCGGCCGGTCGGAAACCGGGTGCGGACCGTCGGTGCGGTGGTGTGTGATCGGAGTCATGGCGATTGTGTTGGGCAAGCCGGGAGTTGACGGGCTGGGCGCGGCTGCGGGCGTGCTGCGGGAGTGGCAGTACGACGGGGCGCCGATGCAACTGCATCCGGGGGACCTGGGCTGGTTCTGGCGGATGGGCGCGGAAGCGACCGCCGCGGCGGTCAGGACGTGGAGCCGGGGCGGGCGGATTCTCGCCGTCGGGCTGCTGGACGGTCCTGGGCTGTTGCGGCTGACGATCGCGCCGGACGCTCGGCGGGACGAGGAGCTGGCGCGGCGGTTGGTTGACGACGTGACCGAGCCGGAGCGCGGTGTGCTGCCCGAGGGCAGGGTGAACATCGAGGCGCCGGTGGGTGCGCTCGTCCAAGACCTGCTGTGCGAGGACGGCTGGAAGGCGGATGAGCCGTGGACGCCGCTGTGCCGCGACCTCATGGCGCCGGTCCAGGACCCAGGCGTACGGATCGAGGCGGTCGGGCCGGAGCGGGCGCAGGTGTTCGCCGCAGTAGTTCGGGCGGCATTCGACGGGTCGACATTCACGGGCGAGCGCTGGCACGCGATGGCGGCCGGACTGCCGTACGCGGACGCCCGGTGTCTGGTCGCGTACGACGACCGGGGCGACGCGGTGGCGGCGGTGACGGTGTGGTCGGCCGGGCCGGGGAGGCCCGGGCTGCTCGAACCGATGGGCGTACACCGGGAGCACCGCCGGCGCGGCTACGGCGGGGCGATCACCCTCGCCGCGGCGGCCGCACTCCAGGAGCTGGGCGCGTCGAGCGCGCTCGTCTGCACCCCGAGCTCCAATGCCGGTGCCGTCGCCACCTACACGTCAGCCGGTTTCCGGCAATGCCCCGAGGTCCGGGACCACTACCGGGACGCCGGGTGACGTGTCGCCCGATCTCTCTGTTCTCCCCGATCTTCCCGGTCTCCCCGATCTTCCCGGTCTCCCCGACCGCCTCGATCTTCCTGGGCCCGCGGGAGCCCCACCGCAACGCCCTGGGCTCGTGGCCACCGTCACCCCGCAGCGGCGGGGCGGGGTCCCTGGCGGCGCAAAACTACCGGCGCTAGTTTGGAGGCGATGACCACCGGCCGACGCGGGAGGACCACGACGTGAAGCAGCATGACGCGATGTATATCGACGGAAGCTGGCGGCCCGCCGAGGGCAGCGGGGCGATCGAGGTCGTCAACCCGGCCGACGGGCGGGTGATCGCCACCGTCCCGGCCGGTTCCGAGCAGGACGTGGACGCCGCCGTGCGGGCCGCCCGCGCCGCGCTGCCGGGCTGGGCCGCCACCCCGCCCGGAGAGCGGGCGGACCGGCTGGCCGCGCTGCGTGACCAACTCGCCGCCCGCGCCGAGGAGGTGGCCGAGACGGTCACCGCCGAGCTCGGCTCGCCGCTCGCCTTGAGCACGGCGGTGCACGCCGGGGTGCCGCTCGCGGTCTGCGGCTCGTACGCCGAGCTGGCCCGTACGTACGCCTTCGAGGAGACGATCGGCAACTCCACCGTGCTGCACGAACCGGTCGGCGTGGTCGGTGCGATCACGCCCTGGAACTACCCGCTCCACCAGGTCGTCGCCAAGGTCGCCCCGGCGCTCGCGGCCGGCTGCACGGTGGTGCTCAAGCCCGCCGAGGACACCCCGCTGGTCGCCCAGCTGTTCGCGGAGTGCGTCGACGCGGCGGGGATACCCGCGGGTGTCTTCAACCTGGTCACGGGCCTCGGCCCGGTTGCCGGGCAGGCGCTCGCCGAGCACGACGGGGTCGATCTGGTCTCCTTCACCGGCTCGACGGCCGTCGGCAAGCGGATCGGTGCCCTCGCGGGCGCCGCGGTCAAGCGGGTGGCGCTGGAGCTGGGCGGCAAGTCCGCCAATGTCATCCTGCCCGGCGCCGACCTGCCGAGGGCGGTCGCGGTCGGCGTCGCGAATGTCATGGCCAACTCCGGCCAGACGTGCAGCGCCTGGACCCGGATGCTGGTCCACCGGGACCACTACGCCGAGGCCGTGGAGCTGGCGACCGCGGCCGCCGCGAAGTACGTCCCGGGCGAGAGGCTCGGCCCGCTGGTCAACGCCACCCAGCGGGACCGGGTGCGCGGCTATGTCGAGCAGGGCATCGCCGAGGGCGCACGGGTCGTGGCCGGCGGCCCGGAGGCGCCCGTCCCCGATGCCGGCTACTACGTCGCACCGACCGTCTTCGCGGACGTCACCCCCGACATGACCATCGCCCAGGAGGAGATCTTCGGCCCGGTGCTGTCGATCCTGGCGTACGAGGACGAGGACGACGCCGCCCGGATCGCCAACGACACCGTCTACGGCCTGGCCGGCGCGGTCTGGGCCGCCGACGAGGCCACGGCGGTCGCCTTCGCCCGCCGGCTGCACACCGGGCAGGTCGACATCAACGGCGGCCGCTTCAATCCCCTCGCCCCGTTCGGCGGTTACAAGCAGTCCGGTGTCGGCCGCGAGCTGGGCCCGCACGGCCTGACGGAGTACCTCCAGACCAAGTCGTTGCAGTTCTGATCCGGCCCGGCGGCAGGGGACCGGCACCGTCCCCCGCCGCTAGGCCCGCCCCTTGCCACCCGTCGTCCCGCGCACCGAGGAGACCTTGTGGTCCGCGCCGCCGTACTGCCCGCCGTCAACGCCCCCCTGCAGATCACCGAGATCGAGCTGCCCGAGCCCGGGCCCGGCCAGATCCGCATCCGGCTCGCCGCCGCCGGCGTCTGCCACTCCGACCTCTCCCTGTCCAACGGCACCCTGCGCCAGCCCGTCCCGGCCGTCCTCGGGCACGAGGGCGCGGGCACCGTCACCGCCGTCGGCCCCGACGTGACCACGGTGGCCATCGGCGACCAGGTCGTCCTCAACTGGGCACCGTCCTGCGGCGACTGCCACTTCTGCGAACTGGCCGAGCCCTGGCTGTGCGCCCACTCCGGCCTCGCCGCGCAGACCCCGTACGCCAAGCGCGCCGACGACGCCACCGAGCTCTACCCCGGCCTGGGCACCGCCGTGTTCGCCGAGGAGACCGTGGTCTCCGCACGGGCCGCGCTGCCGCTCCCGGACGGGGTGCCGCTCGCCGATGCCGCGCTGCTCGGCTGCGCGGTGCTCACCGGCTGGGGGGCCGTGCACCACAGTGCCCGGGTGCGTACGGGGGAGTCGGTCGCGGTCTTCGGCGTGGGCGGGGTGGGGCTGGCCACGCTTCAGGCGGCGCGGATCGCGGGCGCCGGCCCGATCGTGGCGGTGGATGTCTCGCCGGAGAAGGAGGAGCTGGCCCGCTCGGCCGGCGCCACCGAGTTCGTGGTGGCGGGCGACGACACCGCCAAGCGAATCCGCAAGCTCACCGGCGGCCTGGGCACCGATGTCGCCGTGGAGTGCGTGGGCCGCGCCGACACCATCCGTACGGCCTGGTCGGCGACCCGCCGCGGCGGGCGTACCACCGTCGTCGGCATCGGCGGCCAGGACCAGCAGGTGTCCTTCTCCGCCCTGGAGCTCTTCTACTTCGGCCGGACGCTCTCCGGCTGCGTCTACGGCAACAGCGACCCCGCCCGCGATCTCCCCGTCATCGCCGGTCACGTCCGCTCCGGCGCGCTCGATCTCTCCGCGCTGGTCACCGAGCGGATCGGCCTCGACGGCATCCCGGCCGCGTTCGACGCGATGCTGGCGGGCAAGGGCGGGCGGGCGCTGGTCGTCTTCTAGACGGCGCTGTTCTTCACGGCGGCAACGAAGGACCCCCAGGCGGCGGCGCTGAAGACGAGCGCGGGCCCTTGGGGGTTCTTGCTGTCACGTACGGGGACGAGGGCGGGGAGGTTGTCGGCTATCTCGATGCACTCGCCGCCGTTGGAGTTGCTGTAGCTGCTCTTGCGCCAGTTGGCGGCGGTCAGGAAGTCGTCGGAGACCTCGATGCAGTCGCCGCCACTGGTGTTGCTGTAGCTGCTCTTACGCCACGTAGCCTTGCTCAGGTCGATGGCTCGCACGGCACTTCCTCCAACATCCGGACGATGAACTTCCGCGACTCGGCCGGGGACAGCGCCAGGTCACGCATCGCATCGTATCGGCGCTGCAAATCCTCAACCCTGCCGTTTTCTTCGATCAGTTCACCGCGATCGTCATTCTCGGTGTACGCCACGGTACGACCGTCCAGCAGCCGCAGGAACTTCACGGCGGTGTTCATCAGGCCATGCGGACCGGCGCTGAACGGCAGGACGTGGAGGGTGATTTTCGGGCGTTCCGCTGCCTCCGCCAGGTACTCCAGCTGCTCCCGCCACTTCTGCGGGTCGCGCAGCCGCGTGCGCAGCACCGCCTCGGAGAGGATGACGCGAAACGGCGGTGCGTCGTCCCGCTCCAGCAACTTCCGACGCCCTATGCGCGCCTCGACCTGCTGGTCCAGCTCCCGGCCCTGAAGGTCGCCCGTCGCGAGCGCTTCGCGCGCATACCCGGCCGTCTGGAGTAGGCCGGGCGGCGCGCTCGGGGCGTAATGCCAGAGGCTCACCGCCTCTTGTTCCAGCGCCATGTACCTCCGGTACTGCTCCAGGAACTGCGTAGGATCCCCCACCGCCAACTCCCACAGCGTCAGCAGCCATTCCTCCGTCCCGTAGTGCTGGGCGAGCGCCTCCACCACCTCCGGGCTGCCGATGGTCTTCCCGCTCTCCATCTTCCCGAACAGCGACGCGTCCCAGCCGAGTACCTCACCGAGCTTCCGCAGGCTGTCACCCTTCTGTGCACGCAGTAAGCGCAGTTCCTCCGCGAACCGCTTGCGCGGCTCCTTGCTCCGTCCGGTGACGACCCTTCTCGGCGGCATGGGACCTCCTCCACAACCGGCCAGATTCCCGTAATGGTCAGAACACTTACGGTAGTCAGCCCTTGGCGGGCCGCGCAGGGAATTGCAGCGCCAGACCGTCCACCAGCGCGCGCAGCCCGGTCTCGAACGCGCCCTCGTCCACCTGGCGTTGATGTTCCGCCAGCAGATGTGCCTGGCCCAGGTGGGGATAGTCGGCGGGGTCGTAGGCGCCCGGGTCGTCGACGAAGCCGCGGGCGAACGAGCCCAGCGCGGAGCCGGCGACGAAGTAGCGGACCATCGCACAGACCCGGGTGGCCTGCGCGGGCGGCCAGCCCGCCTCGACCATCCCGCCGAACGCCGCGTCGGCCATCTTCAGTCCGGCCGGGCGGCGGCCGGGCCCCTGGGCGAGGAACGGCACGATGTGCGGGTGTGCGGCGAGCGCCGCGCGGTAGGAGCGGGCCCAGTCGAGCAGCCCGGCGCGCCAGTCGGTGCCCGTCTCGAACGTCGACACATCGACCTTGGCGATGACCGTGTCGGCCACCGCGTCGAGGATCTCGTCCTTGGTCGTGAAGTGGTTGTAGAGCGACGGCCCGCTCACGCCCAGCTCGGCCGCCAGCCGCCGGGTGGAGAGCGCCGGCAGCCCCTCGGCGTCGATCAGTGCCAGCGCCGTGGCGACGATGCGCTCGCGGCTCAGCAGGGGCTTGTGGGGTCGGGCCATGCCGCACATGGTAGAGGCTGCCCAGCCAAAACTAGCAGTGCTAATTAGCTGGTTCCCGTATGCTCGCCCGATCCACGGTCCGCGGTGGTGCCGCCTGCGCCCCGTCGGGCCTAAGCGCTTGCTCAGCGGCGCGATATGGTGTTCGATCCGTCAGAGGAGGGTCCCTGGCGGGTCGAGGAGCGGGGTGCGCGATGGGTGCGGCGGCGGAGCGGGCCAAAGAGGAGAACGAGGAGTGGGCCGGGGTGACCCCGGACGCCGCGCGACGCCTGGTCAGCGCGGCCGTCGAGGCCTTCGCCGAACGCGGCTACCACGCCACCACCACCCGTGACATCGCCGGCCGTGCCGGGATGAGCCCGGCCGCCCTCTACATCCACTACAAGACCAAGGAAGAGCTGCTCTACCGCATCAGCGGCATCGGCCACGAAAAGGCGCTGCGCATCATGGGCGCCGCCGCCGAGGCCGGGGGCAGCGCCGCCGAGCGGCTCCGCGACGCCGTCCGCACCTTCGCCCGCTGGCACGCGGAGCACCACACCACGGCCCGGGTCATCCAGTACGAACTCCAGGCGCTTAGCCCCGAGCACTACAGCGAGATCGCCGGACTGCGCCGCCGGACCGACCGGTTGCTGCGGCAGATCATCCAGGACGGCGCGGACAGCGGGGAGTTCCGGGCCGACGACGTACCGGGCACCACCCTCGCGGTGCTGTCGCTGTGCGTGGACGTCGCCCGCTGGTTCACCGCGGACGGCCCCCGCACCCCGGACGAGGTCGGCACCCTCTACGCCGACCTCGTGCTGCGCATGGTGGGCGCGCCGGTCGCCTGAGGCGTCGGGCCGTGAAAGGCCCGGCCCGCCCCTACTCGTCGTCGGCGCCCCGCACCGTCCGCGTCCCGGCTACAGATAGAAACGGCTGACCGTCTCCGCGACGCAGACCGGCTTGTCGCCGCCCTCGCGCTCGATCGTCACGACCGTGGTGAGCTGGACGCCGCCGGACACCTCGGTGACCTCGGCGATCGTGGCCGTGGCGCGCAGCCGCGCACCGACCGGCACGGTGGCGGGGAAACGGACCTTGTTGGTGCCGTAGTTGATGCCCATCTTCACGTTGTCGACCCGCATCAGCTGCGGCACCAGGGCGGGCAGCAGCGACAGCGTCAGATAGCCGTGCGCGATGGTGGTGCCGAAGGGGCCTGCCGCGGCTTTCTCCTGGTCCACATGGATCCACTGGTGATCGCCGGTGGCCTCCGCGAACAGATCGATCCGCTTCTGGTCGACCTCCAGCCAGTCGCTGGTGCCCAGCTCCTCACCGACCGCGGCCCGCAGCTCGTCGAGCGATCCAAACACTCGGGGCTCTGCCATCTCTTGCCTGCCTCCTCGGGATCCGTCCGCCGTTGGCGCACACCGCCGACCTTACTAAGCGCTTGCTCAGAATGCGGAGTGCGAGCCCTCGCTGTCAATGGCCGGACGGCTAGGGTTGAAGCGTGCCCCAGCTTCCGTACAAGGTTCATGAGCTCTCCGTCGGCCAGCTTTCCGCGCGCAGTGGTGCCGCGGTGTCCGCGCTGCACTTCTATGAGTCCAAGGGGCTGATCAGCAGCACCCGGACGGCGGGCAACCAGCGCCGCTACAGCCGTGACGCGCTGCGCCGGGTCGCCTTCGTACGGGCGGCGCAGCGGGTCGGTATCCCGCTGGCGGTGATCCGTGACGCGCTGGCGGAGCTGCCCGACGAGCGCACCCCCAACCGCGCCGACTGGGCCCGGCTCTCCGAGGTCTGGCGCTCCGAGCTGGACGAGCGGATCAGCCAACTCGTCGAGCTGCGCGACCGGTTGACCGACTGCATCGGCTGTGGCTGCCTCTCGCTGGAGACCTGCGCGCTGTCCAATCCGTACGACAACCTCGGCGAGCGGGGGCCCGGCGCGCGGCGGCTGCGGGTCGACCGGGGCGTCAAGGACCCGGAGGGGGCGCAGGGGCGGGCCGACGGCGATCAGGGCTCCGGAAGCCCTGCGCCGCGGGACGAGCCGGGCGGGTGCGCCACGGCCGGGTGCTGAGCGCGGGCGCGCCCGCCCCGCGGCGGGACGGGCGCGCACACTCCGGTATCGGTCACCACATGGACGGGGTGCGTCCCGCCCACGGGCGGGCCTGCTCCAGCTGCGCGGACAGCGCGATCAGGGTGGCCTCGTCGCCGTACCGGCCGGCCAGCATCACGCCGATCGGCAGGCCGTCGGCGTTCCACTGCACGGGGACGTTCACCGCGGGCTGGCCGGTGGCGTTGTAGAGCGCGGTGAACGGGGTGTACGCGCCGAGGGCGTTGAACTCGGCCTGGGGATCGGCGTCGTTGCGCAGCGCGCCGACCTCGGCCGGCGGTGCGGCCAGGGTCGGCGAGAGGATCACGTCATAGCCGCCCGGCGGCATCAGACCGTCGGCCAGGGACTGGGCGAGCATCCGGAACGCGAACAGCGAACGGGTGAAGTCCGTACCGGAGACCTCGGCGCCGCGGTCGCGCAGATAGCGGGTGAGCGGCATCAGCAGCTCCTCGCCCTCCGGCGGCACGGGACGGCTCGCGGCCAGCACCGACCAGACCCGGGTGAACGCGAGCAGAATGCCGTCGTCGGCGGGCAGCGACAGCTCCTCGACCTCATGGCCGAGTCCGGTCAGCAGGGCGGCGGTGTCGGTGGTGGCGGTGCGGCAGTCGGCGTGGACCTCGATACCGGGCACGGGCGCCTCGGTGAGGCAGGCGATCCGCAGCCGTCCCGGGTCGCGCTGCGCGTACCCGGCGAAGGTCTCGCCGGGCGGCAGCGACGGCGCGGTGAACGGGTCGCCGGGCATCGCCCCCGCCAGCACGTCCAGCAGGGAGGCCGCGTCGCCGACCGTACGGGCCAGCGGGCCCGAGGTGGCCAGACCCGAGATGTCGTGCAACATCGGGCCGCTGCTGATCCGGCCGCGGCTGGGCTTGATACCGAACAGCCCGCAGACCGAGGCGGGTATCCGGATGGAGCCGCCGCCGTCGCTGGCGTGCGCGACGGGCGCCAGACCGGCCGCCACGGCCGCCGCCGCCCCGCCGCTGGACCCGCCCGCCGAGCGCGCCAGGTCCCACGGGGTGCGGGCGGGCGGCGCCAGCCCGTTCTCGGTGTAGCAGGGCAGCCCGAATTCGGGGGTGTTGGTCTTGCCGAGCAGGATCGTGCCGCCGGCCCGCAGCTTGCCGACCAGATGGTCGTCGACGGCCGGCACATGCTCGGCCAGCGCCCGGGAGCCCATCGTGCAGCGCACCCCCGCGACCTGGTTGAGGTCCTTCACCGGGACGGGAACGCCGTGCAGCGGCGGGAGTTCACGGTCCTCACGGCGGGCCGCGGCGGCTTCGCTCTCCGCCTCCGCGGCCTGCTTGCGGGCGATGTCGGGCGTACGGGTCAGGAAGGCGCCGAGTGTGTCGTCGAGCCGCTCGATCCGCGCGAGGTAGTGCTCGGTGAGTTCCACGGGGGAGAGCTCCCCGGACCGGATTCCCTGAGCCTGCTCGAGCGCGGTCAGATCGTGCAGTTCGGCCATGGACGTCCACCCTCTCCTACGGGCGCCCGCACGGCCCTGGTGCCGCACGGGCAGAAAGACCGACCTCCGCCGGACGCACCGCCGGCGCGGGCGGTCGGCCCGGGAACAGTTGTTTCAGCTCACGGGCCCCTTCGTAAAGGCCGTGGAGGAACGTAAAGGCCGTGGGGGGTGCGGAAAGGGGTATTTCTGCTTGGTGGTGAGTGGTGAGTGGTGAGTGGTGAAGGGGGCGGGGGTGCTCTTCCCCTCCGCCCCCGTCCGGGCGCCGCCCGGGATCTGGCGGCGCCCGGCTTTCACGGTCCGGCCGTCAGGCCGCCGCGAAGGCGCCCGCGCCGTGGGTGCGGGCGGCGGCGGTCAGGGTTTCCGGGGTCAGGACGGAGGGCGGGGCCAGGACGCCGCAGCGGAGGCAGGCGGGGCCGGCCGCGGTGGCGTCGGGGAGCCAGGCGAAGCAGGTGCCGCCGCAGACCGGGCAGTCGCGGCGGGGGTGTCCGGCCTCCATGGCAGTGATCATGCGGCGCAGCACCACCGCGAGCCGGGCCGCGGGGTGCCGTTGCGGTGATTCGCACGGCACGATGTCGCAGCCGCCCCAGGTGCGCCGGTGCCACTCGTCGAGGGCGCCGGGCTGCCGGATGCCGTGGTGTTTCTCCTTGCGGCGCCGGGCGGCGAACTCCTCCTCGTACGCGAGCCAGAGGGCGCGGGCCTCTTCCAGCTCGGTGAGCGCGGCCACCAGGCGCTCCGGATCGGGATCGCGGTCCTGGGTGGCGATACCGGCCCGGGTGCACAGATGGTGCCAGGTCGCCCGGTGCCCGTAAGGGGCAAAGCGTTCAAGGCACTTGCGCAGGGCGGTGCGTCGCTGGGTCGCGACGAGTCGTGGATTGCGGACCTGTTCTGCGAGGGCTCTGAAACCGGCCATTTCATCCCACCTCCGTGGGGAGGACCCGACTGGACAGGGATGGGACGCAGCCGATCTCCAGCTGGATCCCTCGAATTTTCGTGCGGTTTCGTTGGCGATGTTCCGAGGTGTCTCCGCGGTGCCGGGCCGATCTCCGTGCGGAAGGGGAAAAGTTGACTGTTGTTCATCTTCCCGCCGGTGGTAACCGCCGGTAACGTGCCGCCCGCCCTCCCCAAGGGGACCCCCATCGAGGAGCTGGAATGCGACGACGTACCGGAAGGCTCAGGACAGCCGCCGCGGCAGCCCTGTTCGCCTTGGGTGCCACGCTCTTGGCACCGCCCCCCACCGCGGCCGCCGCGCCGCAGGACGCCAACGACTACTGCCAGGGGCAGTGCGGCGACATCCTGCCGCCCGGCGCCACCGGCAACGCCACCCTGGTGGAGATCCTCGGCAACAAGCTGTTCGGGACCCATCCCGAGCACTCCACCGACCAGCTCGGTCCGTACGGTGCGCTGGCGAGCGGCTACCAGTCGCTCACCGACGACACCCTCGGCAGCTTCTTCAACGACGCCTCGTTCGGTGTTCCCGCGGACCAGGTCGGCAAGGTCACCACGCCCCGCAGCGATGTGACCATCACCCGCGACAAGAAGACCGGTGTGCCCCACATCAAGGGCACCACGCGCTACGGCACCGAATACGGCGCCGGCTATGCCGCGGGCCAGGACCGGCTCTGGCTGATGGACCTCTTCCGCCACATCGGCCGCGGCGAACTGACCTCCTTCGCCGGCGGCGCGCTCGCCAACCAGGGCCTGGAGCAGCAGTTCTGGCCGCAGGCGCCGTACACCGAGGAGGATCTGCAACAGCAGGTCGACTACATCAAGGACAACAACGGCGAGCGCGGCAAGCTGGCCATGCAGGACGCCCAGGCCTATGTCGACGGGATCAACGCCTACCGCGAACAGTCCAAGAACGGCCGGTACTTCCCCGGCGAGTACGTGCTCACCGGCCATGTCGACGCCATTACCAACGCCGGTGAGATCCAGCCCTTCAAGCTCACCGACCTGATAGCCCTGGCCTCCGTCGTCGGCGGCCTCTTCGGCAACGGCGGGGGTGGCGAGGTCCCGTCGGCCCTCGCGTTGCTCTCCGCCCAGCAGAAGTACGGCGTGGAGAAGGGCACCGAGGTCTGGGAGTCCTTCCGGGAGCGCAACGACCCCGAGGCCGCCAAGACCCTGCACGACGGCAGCAGCTTCCCGTACGCCGTGAAGCCGGCCAAGGCCAAGGGCACGGCGCTGCCGGACCGCGGCTCGGTCACCCCCGAGCCGCTGGTCTTCGACCGCACCGGCGCGGCCACCGTCAAGAGCGGCACGCAGCCCCGGGACCCGGTCAAGGCCCCCAGGAAGTACAAGAAGCTGGAGGGCCTCTTCAAGGACGGGGTGCTGCCCAAGGGGAGCTTCGATCCCACCCAGCACCGCGGGATGTCCAACGCCCTGCTGGTGTCCGGCAAGCACACCGCGAGCGGTCATCCGGTCGCCGTCTTCGGCCCGCAGACCGGCTACTTCGCGCCCCAGCTGCTGATGCTCCAGGAGATCCAGGGGCCCGGCATCAGCGCCCGCGGCGCCTCCTTCGCGGGCGTCGGGATGTACGTCCAGCTCGGCCGCGGCCAGGACTACTCCTGGAGCGCCACCTCCGCCGGACAGGACATCACCGACAGCTTCGCCATCGAGCTGTGCAACGCGGACGGTTCCGCGCCCACCAAGGACTCCACCGCCTACCGCTACCGCGGCCGGTGCGTCCCCATGGAGAAGCTGGAGCGCACCAACTCCTGGAAGCCCACCATCGCCGACCCGACGGCGGCCGGTTCCTACCGGATGCAGGTCTTCCGGACCAAGTACGGCGTCGTCACCCACCGCGCGACCCTCGACGGCAAGCCCGTCGCCTACACCGCGCAGCGCTCCACCTACCGCCACGAGGCCGACTCGATCATCGGCTTCCAGATGTTCAACGACCCGTCCTCCGTACGGGACGCCACGTCGTTCCAGAAGGCCGCCGAGCACATCGGCTACGCCTTCAACTGGTTCTACGCCGACTCCCGCGACATCGCGTACTACAACAGCGGCCTCAACCCGGTCCGCAACCCCGATGTCGACCCGTCGCTGCCCGTCAAGGCGGATGACGCCTATGAATGGAAGGGCTACGACCCCGCGGCCAACACCACCGAGTACACCCCGCCCGCCCAGCACCCGCAGTCCGTCAACCAGGACTACTACATCTCCTGGAACAACAAGCAGGCCAAGGACTACGACTCGGCGGGCTACGGCAACGGCCCGGTGCACCGCGGCAATCTCCTGGACGACCGGGTGCGCGCGCTGACGAAGGACGGCGGGGTGACCCGGGCGTCGCTGACCCGTGCCATGTCCGAGGCCGCCGTCACCGATCTGCGCGGTGAGGACGTGCTGCCCGAACTCCTGCGGGTCGTGGGCAGCAAGCCCGTCACCGACCCGAAGCTGAAGACCGCCGTGCAGCAGCTGGAGGCCTGGCGCAAGGACGGCGCCCAGCGCCGGGAGACCTCGGCGGGCTCGCACACCTACACCCACCCCGACGCGGTGCGCCTCATGGACGCCTGGTGGCCGCTGATGACGGAGGCCGTCTTCAAGCCGGGCCTCGGCGGCGACGTCTACGACGCGCTGCGCGCCAACCTCGGGATCGACGAATCACCGTCGGCCGGCCACGGACCCACCGGGGCGCACGCCGGATCGGCCTTCCAGTACGGCTGGTGGGGCTACGTGGACAAGGATCTGCGGACGGTGCTCGGCGACAAGGTCACGGCGCCGCTCGGCGAGAAGTTCTGTGGCAACGGTGAGCTGTCCGCCTGCCGCGACACCCTGCTCGCCACGCTCCAGCAGGCGAGCGCGAAGACGGCCGAGCAGGTCTACCCCGGCGACGAGAGCTGCAAGGCCGGCGACCAGTGGTGCGCGGACGCGATCATCCACCGCACGGTGGGCGGTCTGACCCACGCCACCATCAGCTGGCAGAACCGGCCGACCTACCAGCAGGTCGTGGAGTTCCCGGCCCACCGATAGCCGGTAGCCGGTACGCGGGTACAGGCGGCTCCATGAAGGCCCCGGGAGGAGAGGCGGATTCCCGGGGCCTTCGCGTGCGCCCGGCCGCCCGGCGCCCCGGTCCCAACTCCCGTTCCGTGCGGCCCGACTGCCCTCGGGACGGGAAAACCCTTGGGGGTATGCTGCAGGGTTCTGAACTTCCAGGGGATGGGAAAGCGAGGCATGGCCTTGTCAGGTTCGCAGCAGTACCCGACGGAGCTGCTGGATACCACCATGGATCAGCTGCGCACACTGATCGTCGTCCACGAGGCGGGTACCGCGCTGGGCGCCGCGCGCCGGCTGGGCCGCGAACAGTCCAGCGTGCAGAAGCAACTGGACACCATGAACCGCACCTTCGCCGCGCTCTGCGGCGAGGAGCTGGTCCTCAAGCAGGGGCGCGGGAGGGACGCCCTGTTCACCGCGACCGGGGAGGCGCTGGTCGAACTGGCGCGCCGCACGCTGGGCGAGTGGTCGGACGGGGTGCACGACGCCCGCCGCCGGCTCGGCCGGACGCTGTCCGTCGGCACCACCCGCTACACCCTCGGTTTCCTGCTGGACGCGGTGGAACGGGTCACCCAGGACTACGAGCGCGACGACGTCGATCTGAAGGTCACCCACGTCCGCACCGGCGACCTCTTCACCAAGCTGCGCTCCAAGGAACTCGACCTGGTCTGCGGCAGCGTCGTGGTCACCGAGGCCGACGAGGCGGAACTGCTGGCTCCGTACGAGGTCATGGAGTGGCGGCGCAGCGGGCTCTCGCTGCTGACGAACCTGCCGCCGGAGCGCCTGCCCGGCACCTCGTTCAGCGCACGGGACCTGCCCGGACTGCCGCTGGTCATCTCGGCGCGCGGGCTGATCGGCCGCTTCCTGACCGCCTGGTACGGCGCCGACTACCGGCAGCGGCTCTCCGTCGCGGCCGAGATCGAGGCCGCGCACTACGGCTTCGAGCTGCTGCGGTCCGGGGTGGTCAGCGGGGCGATGCTGGTCACCCGGGGCATCGGGGAGGCGGCGGCGGACGGCCGCCTCCCGGAGGCCGGCGGGCTGCGCACCCTGGAGATCGTCGGCGAGGTCGGCCCCAGGACCGAGGTCCTGGTCGGCGTCTTCACCCGCCGCGGCGAGCGGGACTCCTACGCCCCCGGCCATCCCCTCAACCTCCTGTGGGACGCGCTGTCCCGGGAGAGCGGGCGGTGGTGGCTCAGCTCGTGAGGGCGCGCGGCCGCCACCGCCCGGCCCGTAGGGGCCGCCGTCCTCAGACCAGTTCCCGCTCCCGGGTCTCCGGCAGGGCCAGGACGCACAGCAGCGAGACGGCCGCCATCGCGCTGACGTACCAGCCCACCGAGGCCGACCCGTATGCCGACTGGAGCCGGGTGGCGACCAGCGGGGCCACCGCGCCGCCCAGGACACCGCCCAGGTTGTAGGCGAGCGAGGCGCCCGAGTAGCGCACCCGCGCGCCGAACAGCTCCGGCAGATAGGCGCCCATCGGGCCGTACACCACGCCCATGCAGAACAGTGCGCCGCCGATGCCGAGGGCGATCAGCACCGGCCGTCCGGTGTCCAGCAGCGGGAAGAGCAGCGGCCCCCACACCCCCGCGAGGGCGGTCCCGGCGAGGATCAGCCTGCGGCGGCCGGCGCCGTCGGAGCGGGTGGCCGCGAGCCAGGTGCCGGCCGCCAGGAAGAGGCAGGCGACGAGGGAGAGCCCCAGCATGGTGTTGCGGGAGATGCCGAGAGTGCCGGTGGTGTAGGCGAGGCAGTAGGTCGTCGCGGTGTAGAAGAGGCCGTACGCGACGATCATCCCGCCCGCGCCCAGCAGCAGTTCGCGCGGATGCCGGCGCACCACCTCGACCGTGGGGACCTTGCTCGCCTCCCGGTCGTCCAGCACCTTGGTGAAGACCGGTGTCTCACTGATCTTCAGCCGTACGAACAGCCCGACGCCGACCAGCAGGAACGACAGCAGGAACGGCACCCGCCAGCCCCAGGAGCGGAACGCCGCGTCGTCGAGGACGGACGACAGCAGCCAGAACACCCCGGTCGCCGCGAGGAACCCGACGGACGGTCCGAGTTGGGGGAAGGCCGCATACAGTCCACGGCGCCCGCGCGGCGCGTGCTCGACCGCGAGCAGCGCGGCCCCGCCCCACTCCCCGCCCAGCCCGATGCCCTGGAGGAAGCGCAGCGCGATCAGCAGCAGCGGCGCCCAGACGCCCCAGGTGCCGTACCCCGGGAGCAGCCCGACGCACGCCGTCGACAGCCCCATCAGCAACAGCGACGCCACCAGGACGGACTTACGGCCCACCCGGTCGCCGAAGTGGCCGAAGACCACCGAGCCGAGGGGCCGCGCGACGAACGCCACCGCATAGGTGGAGAAGGCCGCGAGGGTGGCGTTGACCGGGTCGAGGTTCGGGAAGAACGCCTGGTTGAGGACGAGCGCGGCGGCCGTCCCGTAGATGTAGAAGTCGTAGAACTCGATGGCCGTCCCGATGAACGAGGCCACCGCCACCCGGCGCAGGCTCTCGCCGCCGGTGCCCGCCCCGTCCGGCTTCGCGGGCGCCGCTGCCGATGTCTGTGCTGCTGTCGCGTCACTGCTCACCAGCGCACTTTCGGGCTCGGGGGAGGGAGCGGTCAAGAGGCCAGGTGGCCGGTTCCGGTTCCTGGGACCGGGACCGGCGCCGGGCCGGTCCCGCCCCAACACCCTTACGGGTAGCGCAGATACCGCCGCCGTACCGTACGGAAGCGGCGCAGGCCGTCCTGCCAGGCGGCCACGATCTCGTCCGGCCCGGCGCCCGCGTCGATCATCGTCCGTACGGTCGCGGAGCCGGTCAGCCGGTCGATGCCGTGGTCCGGCCGCCAGGCGAAGCCGGGCCAGACCCGCTTCGCGGTCACCAGCAGGCCGATACCGGTGCGCACCGGGTCGAAGGCCGCGCGGTCGTGGACGTGCAGCTGCACGCCGCCGATCGTCTTGCCCTGGAACTTGGAGAAGGTGGGGGCGAAGTAGGCCTCCCTGAAGTGCACACCGGGCAGGCCGAGTCCGGTGGCGGCCGCGGCCCAGCGCCGGTCGATGCCGTCGGCGCCCAGCAGCTCGAAGGGGCGGGTGGTGCCGCGCCCCTCGGAGAGGTTGGTGCCCTCGAAGAGGCAGGTGCCCGCGTAGACCAGGGCGGTGTCGGCGGTGGGCATGTTGGGGCTCGGGGGGACCCAGGGCAGCCGGGTCGTGTCGTAGAAGCCGGTGCGCCGCCAGCCGGTCATCCGGACCGTCTCCAGCTCCACCGGACGCCCGGCGGCCTGCGGCACGAACTCGCCGTTGAACAGCAGCGCCAGCTCCGCGACCGTCATCCCGTGCGTCTGCGCGATCGGCTCCCGGCCGATGAACGAGGCGTAGGCCTTGTCGAGCACCGGGCCGGTGGCCGCGCGGCCGGTGACCGGGTTGGGACGGTCCAGGACCAGGAAGCGCTTGCCGGCCAGGACCGCGGCCACCATGCAGTCGTACAGCGTCCAGATGTAGGTGTAGAAGCGGGCGCCGACGTCCTGGATGTCGAAGACGACGGTGTCGACGCCGGAGGCGGTGAAGATGTCGGCGAGCGCCTGGCCGCTCTTGTTGTAGGTGTCGTAGACCGGCAGCCCGGTGGCCGGGTCGTCGTAGCGGCCCTCCGAGCCGCCCGCCTGTGCGGTGCCCCGGAAGCCGTGCTCGGGGCCGAACACCGCGGTCAGCCGCACCCGGTCGTCGGCGTGCATCACATCCACGATGTGCCGCAACTCCCGGGTGACGCCGGTGGGGTTGGTGACGATGCCGACCCGGCGGCCGTCCAGGAGGCGGTAGCCGTCGGCGGCCAGCCGTTCGAAGCCGGTGTGCACCCGCCCGCCCTCTCCCTGCGCGGCGAGGGCGGGCCGGGCCCCGGTGGCCAGGGCCGCGCCGGCCGCTCCGGTCGCCGCCAGCCGCCCCAGCAGTACGCGTCTCGACAGAGCCATCCGCACACCTCCGTGATCAGACATCAACCGGTCCGTGCCGTGCGCACGCTAGCCGGGCCGGGGGCAACCCGGAACAGGGCGGGCCGAGGCGGAAAGGACTCTTCCGCCTGGACATACCGACTGGTTAGTCTGCCGTCAGCCCAACCGAAGCGACCGAGGGAGATCCAGCGTGGCAGCCGTACGGGACAAGAGCGTGGTCGTGACCGGGGCGGGCGGGGGGATCGGAGCCGCGCTGGCCCGCCGGTTCGCCGCCGAGGGCGCCCGGGTCGTGGTCAACGATCTGGACGGGGCGAAGGCGCGGCGGACCGCCGGGGAGATCGGGGCGCTCACGGTCGCCGGGGACGCCTCCGCCGTCGTCCCGGCCGCCCGCGAGGCGCTCGGCGGGGGGATCGACATCTTCTGCGCCAACGCCGGGGTCGGCACCGGCGGCGGGCCCGAAGCACCGGAGGAGGACTGGGCGCTGGCCTGGGACGTCAATGTCATGTCGCATGTCCGCGCCGCCCGGGACCTGGTGCCGGAGTGGCTGGAGCGCGGCAGCGGCCGGTTCGTCTCCACGGTGTCCGCCGCCGGTCTGCTCACCATGGTCGACGCCGCCCCGTACAGCGTCACCAAGCACGGTGCCTACGCCTTCGCCGAGTGGCTCTCGCTGACCTACCGGCACCGCGGGATCGACGTCCACGCCATCTGCCCGCAGGGCGTCCGCACGGACATGCTGGCCGCGACCGGGGCTGCCGGGGACCTCGTGCTCACCCCGACCGCCGTGGAGCCCGAGGACGTCGCCGAGGCGCTCTTCGCGGCCATGGCCGAGCGCCGCTTCCTGGTCCTGCCGCACCCGGAGGTCGCGGACTACTACACCGCGCGCGCCGCGGACCCCGACCGCTGGCTCGGCGGGATGAACCACCTGCAGCGAAAGCTGGAGCAGGCCGGCGGCGACCGGGCCGGGGGCCGCTCTTAGCAGCCCCGCCGGCGGGCCGCCCCGCCACCCCACCGCACCCCAGCCGTTTCCCCGCAGGGATGATCGGGCGATCAGGAAGAAAGGGCCGCACCTCGATGACCTCCTACCAGGACAAGCCGTGGCTGGCGCAGCTCACCGATGCCCAGCGCGCCCCCGTGCAGCCGCCCCCCTCGACGCTGCACGCCTTCCGCAAGGCGGTGAGCCGGGTCCCCGACCGTACGGCGCTCGCCTACTTCGACGGCCGGCTGTCCTACGCCGAGACCGACGCGCTCTCCGACGGGATCGCCGCCCACCTCGCCGCGCGCGGCTTCCGGCGCGGCGACCGGGCCGCGGTCATGCTCCAGAACACCCCGCACTTCGTGCTCGCCCTGCTCGGTGTGTGGAAGGCCGGCGGTGTGGCGGTGCCCGTCAACCCCATGTACAAGTCCGCCGAGATGCGGCACATCCTGGACGACGCCGAGGTCACCGCAGTCATCTGCGCCGACCGCACCTGGGACGGCTTCCTGCGCGCCACCGCCGCCGGGACGCCGTCCGTACGGATCGTGCTCACCGCGCACGAGGGGGATCTGCAGACCCGTGACGACCGGCGGGTGCTGCACGGCGAGCGGCTCGGGCCGCAGCCGGACGCCGACGACCTGCTGACCGTCGCCCGCCGGCCGCTGACGGCGCCGGCCACGCCCTCGGGGCAGTGCGGGACGATACGGGTGGCGCCCACCGACCCCGGGCTGACCGCCGACGACCTCGCGCTGATCAGCTACACCTCCGGCACCAGCGGCACCCCCAAGGGCGCCACCAACACCCACGGCAACATCACCTACAACGCCGAACGCCAGCGCACCGGCCTGGGCCTCCCCGACGGAGCCACCTACTTCGCGCTCGCCCCGCTCTTCCACATCACCGGCATGGTCTGCGAGCTGGCGGCCTGTATCGCCAACCAGGGCACCCTGGTGCTCGCCTACCGCTTCGAGGCGGGCGTCGTCCTCGACGCCTTCCTGGAGCACCGGCCCGCCTACACGGTCGGCCCGTCGACCGCCTACATGGCGCTGATGGCCCACCCCGAGGTCACCCGCGACCACTTCGCGTCGTTCCGGACCATGTCCTCCGGCGGCGCACCGCTGCCGCCCGCCCTGGTCGAGAAGTTCCGCACCGGTTTCGGGCCGTACGTCCACAACGGCTACGGCCTGACCGAGTGCACCGCGCCCTGCGCCAGCGTCCCGCCGGGCCGGGAGGCGCCGGTCGACAAGGTCTCCGGCACGCTCGCCGTCGGTGTCCCCGGTGCCGACACCGTCGTCCGGATCATCGGTGAGGACGGCCGGGACCTGCCGTTCGGCGAGCAGGGCGAGATCGCGGTCCGCGGCCCGCAGGTCGTCCCCGGCTACTGGCGCCGCCCCGAGGCCACCGCCGAGGCCCTCCCCGGCGGCGAGCTGCGGACCGGCGACATCGGCTTCATGGACACCGACGGCTGGCTCTACGTCGTCGACCGCAAGAAGGACATGATCAACGCGGCCGGCTTCAAGGTGTGGCCCCGCGAGGTCGAGGACGTGCTCTACGGCCACCCGGCGGTGCGCGAGGCGGCGGTGGTCGGCATACCCGACGCCTACCGAGGCGAGTCGGTGAAGGCCTATGTCAGCCTGCGGCCCGGCGCCTGTGCGGAACCCGCCGAGCTGACCGCCTACTGCAAGGAACGGCTGGCCGCGTACAAATACCCCCGCGCGGTGGAGATCCTGGCCGAGCTTCCGAAGACCACGAGTGGCAAGATCCTCCGACGGGAGCTGCGCCACCGCGCATGACGAGCACGAAGGACAGGTGAGGGCGATGGCCGGCACGAAGGACGGCAACGGCAACGGCGGTACGAAGCCGGTGGCCCAGCGGTTGCTGGCCACCGCGACCAGGCTCTTCGCGGAGCAGGGCTACGACCGCACCTCCGTCCAGGAGATCGTCGACGCGGCGGGCGTGACCAAGGGCGCCCTCTACCACTACTTCGGCTCCAAGGAAGATCTGCTGCACGAGGTCTACGGCCGGGTCCTGCGGCTCCAGCAGGAGCGGCTGGACCACTTCGCGGACGCCGACGAGCCGGTGCAGCAGCGGCTGCGGGACGCCGCCGCCGATGTCGTCGTCACCACCATCGAGAACCTCGACGACACCAAGATCTTCTTCCGGTCGATGCACCACCTCAGCCCGGAGAAGGACAAGCAGGTACGCGCCGAGCGGCGGCGGTACCACGAGCGGTTCCGGGCCCTGATCGAGGAGGGCCAGCGCACCGGAGTGTTCGCCGCCGACATCCCCGCCGACCTCGTCGTGGACTACCACTTCGGCTCCGTGCACCACCTCGGCACCTGGTACCGCGAGAACGGGCCGCTCAGCCCGCAGCAGGTCGCGGACCACCTCGCCGATCTGTTGCTGCGCGCCCTCCGGCCGTAGAGCTGCCGCGACAGGTGTCGTAGGGTGCCGCGACAGGGGCCGCAAGGTGCCGTGACGGGGTGGTGAACGCCACGTCGAGGTGCCGCGCCGGGTCGCTCCGGGGCTCGTGGAATTTGTTGGATTGCGAGCAAGAAGAGTGGGCATGCGCCCCCGGACGCTCACACTCAAGGGCGATCACATACTGAGGCTGTCCTCATCCGGGACTCGTCCCCTAGGGTATGGATAGTACTGCTATCTACCGATGTGGGTGCCCTTTGCCTGAAGTAACACTGTTTCTCCGGGAGTACGCACGGACGCGCCGGGAGGTCGGGGCGATCGCTCCCAGCAGCCCCCGGCTCGGCAGGGCCCTCACCCGCTATGTGATCCCCAGCCCCGGCAGCTCGCGCGCGGTCCTGGAGGTGGGGCCGGGTACCGGGGCCGTCACCCGCCATATCGCCGGGTCGCTCGGCCGGCTGGACACCCTCGACCTGGTCGAGGCCAATCCGCGCTTCGTCGACCTGCTGCACGGTGCCTACGGCACCGACCCGCGGCTCCGGTTCCGCACCGGCCTGGTGCAGGACCACGACCTCGGCACCTACGACACCATCGTCTGCGGACTCCCGTTCGCGAACTTCGACGCCCCCACGACCGCGGACATCTTCGACCGGCTGCTCGGCGCCCTGCGGCCCGGCGGCACGCTGTCCTTCTTCGGCTACGTAGGAGGGGCGACGATGCGCCGCACCTTCACCGGGCGAGCGGAGCGCGAACACGTCCTCAACGGGCAGAACACCCTGCGCCGCATACTGGACCGGCACACCTTCCGCACGGAACTGGTGCTGGGCAATCTGCCACCGGCCCGGGTGCACCACCTGGCACCGGTCAGCGCCCCCGTCCACCCGGCGTGAGACCGCGCCACAACAGGTGCGGAGACCTGAACGGCAGCGGCCGGCCGGAACCCGGGTAATCCGGGTCCGGCCGGCCGTTGTCGTATCCGCCGCCGCGCGTGTCCCAGGGGGAGACGCCCCCTAGAGGTAGCGCTTCAACTCCCGCCGCGCCAGCGACCGTTGGTGCACCTCGTCCGGGCCGTCCGCCAGCTGGAGCGTACGGGCCCCGGCCCACAGCTCGGCCAGCGGGAAGTCCTGGCTGACGCCGCCCGCGCCGTGCAGCTGGACCGCCTTGTCGAGGATGTCCACGACGGTGCGCGGGGTGGCGATCTTGATGGCCTGGATCTCGGTGTGCGCGCCCTTGTTGCCGACCGTGTCCATCAGCCAGGCGGTCTTCAGCACCAGCAGCCGCAGCTGCTCCACCGCCACCCGGGCGTCCGCGATCCACTCCTGGACCACACCCTGCTGCGCCAGCGGCTTGCCGAACGCCGTACGGGCCACCGCCCGGCGGCACATCAGCTCGATGGCGCGCTCGGCCATCCCGATCAGCCGCATGCAGTGGTGAATCCGGCCGGGACCGAGCCGGGCCTGCGCGATGCCGAAGCCGCCGCCCTCCTCGCCGATCAGATTGCTCGCGGGCACCCGGACGTCGTGGAAGACCACCTCGGCGTGGCCGCCGTGGTAGTGGTCCTCGTAGCCGTAGACCTGCATGGCGCGCTTCACCTCCAGGCCGGGGGTGTCGCGCGGGACCAGGATCATCGACTGCTGGCGGCGGATGTCCGGGCCGTCCGGGTCGGTCTTGCCCATCACGATGAAGATCTGGCACAGCGGATTCATCGCCCCGGAGATGTACCACTTGCGCCCGTTGATGACGTAGTCATCGCCATCACGAGCGATATGTGTCTCGATGTTGGTGGCGTCCGACGAGGCCACCTCCGGCTCGGTCATCGCGAACGCCGACCGGATCCCGCCCGCCAGCAGCGGCGCCAGCCACTGCTTCTGCTGCGCCTCGGTGCCGAACTGCGCCAGCACCTCCATGTTGCCGGTGTCCGGTGCCGCGCAGTTCAGTGCGGTGGGTGCCAACTGCGGGCTGCGGCCGGTGATTTCGGCCAGCGGTGCGTACTGGAGGTTGGTCAGCCCGGCGCCGTGCTCCGCGCCGGGGAGGCCGTGCTCGTCCACAAAGAACAGGTTCCACAGCCCCCGCTTGCGGGCCTCGGCCTTCAGCTCCTCGACGATCGCCGGGGTGTCCCACGGCGAGGCGAGCGCGGCCCGCTGCTCATGGGCGATCCGCTCGGCCGGGTACACGTGCTCGTCCATGAACGTCAGGAGCCTGTCGCGCAGCTCCTCCGTGCGGGCGTCGAATGCGAAGTCCATGGGTGCCTCAGCCTTCCTTCAGGGTGGTGAGTCCGTGGTCGATGAAGACCGGGACGAGCTCGCCGATCCGGTCGAACCCGGCGCCGACGGTCTGGCCGAGCGTGAAGCGGTAGTGGATGCCCTCCAGGATCACGGCGAGCTTGAACCACGCGAACGCCGTGTACCAGGCGATGGCGGAGGTGTCCCGGCCGGACCGGGCGGCATAGCGCTCGATCAGCTCGGCCGGTGCGGGGTGCCCGGGGGCGCCGCTGGTGGTGCTGACCGGCGACTCCGGCAGCCCCAGGTCCGAGCTGTACATCACCAGCAGGCCGAGGTCGGTCAGCGGGTCGCCGAGCGTGGACATCTCCCAGTCCAGAACGGCCTTGAGGGCATCGGCCCCCTTGTTGGGCTCGCTCGCCTCCGGGGCGCTCCCTGCCGGTGTCGAGAGTCCGATCGTGCTCAACCCTTCGGGCCTGCGCGCGTTCGGACTCTCGCCTCCGGCGCGCCCCTTCGGCTCACTCGCCGCTCCCACCAGGACGTTGTCGAGGCGGTAGTCGCCGTGCACGACCGTCGGCGCGGGCGAGGCGGGCAGCTTCCGGCCCAGCGCCTCGTGCAGTTCGTCGATGCCCGGCAGCTCGCGGTTCTTCGAGGCGCTCAACTGCTTGCCCCAGCGCCGCAGCTGGCGCTCCAGGAAGCCGTCGGGCCGGCCGAAGTCGCCCAGGCCGACCGCCTCCGGGTCCACCGCGTGCAGCTCCACGAGGGTGTCGACCAGCGACAGCACCACGGCGCGGGTGCGCTCCGGGCCGAGCGGGGCGAGCTGCGCGGCGGTGCGGTACGGGGTCCCCTCGACCAGCTCCATCACGTAGAAGGGCGCACCGATGACCGACTCGTCGGGGCACAGCAGCAGGGTCTCGGGTACCGGTACCGGCGTCCGGTGCAGCGCGCTGATCACCCGGTGCTCGCGCTGCATGTCATGGGCGGTGGCCAGCACATGGCCGAGCGGCGGCCGGCGGACGACCCAGGAGGCGGTGCCGTCGGTGACGCGGTAGGTGAGATTGGACCGCCCGCCCTCGATCACCTGCGCGCGCAGCGGGCCGCCGGCCAGCCCCGGCCGCTCCCGGTCCAGATGCGCGCGCAAGCGCGTCAGGTCGAGGCCGGGAGGGTCCTCCCGGTCCCGGTCCTGCGGGGGAGGGGTGCCCTTGCTCATCGTGCTCCTCCGAACGGAGTGGGGACGGTCCATCGGTCGCTGGCACGATCATGCCGACTAGTCGGTATGGCGTCCAGTGCCGGGGCGTGGGGCGTCGGTCACGCGGGTGTTTCGCGCCGGTTCCGGTCATGCTTTCCGCCGTAGCGGAGGCAACGGTCCCGCCCTCAGGCGTGACAGGCCATCGGCACCCCGCCGTTGAGCACCGTCATGTCGCGGAAGCCGGCCACCACGTCGAGCGGGGCGCCCGGGGCGGCGCCGGCCAGCTCCGCGTAGGCCCGGTGCAGATTCGCCACCAGCCGCTCGCTCTCGGCCAGCTCGGCGAACGGGCCGAGATCCGCCCGCCGGGCCGTCTCCAGCGGGGTGCGCCCGGCCGCCCGGCCCTCCTGCGCCAGCTCGCCGACGAACCGCAGATAGCGCTCGATCCCGTCGTAGACCTCGGGGCCGGTCACCGGACCGTGCCCGGGGACGACGGTGACCGCGTCCAGGTCCCGCAGGGTCTGCACGGCGCGCAGCGAGCCGGTCAGCGACCCCATGAAGAGGAACGGGGTGCCGCCGTGGAAGACCAGATCGCCGGCGAAGACGATGCGCTCCCGGGGCAGCCAGACGATCGTGTCGCCGGTGGTGTGCGCGACGCCCGGGTGGATCAGCCGCACCTCGGTGCCGCCGGCGTGCAGGGTCAGCTCGTCGGTGTAGGTGACCTCGGGCGGGGTGAGGCGGATGTCGCCGTAGGCCACCTCCGGCCAGACGGCGTGCAGTTGATGCCCGGCGGCGAGCAGTTCGCGGCGGCAGGCGGCGTGCCCGATCACCGTCGCCTCGGGGGCGAAGACGCCGTTGCCGTAGGTGTGGTCGCCGTGGTGGTGAGTGTTGACCACGGTGCGGGGCGCCGGGGCGCCGTGCTCGGCGATCCGGCGGCGCAGCAGGCGGGCCCGGCGCTCGGTGGCGGCGGTGTCCACGACCAGGGTGGCGTCCCCGTCGGTGACGAACCCCGCGTTGTTCAGGCACCAGCCGCCGTCCGGCTGGATGAACGCATGGACTCCGGCGCCCAGTTCGGTGAGGTAGGGCTCGGGGACCGGGGACTCCGCGGCGGGGGAGCCGGTGGCCGGGGGCCCGGCGGAGGGCTCGGTGGCGGGTGCGGGGGCTGTGGGGGCCCCGGCGCCGGAGGACGGTTCGATGCCGTCCGTGCCGGTCTTCGCGCGGCCGGCCGGCCGGGCGTCCGGCGGTGTTGCCGGGGTCCGTTCCGTCGTGCGCCGTTCCGTCGTGTCGTCCATGCGGGAGTGCCCTTCGTCCGATGGCCCGTCACTCCGCGCCGTCGGGCGGGGAATGGCGCCCGTCCCGTGCGCGCGAGGGTCGTGTCACGGTACCGCCGCCCGCGCCGGCCGGGGCGCCGCGCCCCGGTGTCCGCGCCCGCTCAGTGCCCCGGCCGCACCAGGATCACCGCGCCGCACAGCCCCAGCGCCAGGGTGCAGCCGACCAGCAGCAGCGCGGTCCGCGGTGGCAGAGCGGGCGGGCGGCCGGTGGCCATCGCCTGCATCCGGTGGTGGGCGAGGGCCACGAAGGCCAGCCACAGCAGCCCCATCAGCACCGCGAGAATCACCTCGACCGGGCCCGGGGCATCGCTGTGCAGCAGCTGGCGGCCGGCCAGCACCGCCACCACGGTGGCCGACAGCGTGGTGCGCCGCCACGCCAGCCGGGTCCGCTCCGGCTGCAGCCCGGGGTCCCGGTCGGGGGCCGGACGCGGCGCTCCCGCGCCCGGTCGCTGTCCGTCCGCCATCGGTCAGCCGGTCCGGCCCAGCAGCACCAGCACGACCATCGCCACCGCCAGCAGGCCGACGCCCAGCGCCAGCGCGCTCGGGAAGCGGCTGACCGGCAGATCCTCACCGTGCCGCATCGCGCGCTCACAGCGCACCCAGTGGTTGACCGCCCGCAGCGCACACAGCGCGCCGCCCACCAGCAGCACGACGGTGAAGGTCAGCCGCAGCTCCTCGTGCAGCCGGGGCAGGAACTGGTCCACCGCGAACCCGCCGCCGACCAGCGCCAGCCCGGTCCGCAGCCAGGCGAGGAAGGTGCGCTCATTGGCGAGCGAGAAGCGGTAGTCGGGGGTCACGCCCTCCTCGCGGACCCGCGCGGGCGAGAACCACAGCCGTACGGCCGCGCCGGCCGACCGCAGCCCGCGGGTGCGGATCATGGCCGAAATCCCGGTGTACGGCTCGTCCGGCGTGCCGGTGGCATCAGCGTTCCCCCGCCTCCCGCCGGCCGAGCAGCTGCCGGTAGGCGGCCATCCCGTCCGGCGTCCACGGCCACTCGTCGAGCCGCCGGATCAGCTCCTCCTCGGGCAGGAAGGCGGACCAGTCGATCTCCGACTCCTGCGGGGCGACCGGCAGGGTGCAGCGCACCTGGTAGACCGCGGACCACCAGGAGTGCTCGGCCGTCTCGTAGAGGAACTTGAACAGCGGCTCGGGCTGCGCCAGCCCCTGGACGCCCAGCTCCTCCTCGGCCTCCCGCAGCGCCGCCTGGTCATAGGTCTCGCCGGTGCCGACCACGCCGCCCACGAACATGTCGTAGTGCGACGGGAAGACGAGCTTTTGCGGCGTGCGGCGGTGTACGAAGATCCGGTCCTCGGTGTCCCGGACCAGGACGAAGGCGCAGCGGGTGCGCATCCGGCGGGCGTAGGCCTCACCGCGGGGGGCCTGCCCCACGACCTGGTCGTTCTCATTGACGACATCGAGGATCTCGTCCGCGTTGAGCGGTTGCTGATCGAGCGGTTGCTGATCGGTCATGGAGCCATGCAATCACCGCGGACGGGGAGCGCACCCGCCGGGGCGGCCCGCGACCGACGGGATCCGGTCAGCGGGACGGGACACGAGGAAGGCCCGTACGGGGGACCGGGCACGGCCCGTACGGAGGAGTGGGCACGGCCCGTACGGGGGGCGGCGCTCCGACGGCCGTCTCAGCGCGGCTGCAGCTCCCGGGCGTTCTCCCGCTGCCCGGCGCCCGGCGGCATCGCCGGATGGCTGCCGATCAGCACGATCCCCGCGACGACCGCCACGATCCCGGTCACTTCCCAGGCCAGCGCCCCGGCCGTCACCCGCAGCTGGTCGCCCAGGAACCCCACCCCGCAGAGGATTCCGGCCAGCGGCTGGGCGGCGGTCAGCGCCGGCAGCGACAGCCGCAGCGGCGCCGATTCGAAGGCGCTCTGCACCATCACCAGCGCCGTCACCCCGAGCACCACGATGGCGTACGGCTGCCAGCTGGAGAGCAGGGCCGCCCAGCCGCCGTTGCCGAAGCGCTCACCGCTGATCCGGGTCAGCGCGTCCTGGAGGCCGTAGAGGAGCCCCGCGGCGACGCCCAGGAGCGCGGCCTCCAGGCTCACATGCACCCGCTCCCGCTTGGCGACGGCCGCCAGCAGCAGGGCGGTGCCCAGCACCATGCCCATGATCAGCCACTGCCAGGTCGGGTCGGCGTTGCTGCGGCCGCCCTGCGGCTGTCCGGCCACGATGAAGGCCGTGACCCCGCCCGCCAGCAGCCACAGCCCGGCCCAGCCGCTGCGGCCGAGCCGCTGCCGGGTCAGCCGTCGGGACAGCGCCATCGCGAACAGCAGATTGGTCGCGAGCAAGGGCTCCACGAGGGTGATGTCGCCCATCCCCAGCGCCACCGCGCCGAGCGCCATCCCGACCACC
The DNA here is from genome assembly GCF_042746015.1 of Streptomyces sp. NPDC058773. Classification (NCBI taxonomy): domain Bacteria; kingdom Bacillati; phylum Actinomycetota; class Actinomycetes; order Kitasatosporales; family Streptomycetaceae; genus Streptomyces; species Streptomyces sp. NPDC058773. Next base: position 33,474 of record NZ_JBHYPE010000002.1, read on the forward strand.
ATCAGACCGATACCGGCCACCCACAGTGGCATCCGCACCAGGTCGAGCAGCAGACGCAGCGAGAGGTAGTCCTTCATCGGCGCGTGCTGCGCCGCGGCCTGCTGAAACACGAAACCGAGTCCCAGACAGCAGGCCGCTCCAAGGGCGAGCAATATCACCGTCACGTCGCACCTCGTATCGCGCGGGGTGGGGGATGCGCCTGAGGATAGTCATCCGGCGTCGGGCGTGGCGTGGCCCTCGTCACCCGTCCATTCTCCAACGGGCCTCGGAGTACCACCCGGTAACTCCATGGTTGACGCGGCAGTCGGGTGCGCTGAGGATCGTTCCACCCACTGCGGCCGGGGCGCCGGGCGTGCCCCGTTGAGGAGAAGCAGAGATGGCGTACGACGCTGATGTGATCGTGATCGGAGCGGGTCTCGCGGGGCTGGCGGCCACCGCTGAGCTGGTGGACGCGGGGCGCAAGGTGATCCTGCTCGACCAGGAACCCGAGCAGTCCCTCGGCGGACAGGCCCACTGGTCCTTCGGCGGTCTCTTCCTGGTGGACTCCCCCGAGCAGCGGCGGCTGCGGATCCGCGACAGCCATGCGCTGGCCTGGCAGGACTGGCTGGGCACGGCGGGCTTCGACCGGCCCGAGGACCACTGGCCGCGCAAATGGGCCGAGGCCTATGTCGACTTCGCGGCCGGGGAGAAACGCGCCTGGCTGCACCGGCAGGGCGTACGGCTGTTCCCCGTCGTCGGCTGGGCCGAGCGCGGCGGCTATGACGCGACCGGGCACGGCAACTCCGTCCCCCGCTTCCACATCACCTGGGGCACCGGGCCCGGTCTGGTCGCCCCGTTCGAGCGCCGGGTACGGGCCGGGGCCGCCCGCGGCCTGGTGGACCTGCGCTTCCGCCACCGGGTGACCGGACTGTCGCGCAGCGCGGGGAGCGTGGACACCGTCAGCGGCGAGGTGCTGGAGCCCTCGGACGCCGAGCGCGGCCGGCCCAGCAGCCGTGAGGTGGCGGGGGCCTTCGAGCTCCGGGCCCAGGCCGTGATCGTCACCTCGGGCGGGATCGGCGGCAACCACGACCTGGTGCGCGCCAACTGGCCGGAACGGCTCGGCGCGCCCCCGCGGCGGATGCTGTCCGGGGTGCCCGCGCATGTGGACGGCAAGATGCTGGGCATCGCCGAGGCGGCCGGCGGCCGGATCATCAACCGTGACCGGATGTGGCACTACACCGAGGGCATCGACAACTGGAACCCCATCTGGCCGCTGCACGGCATCCGGATCCTGTCCGGCCCGTCGCCGCTGTGGCTGGACGCCCGCGGCAAGCGGCTGCCGGTGCCGCTGTTCCCCGGCTTCGACACCCTCGGCACGCTCGAACACATCATGCGGACCGGCCACGATCACACCTGGTTCGTGCTCACCCGGAAGATCATCGAGAAGGAGTTCACCCTCTCCGGCTCCGAGCAGAACCCGGATCTGACCGGCAAGAGCATCCGGGACGTACTGGGCCGGGCGCGGGCCGGTGCGCCGGGGCCGGTGCAGGCGTTCATGGACCACGGTACGGACTTCATCGTCGAGCGCTCGCTGACGGATCTCGTACGGCGGATGAACGAGCTGACCGGGGAGCCGCTGATCGCCGAGGACGCGCTGCGCGGCGAGATCGTCGCGCGCGACCGCGAGATCGCCCACCCCTTCACCAAGGATCTCCAGGTGACGGCGATACGCGGGGCCCGGAAATACCTGGGCGACCGGCTGATCCGCACGGCGCCGCCGCACCGGCTGCTCGACCCCAAGGCCGGCCCGCTGATCGCCGTACGGCTGAACATCCTCACCCGCAAGACGCTCGGCGGTCTGGAGACCGATCTCTCCTCGCGGGTGCTGGCGGACGGCGGCGAGCCCCTGCCCGGTGTGTACGCGGCGGGTGAGGCGGCCGGGTTCGGCGGCGGCGGGGTGCACGGCTACCGCTCGCTGGAGGGCACCTTCCTCGGCGGCTGCCTCTTCTCCGGGCGTACGGCGGGGCGGGCGGCCGCGCGGGCGGTGTCCTGAGGGGACGGTGGCACGGGCGGGGCCGCGGGCGGTGTGCGGCCCGCGCCCCGGGCCGCGCCTTCGCCTTCCGTTAGCCGTCCGCTCAATTCCGTGATACGGAAGGGGGGTTGGCGGATCCAGCCATTCCCCTTCCCGTCTTGACGGGGAGCTCTACGTAGCGCTTTGCTTTGCGTGATGACTGGTGCGGACCAAGCCATCACCCTCTGTAGAGGCGCGCGTGATCCGGTCCCACCCCACTGAGGACGACTCAGGGGGTTGATCCGGCCGGTGCGGCGCGTCATGGAGCCCCTGACCCGTGATTTCGATTTCCCCATCACCCACGCCCACGCCACCGACCGGACGCGCTCGCTGTCCGGCCGGCCCGGTCCTCATCCCGGCCCTGGACGACTCCCAACTGGCGGTCGCCGCCGATGCCTTGGTGCTCGGCCAATGGGCCCGGGTACGTACCCTGCTCGCCGGGACAGGTGCCGACTGGGACCTGCGCGGACACCGGTTAACCGTCCTCGCCACCACACCCGGCAGCGCCGCCCGGGCCGGCGACTGGCGGCTCGCCGAACCGGACAGCGGCGACGCGGCCACCCTCCTGGCCCTCGCCACCGTCCGGCTCGCGCTGCACGGCGAGAGCAGCCCGGAGGCCGCCGCCGCGGCCTGCGCCACCGCCGCCCGGATGCTGCCCGACGACCCCACGCCGTGGCTCGGCGCGCTGATCCTCGCCCGCCGCACCGGCACCGCGGAGGCCCTGGAGCACGCCTTCCAGCAGATCCGGGCCCGGCACCGCGACCACCACCACGCCCACCACCTCATGGCGGCCGCGCTGGCCGAACGGCAGCCGGGCGTCCGCGACGACCTCCGGCACCCGGTCCACGACTTCGCCGCCCGTGCCGCGGCGCGGGCCCCGGCCGACTCACCGCTCGCCCTGCTCCCCCTCGTGGCGCACACCGAGCGCTACCGCGTCCTGACCACCGCGGGCCGGGTACGTCCCGGCCCCGCCGGCCGGAACCACTGGTCCACCCCGCGCGCCCACCGCATCCTGCGGGAGGCCTTCGACTGGTGGCTGGAATGGGGCGGCGAGGACCACCCGCGCGGCAAGGTCGACCTCAACTTCCTCGCCCATGCCACCTTCCACGAGGGGCGGATGGCCGAGGCGGCCGCGCTCTTCCAGCGCATCGGCCCGCACCCCACCCGGGCACCGTGGTCGTACACGGGGCGCGACGCCGACGGCGCCTTCCGGGCCGCCCGCGACACCGCACTGCGCCGGGCCGGGGACACCACCGCACCGTGCCTCCGGGGGCGCGGATGACGAAAGTCTGACGCCGGGGCCGGGAGGCTGGCCCCGGCGCCCGCCCGGTGTTCGAATCGGGGGATGACCAGGGACACGAAACCGGACCGCGCGGCGGGCGGCGGCGCGGACGGGCGGGGCACCCCCGTGGGCCGCCGGGTGGTGCTCGGCATGCTCGCCGCCGGCGCCGCCGGTGTGGCCACGGCCCCCTTCCTCCAGCGCACCTACGACAGCACCCTCGGCGCCGCCGCACAGAAGGACCCCACCGGCCTCACCGGCCTGCTCCCGGGCGGCGGCGGTTTCCGCTACTACTCGGTGACCGGTTCCGTACCGGAGAAGGACGCCCACAATTACCGGCTCACGGTCGGCGGCCTGGTGCGCCACCGCGCGAGCTACCGCCTCGCCGACCTGCGCCGGCTGCCGCAGACCCGGCTGGTGCGCGATGTCCAGTGCGTCACCGGCTGGCGGGTGCCCCACACCCCCTTCGAAGGCGTCCGGCTCTCGGCCCTGCTCGACGCCGCGGGGGTCCGCCCCGGGGCCAAGGCCGTCCGCTTCACCTGCTTCGACGGCGCCTACAGCGAGTCGCTCACCCTCGAACAGGCCCGCCGCGACGACGTCCTGGTGGCCCTGCGGATGCAGGACGAACCGCTCGCCCACGCGCACGGCGGTCCGGTGCGCCTGTACGTCGCGCCGATGTACTTCTACAAGTCGGCGAAGTGGCTCTCCGGCATCACGGTCACCGACCGAGTCGAGCCCGGATACTGGGAGGACCGTGGATATGACGTCGACGCCTGGGTCGGCCGCTCGAACGGACGCGACGATGCCCCCACGACCTGACCACCCCGCCGCGCCGGCTCCCGCGCGCCCCCGCGTCCCCCGCTTCACCCGCGCCGAGCACCGGGTGCACCGGGCCACCGCGACCCTGATGACCGTCTGCATCCTCACCGCGGGCTGCCTCTACCTCCCCTTCCTGGCCGAACTCGTCGGCCGCCGCGCCCTGATGGTCACCCTCCACGAGTGGTCCGGCATCCTGCTGCCCGTCCCGCTGCTGCTGGGCCTCACCTCCCGCGCGCTGCGCGCCGACCTCACCCGCCTCAACCGCTACGGCCCGCACGACCGCGCCTGGCTGCGCGCCGCGCTCCGCCGCCGGGGCGGCCGGCCGGCCGGAAAGTTCAACGCCGGCCAGAAGCTCTACGCCGCCTGGATCGCCGGCGCGGTGCTCGTGATGCTGGGCACCGGCCTGTTGATGTGGTTCACCGGTCTTGCCCCCCTGGCCTGGCGCACCGGCGCCACCTTCGTCCATGACTGGCTCGCACTCGCCGTGGTCCTCGTGATCGCCGGCCATGTCTGGAAGGCGTACGGCGACCCCGAGTCCCGTCGCGGTCTGCGCACCGGATCGGTCGACGCCCAATGGGCCCGCCGCGAACACCCGTTGTGGGACCACGAGAACAACGTCCGCTAGAGGCAGGTGAGTTGCCGGAACATCCTCTTCCTCATGGAGTTGCAGAGACTCCTCTGCCGAGAAGTCTCTGCAGAGGAGTCTCTGCAACTCTAGGCTGTCGCCCATGAGTCATGCCTCCGAGCAACGGAACCGGCCCGAGCCCCCGCCCGAGTCCGCGTCCGAGACCCCGTCCGAGTCGCGGTCACGGCCACGAACGCGGCCGTCCGCCGCCCCTCCCGTGCGCCGTATGGACGCCCGCAGCCTGCGCGGCCTGGCCCACCCCCTGCGGATGCGCATCCTGGACCTGCTGACCCTCGACGGCGCGGACACCGCCACCGGACTCGGCCGGCGCCTCGACGAGAACACCGGCACGGTCAGCTGGCATCTGCGCCACCTCGCCGAGCACGGCTTCATCGAGGAGGAGACCGGCCGCGGCACCCGGCGCGAACGCTGGTGGCGGGCGGTGCGGGAGGCCCGCCGCCTCGACACCAACGACTTCCGCGAAGACCCCGACAGCCGCGGCGCCCTCTCGGTCTATCTGCACGAGACCGTCCACCGCGACTTCGGCCAGGTCTCCACCTACCTCGCCGAGGACTGGGCCCCGGAGTGGCGCGATGCCGGCACCCTCTCCCGCTGGGCGGACCTGCGTCTGACACCGGACGGACTCACGGCACTCAACGCGGAGTTGGAGGCAGTGGTCGTCCGGCACCGGGAGGCGGCAGCCGAGGGCGGCGCGGCGCCCGGTACCGAGGAGGCCCGGCCCGTGATCGTCCAGCTCCAGTCCTTCCCCCGCCGGGAACGGGACGAGCGGTGAGCGGACTCCTGCGCCGGCACCGCGACTTCCGGCTGCTGTGGTGTGCGGAGACGGCGGGGAAGTTCGGGGCGGCGGTCAGCACGGTGGCGATGCCGCTGGTCGCGGTATCCACCCTGCACGCCTCCACCTTCGCGGTCGGGCTGATCAGCGCCTGCGGCTGGCTGCCCTGGCTGCTGATCGGCCTCCCGGTCGGAGTGTGGGTGGACCGCGTGCGCCGCCGCCCCCTGATGCTGGCCGCCGCGACGCTCTCGACGGTGCTCTTCGCATCCGTACCGCTCCTGGCCCGGTCCGGCGGACCCGGCCTCGGCTCGCTGATCACCGTGGCCCTGTTGACCGGCGCCGCCGCGGTCCTCTTCCAGACCGCGTACAGCGCCTACCTCCCCACCCTGCTCGGCCCCGCCGACCAGGCCGAGGGCAACGCCAAGCTGCACGGCAGCGCCTCCGCGGCCCAGATCGCCGGACAGGGCACCGGCGGCCTCATCGCCCAACTCACCGGCGCTGTCAACGGCTTCTTCGCCCATGCCGCCACCTTCCTCATCGCGCTGGTGTGCCTGCTCGGTATCCGGCACCGCGAACCCCGCCCGGCGGCCCGGGAGGACGCGCCGCGGTCACTGTCCGGGGAGGTCGCCGAGGGCCTGCGGCTGGTCGCCGGTGACCGCTGGTTCCGTACGCTGACGCTCTTCGGCGCCGCCTCCAACCTCGCGCTGATGGGGTACCAGTCCCTCACCGCGGTCTTCCTGGTCCGCGAGGTCGGACTGCCGTCCGGCGCGGTCGGCGGGCTGCTGGCGATGGCCAGTACGGGAGGCATCGCGGGCGCCTTCGTCGTACGCCGCACGGCCGCCCGGATCGGCACCGCGCGCGCCATGCTCCTGTTCGAACTCGGCGTCTCCGGCACGGCGTTGCTCATCCCCCTCACCTCCCCGGGCGCCGGGGCGCTGCTCTACGTCGCGGGCAGCTTCGGCGTCAGCACGGGCGTGGTGGCCGGCAACATCCTCAAGGCGGGCTTCCAGCAGAGCTACTGCCCACCCCCGCTACTCGGCCGACTGGTCGCCAGCAGCGCCTTCCTCAACTACGGCACCCTCCCGCTGGGCGCCCTCCTCGGCGGCACCCTCGGCTCCATCCTCGGCACCCGCCCCGCGATGTGGCTCCTCACGGCCGCCGTCCCGCTCGCCGCCTTGATCCTGCTCTTCTCCCCGGTCCGGACGGTCCGCGACCTGCCGGTAGGGGGCGCGGCGGAGGGGGAGGGCGATGAGCCTGACTCCGGGGCGGGGGAGCGGGGCGAGGCGGCGGCGCGCCGGTGAGGGGCGCCGTATCCCCGTACTCTCACACCCCCGCCGGTGCCTCCGCCGCCGGCAGTTCGACCTCGAAGCGGCAGCCCGCAGCGGTGTTCCGTACCGTTGCCCGGCCCTCGTGGGCCGTCACGATGCCGTGGACGATGGCCAGGCCCAGGCCGGCGCCGCCCTGGCCGTCCGCGCGTGGGGTGCGGGCCGCGCCGCCGCGCCAGCCGGTGTCGAAGACCCGCGGCAGGTCTTCCGGGGGGATGCCGCCGCAGGCGTCCTCGACCGCGAGGACCACCCGGCCCTCCTCGTGCCGGGCGCTGACCGCCACGGTGCCCTCGGTGGGCGTGGCGCGGATCGCGTTGACCAGCAGATTGCTCAGGACGCGGGTGATCTGCTGGGCGTCCACCCGTACGGGCAGCGGTACCACCCCGCCGTCCACCAGCCGCACCCCGCTCGCCCGTGCCAGCGGCCCGGCCCCGGCGAGGGCGTCGTCCACCAGGTCGTACACCGACACCCGCGACAGCGACAGGGCCAGCGCACCGGCCTGGATGCGGGAGAGTTCGAAGAGGTCGTCGACCATCGCGGCCAGCCGGTCCACCTCGATGCGCATCCGAGCGTGATAGCGGGCGGTGTCCTCGGCGACCCCGTCCTCCAGCGCCTCGGCCATCGCCCGCAGTCCGGCGAGCGGGGTGCGCAGATCGTGCGAGATACCGGCGATCAGCTCGCGCCGGGAGGCGTCCAGGGCCCGTTCCCGCTCGCGTGCCTCGGCGAGCCGGGCGCTGGTCTCCTCCAACGCCCGGGACAGTGCGGTCAGTTCGGCCGTGGGGGGTTCGGCGGGTGCCACGAAGCCGCCCTCGCTGCCGACCGTACGGGCGGAGCGCGCCAGCTCCCGGCTGCCCGCCGCGATCCGCCGTCCGAAGAGCAGCGCCGCCGCCAGCGACACCACCCCGGAGACGGCCACCACCGCCATCACCACGCCCAGGTCGTGCCCGGACAGGAACATCGCCTGGGCGACCGCCACCGTTCCCGCCGCCATCGCGGCCACGGCCAGCGCCGCCACCGCGAACAGCGACAGCGCGACCGAGCGCCGCCGCAGCGTCCGTACCGCGGGCGCGGCGAGCAGTCCCGCCAGCGCCGCGCCGAGCGCCGCCAGCGCCACGATGAGCAGGAAGTCGGTCATGGGCGCAGGTCCCCTCTGGGCAGGTCCACTGCGGGCAGGGGACCGTTCTCCGGCAGTGGCTCGTCCCCCGGCAGCAGCCCGTTGTCCGGCGGCGGCCCGTCGTCCGCCGGCTCGTGCGTTGCCGGCCCGTCCGTTGCCGGGTCGAAGCGGTAGCCGGCGCCCCAGACGGTCCGCACCAGCTGCGGCGCGGCCGGATCGGCCTCGATCTTTTCGCGCAGGCGTCGCACATGGACGGTCACCGTCGACAGATCGCCGAACTCCCAGCCCCAGACGTGGTGCAGCAGCTCCTCGCGGGAGAACACCCGCCCGGGGTGGCGCATCAGGAACAGCAGCAGGTCGAACTCGCGGGCGGTGAGGGCGAGCGGCCGCCCGGCCCGGTCGGCGCGTCGGCCGCCGGGGTCGGCACACAGATCCCCGGCCCGCAGGACGGCGGCGGGCGCCGCGGCCGGCGGTGCGGACTCCGCCCGGCGCAGCACCGAGCCGATCCGCAGCACCAGTTCCCGCGGGCTGAACGGCTTGGTCACATAGTCATCCGCACCCAGCTCCAGCCCCAGGATGCGGTCCGCCTCCTCGCCGCGCGCGGTCAGCATCACCACCGGCACCGGGGGCCCGTCGCCGCGCCGTAGCCGGCGGCACACCTCCAGGCCGTCGATTCCGGGCAGCATCAGATCGAGTACGACGAGATGGGGACGGAACTCCGCGGCCCGGTCGAGGGCGGCGAAACCGTCGGCGGCGTGTGCCGTGGTGTAGCCGGCGCGGGAGAGGTAGCCGGTGACGACCTCGGCGACGGTCGGATCGTCCTCGACCACCAGGACGCGGCGCGGCGGCCCGTGGGAGGGAACGGACGGCGGCGCGGAGGGCGGTGTGGAGGGGTGCACGGGGTCAGTGTGCCCTTCCCGGGAGGTGCGTCATGGGGCCAAGCCAACACCACCGGGGGCGGGCGTGGGCAGTCGGGTCCGGGGCCGTAAGACTCCGGTAACCGCCATCTGCCATCCGCCAACCGCTGACCGGTCGCGGCGACGGGGACGTATGGGCGAGCGCGGGGCGGGCGGCGCCCCGGCGTCACGCGTGCGGTGATCCCGCCACCATCCGCAGCGCCGGTTACTGACCGGCAGGAACGGCCGCAGCCGTTCCCACTCGGCATCTGTCAGATCACCCCGCCCCATGTCGGCAACGGCGAACCCGCCAGCCGACATGGACGTGATCTGCCGGAACAGGCCCCAGCGTGCGGGCCTACTTCGCCGGGTTCGTCAGCTCCGTGCCGAAGCGGCCCTTCGTCGCCGGGGAACCCAGGTCACTCGGGTTGATGAGTGACGAGTCCTTGGCGCTCAGTCCGTCGGTGCCCGCGTACAGCAGGGCCGCCGCGCCGACGCCCCCGGTGCGGTTCGGGATGCCTACGGCCAGGTCCGCCTTGCCGTCACCGTTGTAGTCGGCCGGCGAGACGGACGTACCGAATTTGTCGTTGCCCACCATGGAGCCAGGGACGCCCTCGGTGTCGAGCGAGAAGGTCTGCGCCCCCTCGTCGGTCAGCCAGTTCGCGGTGCCCTTGAGCACGGTGATGGCACCGGCGTCGTTGTAGCCCCCGGGCGCCTCGGCGCCGGTGTTGCTGACCACCAGGTCATCGTGGCCGTCGCCGTCGAAGTCGGCCAGCCGGATGGCCTCGCCCTCCTGCGCCGTGCCCTTCCAGTCCACCGGCTCGGCCGAGTCGAGCCCGCCGGCGGTGCCGGGGTAGGTGCGCAGCTTCTGCTCCTGCGGACCGTCCGAGAAGCCGGTGTCCGTGACGACGTCCTCCTTCCCGTCGCCGTTGATGTCGCCGACCACGGGGCGGTACTGCGCGAACGGCAGCGGGATGTTCTTGCCCAGCGGCGTGCTCTTCAGGCCCCCGGAAGAGCCGGGCAGCACGCCGAGGGTGCCCTCGTCGGAGGGCGAGTCCTCGGAGGCGACGGTGACGAGATCGGTGTAGCCGTCCCCGTTGATGTCGCCGGAGGCCAGGTGCTCGACGCTGACGCCGCCGCCGGGCGGGGTGACGCTGGTCATCTTCGGGGTCGCGGTCTCCCGCAGGTTCTTCGCGCCCTTGACGAGCTGCACCTTCGTGCCGTCGGAGATGGCGAGGTCGCTGAGGCCGTCCTTGTTGTGGTCGCCCACGGCTATCTGGTCGCCGAAGTGTGCGTTGGCGGCGACCTTTGGCGCGTGGAAGGCGATGGCGTCGCCGGACAGGCCGCTCTTGGAGCCGAAGACGATCGTGACGGAACCGGCCTGCGTGGTGCTGCCGATGGCCTCGTTGTTCGCGGCGACGACCAGGTCGGCGTAACCGTCCCCGTCCACGTCGCCGCGCACCACGGTCGAGCCGAAGCCGTCCTTGGCCTCCGGAGTGCCGGGCACGCCTGGGCTGGCCTGGGTCAGTGTGCTGTGCCGCTTGGTGTCGACGCCACCCTTGGCGCCGTAGGTCACGCCCACGTAGCCCGCCTTGGACTTCCCGGAGACGGTGCCCTCGGGCGCTCCCACACCGAGGTCGGCGTGGCCGTCGCCGTCGAGGTCGCCCTGGGTGATCTTGCTCCGCTCGGCAGCACTCGTGGACGGCTGGTCCTGGCCCCGCCCGTTGCCGTCCGTCGGTGCTGCCATGGCGCCGCCGGTCGCGGCCGCGACCAAGGCGGCGCCCAGAGCGCCTGCCACCATGCTCCTGGTTCGGTTGCGCACAAATCCTCCAATGGGTAACACATCGGTCGCCCCTCGGATCCGTCCCGCTGAGTTGTGGGCCCGGTGGGACGGAAGGGGTGTTGCAGAGACAGACAGCAACAAAAGCGAGAACGGTTGCAGAATGAATGCAAAATATCCCGGTCCGGCACATTCGCGCACCGCACGGCAACTCTGTTCCGGGGCACCGCACTTGGCGCCTGCCGTCCGCCCCTCGGTTCACTCCTTCATGCCGCACCGCGAGTGGCCGACTGTCGTTCCGGTGATGCTCAACCGCCGGCCCGGCGACCAGTCTTCGGCGGACGCGGTACGAGTCGTGCCCACTGATCCTGCGTCAGACCGCCCCGCCCCGGGCCCCGCCCCGCCTCACGAACAGGACAGGGCCCGGGGCGGGGCGGTCACATGATCCGCCGGACAGAACCTAACCCTCCAGCCCCTCCCGCACCCGTCGCGACACCGTGATCGCGTACAGGTCGAGCACGCCCGGCGGCTCCGCCAGGCCGGGGCCACCGGCGTGGATCCAGGCGGCGATGTCCGCCAGTGCGTCGTCATCGTTGACCAGTCCCAGCCAGACGGGGCGCCCGCCGGCCGCCCGGCCCGCGGGCGACGGCTGGACCACGACCACATTGGCCTGGTCGCAGACGTCCAGGCACTCCGAGGCACGCACCGGGGCCGCGCCGTCGAGCGCCGCGCGCAGGCGGGAGATCTGTCCGGCGTGGTCGACGCCCGGGATCTTCGCCGCGTCGCCGCAGCAGCAGCCACGGCACACGGTGACCCGGCACGCGGGCGGGGTGGCGGTCCGTCGGGCAGGCTTGTTGCTCACCGCGTCATGCTACGTGGGGCGTTGTGACGGCCCGCGCCGGGTACGGGGGACGCTGCGACGCCCCGCGCCGGGATAGAAACCCGGCCGGCCGGGATAGACATCGGGCATGCACCTGAGCGAATCCCACCCTCAGCCCGGCTCCGCCCCGGAAGGCGTGATACCCGGCCCGGCCGGCCTCCCCGTGCTCGGCTCGATGTTCGACCTCCGGCGCGACTCCCTCGGCACGTTCTTAAGCGCCCAGCGGGCGCACGGTGACGTGGTCCGTCTGGAAGCCGGGCCGCCCGGCCTGCGCAGCGTGTTCCACGCGGTCTTCGCGCCCGAGGGCGTGCAGCAGATCCTCGCCTCCCAGGCCGCCAACTTCCGCAAGGACCACCCGCTCTACGAGGAGGTCCGGCAGGCCTTCGGCAACGGCCTGCTGACCAGCCAGGACGCCGACTACCGCAGACAGCGGCGCCTGGTGCAGCCGCTGTTCACCAAGCGCCGCGTCGACGGCTACGCGTCGGCGGTGACCACCGAGTCCGCCGGCCTCGCCGAACGCTGGCGGACCGCGGACGGCGCCACCGTGGACCTGGTCCCCGAGATGAACCGGCTGGCGCTGCGCACCGTCTCCCGCATCCTCTTCGGGCTGGACGCGGAGGCGGCGGTGGACGCCATCCACCGCTGCGCCCCGGTCATCAACGCCTATGTCGTACGGCGTGCCTACGTCCCCGTGAAGATCCCCCGCGAGTGGCCCACCCCCGGGAACCAGCGGGCGCGGGCCGCCACCGACGAGCTGAACGCGCTGTGCGACCGCATCGTGGCGGACCGGCGGGCCGCCCGCGAGAGTGCCGGGGACGGGGACGACGGCGACGGCGCGGGCGAGGACCTGCTCTCCCTTCTCGCCGCGGCCGGCAACGACGAGGACGGCTCCCTGGACGCGACCGAGGTCCGCGAACAGGTCCTGATCTTCCTGCTGGCCGGGCACGAGACCACCGCGACCTCCCTCGCCTTCACCCTCCATCTCCTCGCCCGGCACCCCGAGGAACAGACCCGGGTCCGTGCGGAGCTGGACCGCGTACTGGGCGACCGCACCCCCACGGCCGACGATCTGGACCGCCTGCCGTATCTGACGCAGGCGCTCAAGGAGTCGATGCGGCTGTATCCGGCGGCGCCGGTGATCAGCCGCCGGGCCGTGGCGGCCACCGAGATCGGCGGATTCCGTATACCGGCCGGCGCCGATGTGGTCGTCGCGCCCTGGGTCACCCACCGCCACCCGGACCTGTGGGCGGACCCGGAGCGCTTCGACCCGCGGCGCTTCGCACCGGAGCGGGAGGCGGAGCGGCACCGCTACGCCTGGTTCCCGTTCGGCGGCGGGCCGCGCGCCTGTATCGGGCAGCACTTCTCGATGCTGGAGTCCGTGCTGGCGCTGGCCGTGCTGCTGCGCGCTTACGAACTCGACGCCGTGGACGAGGAGGTGCCGGTCTCCGCCGGGATCACCCTGCAGGCGACGGGTCCGGCGCGGGTGCGCCTGCGGCCGCGCGCCGGGGCGGGGGAGTAGAGGCCGGGAGGTCCGGCCGGGACGGTCGGGACGCCGCCGGGGGGCGGACGGCCGGTCCGGTGCCGACATGACCGGCCCGGCGCCCGGCCGCGCCGCCTTCTACAACTCGCGGCACCGCACCCTCCACCCCTCTCCGCCAAACGCAACGAAAATAGCGTTTGCATTTCGACGGCGTTCCCCGTACCGTCAACAGCGTTCCTGCCGCCGCCGATCGGAGAAGGCCGTTGCTCGTCTGAGGTCCTGAGACACCGCGCCCGTGAGTGGTGATTCGCCCCGTGCTTCCGGTTTCCGGAGCGGCGAATCGTGCCTCGCGCGGCCCGTCCGTGACCTCGGCGTACTCCCACGGCGTACCCCGGCACACCCGGCGTTCCGACGCGGTGTCTCCCAGCGCATTCCGCAGTTCTCCCCACCCGCGCCCAGGAGACCCATATGTCTACGTCCGCCGCCTCCGCGTCCGCCGCCTCCATCGTCTGCACCGGCCTCGGCTTCACCTGGCCCGACGGCAGCCCCGTCCTGGAGGGCTTCCCGCTGTCCGTCGGCCCCGGCCGTACGGGTCTGATCGGCCTCAACGGGGCGGGGAAGTCAACCCTGTTGAAGCTGATCGCGGGCGAACTCACCCCGACCGCGGGGACCGTCAAGGTCGCCGGCGAGGTCGGCTACCTTCCCCAGCACGCCCCGCTCGACACCGCCCTGCGGGTCGACGAGGCGCTCGGCATCCACGCCGCGCGCGCCGCGCTGCACGCCATCGAGGGCGGTGACGCGAGCGAGGAGCACTTCACCGCCATCGGCGACGACTGGGACGTCGAGGAGCGCGCCCGCGCCACCCTCGACCAGCTCGGACTGCCCGGCATCGACCTCGACCGCACCATCGGCGAGGTCTCCGGCGGCGAATCCGTCCTGCTGCGGCTGGCAGCCCTGCTGCTGCGCCGGCCGGACGTCCTGCTGCTCGACGAGCCCACCAACAACCTCGACCGGGCGGCCCGGGAGCGGCTGTACACCGCGGTCGCCGGCTGGTCCGGAGTGCTCGTCGTGGTCAGCCACGACCGCGAACTCCTCGAACATGTCGACCGGATCGCCGACCTCCGCGACGGCGAGGTCCACTGGTACGGCGGCAACTTCTCCGCCTACGAACAGGCCCTGGCCGTCGAGCAGGAGGCGGCCGAGCGGATGCTGCGGGTCGCCGAGGCCGACGTACAGCGCCAGAAGCGCGAACTGGCCGACGCCCACATCAAGTTGGCCCGCCGGGTCCGCTACGGCAACAAGATGAGCGCCAACAAGCGCGAGCCGAAGATCGTCATGAACGAGCGCAAGAGGGAGGCCCAGGTATCCGCGGGCAAGCACCGCATCATGCACACCGAACGCCTCAAGGAGGCCAGGGACCGGCTCGACGAGGCCGCCGAGGCGGTCCGCGACGACGACGAGATCCGTGTCGATCTGCCGCACACCGCCGTGCCGCCGGGCCGGACCGTCCTCACCCTGCGCGACCTGCGCACGCGCTACGGCGGCCACGCCCATCTGGAGCTGCGCGGCCCCGAACGGATCGCGCTCACCGGCCACAACGGCTCCGGCAAGACCACGCTGCTGCGGACCGTCGCCGGGGAGATCCCGCCGGAGGCCGGTACCGCCGAGACCCATGTCCCGTACCGTTTCCTGCCCCAGCGGCTGGAGGTGCTCGACCCGGAGCTGACCGTCGTCGAGAACGTCGCCCGCTTCGCCCCGGACGCGACCAACAACCGCATCCGGGCCCGGCTCGCCCGCTTCCTGTTCAAGGGTGCCCGCGCCGACCAGCGGGCCGGCACGCTCTCCGGCGGCGAACGCTTCCGGGCCTCGCTCGCCGCGCTGATGCTGGCCGAACCGGCCCCGCAGCTGCTGCTGCTCGACGAGCCGACGAACAACCTCGACCTGGCGTCGGTCCGCCGGCTGGTCACCGCCCTGGAGTCCTACGAGGGCGCGCTCCTCGTCGTCAGCCACGATCTGACGTTCCTCCGGGACCTCGGCATCACCCGCTGGATGTCCGTGGAGGGCGGTGAACTGACCGACATCGCACCGCTGTAGAAGGGGCGGGGCGGGGGCCGTTGCCCCGCCCCGCCCGGCGCGCACCCGCACGCGTGAGGCCCGGCGCGACCGTCACCGACCTGCCACGCCGCCCGGCCGGACCCCCGTGTGCGCCCCGAACAGCGCCAGCGTCTCCCCGCACTGCGAATGCAGCGGCACCGGCGGCGCATCCGGGGCGAACCAGCCGAGCGCGTCGAACTTGTGCGGCTCGCCGAGCGTCACCCCGTCCGGCGCCACCCGTACGGCGAAGACCACCGCGACCCAGTGCGAGTCGACCGGATCGCCGCGCAGCACATTGCGCACCCCGATCTGCTCGATGCCGAGCGGCCGCACGCCGTACTCCTCCCGCACCTCACGCGCCACGGCCGCCTCGAAGGTCTCCCCGAACTCCAGCGCCCCCGCGCCGCAGTCCCAGGTCCCCGGCTCGTCCCTGGCCCCGCCACTCCGCCGGGCCAGCAGCACCCGCCCGGCGCCGTCATGGCACACGAAGACACAGGACACCTTCGGCCGCACCGTCGTCATCTCCCCTCACCCCGCTCAGAAGTGGCGCAGCAGCTCGGCGAACGCCGGCAGCCGCAGCACCTTGTCGTCGGCCGGGTCGAGCTCCTCGTGCTCCAGGACCCAGGTGTGGTCGTGCGGGATGAACACCGCGTTCAGGCCCGCCGAACGGGCGGGCAGGATGTCCGACTTCGGGGAGTTCCCGATCATCCAGGTCGCGGACGGCACCAGGTCGTAGGCGCGGATCAGCTCCTCATAGGTGGTGAGGTCCTTCTCCGCGACGATGTGCACGCCCCGGAAGTGCCCGGTCAGCCCGGAGGCCGCCACCTTCCGCTCCTGCTCCTCGGTGTCGCCCTTGGTCAGCAGCAGCAACTCGTGCCGCCGGGCCAGCTCGGCCAGGGTCTCGGCCACCCCGGGCAGCAGCTCCACCCGGTCCCCGGCGAACGCCGCCGTCCAGCCCGCGATCCGCGCCGACTCCTCGGCGGTCGCGGCCCGCCCGCGCAGCCGCGCCACACACTCCCCGAGGCTGTGCAGAAACACCTTGCTGCCGTATCCGAGCGTCCGCGCGTTCGCCGCCTCGATCCCGTCGAGCACGTCCCGCACCCCGGCCCGGTCGAGCCCGGGGCCGGCCATCCACGCCAGGAACTCGTCGATGACCCGCTCGAAGATCACGTTGTTCTCCCACAACGTGTCATCGGCGTCGAAGATCAGCATCTGCCCCGTCAGCCCTTCTCCCACTCCACGGACACTCCGCGGACCCGCGCACCCTACGCAGGCCGGGCGGCCGCCCGCACCGGAAATTCGCGGGGGAGGGGGAGCCGGCTGCGGCCTCGCCGCCACGGGGCCGGCTGCGGCCTCACCACCACCGGAGGTACGACAGCAGTCGCAGGATCTCCAGGTAGAGCCAGACCAGGGTCACGGCCAGCCCGAACGCGACGTACCAGGCCCACCGGTGGGAGGCACCGGACCGCAGGAAGCGGCTCGCGGCCTCGAACTCCAGCAGGAAGAAGAAGGACGCGGCGGCGACCGCCACCAGACTGACACCGATGGCCAGGGCGCCACCCTCCCGCAGCCCCAGGTCCGCGCCGAACCCCCACCACGCGACCAGGTCCGCCACCAGCAGCGCCAGCAGCCCGAGCGCCGCCCCGACCGCCCAGCGCGTCATCTTCGTACTGACCCGCACCCGCCGCGTGCGATACGCCGCCAGCGTGCCGGCGAAGACGCAGCCGGTGCCGATGACCGCCTGGGTCCCGACCCCCGGGTGCAGCGCGTCGAAGAACTGTGTCGCCTCGCCCAGCACGATGCCCTGCACCGTCGCGAACGCCAGGGCCGGCGCGGCACCGGGCCGGGGCCGCAGGGACAGGAAGACCGCGATGCCCAGCCCGGCGCACAGCGCGGGCAGGGCGAGGAACCCGAGGTCCAGGAAGACGGTGAGGAAGGCGCTCGCCACCAGGACACCGAACACGGTCAGGGTCTTGACGACGATGTCGTCGAGCGTGATCGGACGGTCCGGGACGGCTGCCCGGGATGCGGCACCGGACCCGGCCGGAGCGGCCGGTGTCACCGCACCGTCCAGCGTCAGCAGATTACGGATCGCAGGGTTGCTCGTCGTGGGCACCGGCCCTCCCGGAGAGATCGCATGGTGAACAACTCCGTGTTGTCACAGGATAGTTGGGAATGCCGTGGAATGCCTCAGTCCACCTCGACGACCTGTCGCGACCCCGGCACGCTCGCCCGCAGCGCCCGCGTCACGTCCGGCACCGAGGGAAACACGCTGTCCGCGCCGGACGGGGACGCGTACGGCAGCGAGGTGCCCAGATGGTCGCGCCAGGGCGCGGGCACGGAGACCGGCTGCCGGATACCGGTCAGCACCACGCACTGGATCGCCTCGGCGCCGTACTCCTGCAGCGCGGACCGCAACCGGCCCGGCAGGCCGAGGCGTTGCGGCACCGCGGTGTTCAGCAGCCGCTCGCCCAGGCTCTCGCCCTGTCCGGCGAGATCGCTGCCCTGCAGCTGGTGGACGGTGTCGCGGACGGCCGGATACTGCTCCGGGGTCACGCCCCGGCAGCGCAGCACGACCACGGGGTGCGACTGCCCCTCCACCTCGCAGGCGATGTCGAACGACATCCGCCGCTTCAGGAAGCCGTAGCGGACCTCGTTGATCACCTCCAGGCTCGCGTCGGGCTTGGGCCGGCCGCTCTCCTGCGGCGGCCGGCTGTACAGCCCGTTGAGCTGCTCGCCGACCGTCACCGAACCGGTGAACAGCCGCCGCATCCCCACCGCCACCGCCTGCCGCTCGTACAGCTCCAGCCAGGCGGGCAGCCGGCTGACACTGCTGAGATCGGGCGCCAGCAGCGCGGCCTTCTCGGCGTGCTCCAGCGCGTTGTCACGCAGCTGCTCGCTGAGCAGACCGAGCCGCCGGCGCAGCTCGATCAGCGCCAGCGCGTCGAACTGCGCCGCCCCGTCGCCGTCTTGCCGTCCGCCGACGCCTTCCAGCACCCCGGCCAGGATCTGCGTCGGAGCGGCATCGGCGGGCCACCCGCGCCGCCGGGCCCGCTCGGTGAGCCGGTCCTGTGCGTACGGGGTCAGCCAGCCCCGGCCCTCGACGAAGCCGCCCCAGTCGCGGGACTCCAGACCGTGCCGGGCGGCGAGCCGCGGCAGCCGGGCCAGCAGCGCCAGCAGCAGCAACTCGGCGTCGTCGACCCCGTCCTGCTGCTGCCCCGCCTCCCGCAGCGCCTGGGCCAGCTGATGGGCGTCGAAGAGGGTCGCGAACACATCGGACTCCGGGCACCGCAGGAGCCCCGCCAGCAGTGGCTGCGCGGTCGGGCCGACCAGCAGATGCAGATGCCGCCCGGTGAACACCGCCGGCAGCTCGGGCGGGGTGAAGACGGCCCGGACCCGGGCAGCCAGCTCCGCCAGCTTGCCCTCGGCCTGGCCGAACCGCCCGATCCGGTGCAGCAGATCGTGCGCGGCGAAGTTGCCGAGCGCCTCCTCGGCCGCCGCCATGGCCCGCTCCGAGGTCCGCACCATCCACACGACATACAGCTCGTTGTCCATGCCCTACCTCCCCGCCACCCGGCCGTAGCGCGGGGGTTCCTGCCCGGAGAGGACCTCGAAGAGCTCCTCGGCCGCCCCGCGCGACCCCCCGACGTACGGCCCCACCAAGATCTCCTCCAGCGCCCGCCCCAGCTTCGCCAGCGCCGCGTCGACGGCCTCCTGGTCCTCGGCGAGCTCCTCACCGGCCTCGTCGAGCTGCCGGGCCAGCCGGGCGTTCTCCACCGCGCTCCGGAAGAGCCACACCGCGTACTCCCGCTCAGGGCTCACCTTGTTCAGCGGATCGCCCTTGCAGTTCGCCCGCGCCCGCGGCAGCCCCTGGAACAGCCGCCGGATGCCCTTGTCGAGACCGGCCTCCGGCAGCGCCTCCAGCCAGCCCCGGGTGAACTCCTCGTCCGCGCTGCCCGCTTCGTCCAGGGCCCGCAGCGCGGCACCGGGCAGGCCCGGCATCTGATGGCCGAGCAGACCGGGGATCTCCCGGGACCCCAGCCGGGCGGCCCGGCACTCCACGATCGCCCGCAGCAGCCACACCCGGGCCTGCCACCGCGGCTCGGTACGGACGCCGTCCAGACACTCCTGAGCGGTGAGGAACGCCTCGTTGCGCATCGCCATCAGCGCCCGGTCCATCCCCTCACCGAGCGAGGTGTGCCGTTCCGCGGTCCGCAGCGCCGCCTCGATCCGGGCCTCCTCGGCGGCGTCCGGCCCGGACGGCTGGAGCGCCTCGACCATCCGCCGGGCGATCCCGTCCGGCCGCGCCCGCAGCGCCGCGAGGAATTGGCGGGCGAACTCCGCCTCGGCCTGCGGCTGTTCGGCCAGCCCGACCAGGCCGTCCCAGAGCTCTTGCGCGCACGGCCCGTCGGCGTCGTCCGGGGCCGGCTCGGCGTGGTCCGTGGCGTCCCGCACCACCAGCACGGCGCGCCCGGCGTCCGCGAGGACCGCCGACCGGGCGGTGTCCACCAGCGTGTACGGATGGCTGAACAGCACCGACGGGTCCTCGGCGGTCGGCGGCAGATAGCGGCTGACCAGCACCGTGTGCGGGGTGAACACATCCTCCGGCGCGATGCCGTGCCGGCGCAGCGCGCACCGCCACTCGAACCACAGCATCGGCGCGGCCTCCTGGCACCAGGCGCGGAAGGCCCGTTCGGTGGCGGGACTCTCGTCCGGGACCACGCCCCGTAACGCCGCGTCGAGGCACCGCCCCGCAGCCACCTGCTTCGCCGGGGCGTGCGGCCGGTGCACCGCCGTCTCCAGCTGCTCGACCAGCTCCCGCATCCGGTCGGCCCACTTCTTCCGCATCGAGATCAGCTGCGGCACATTGGCGTTGTAGTACTGCTCGGTCTCCAGCTCCTCGGGCTCGGTGAGCCGGATGGTCCGCCCGGTCGGCTCGTCGAACCGCTCCACCAGCAGCACGGTCGCCGGCCACAGCGCCTGACGCTCCTCCCGGCCGGCCCGCTTGTAGGCCCGCATATCGGCGGTCAGGTGCTCGATCTCCGTCTCCAGCTGGTCCAGGCGCAACCGGGCGTCCATCGTCAGCCGCTGCGACAGCACCCGCTGATGGGCCTGCTCGACGCTCACATAAGCGTCCGTGGTGAACAGATCCGGGCTGAACTCCAGCCCCACGGTCGCCCCCTGCCCCCGGACCGTACGGAGATACGGCTGCAGCGACACCAGCCCGTCGTCCGTGCCGCGCGGCGCCCGCAGGAACGCCCGGTCCGTCTCGCCCGCCGCCCGGTCCGCGAGCTCCCGCATCCCCTGGGTGTGGGCCACCAGATCCGCGTACGCGAGGTCCGCGACCTCCACCAGCCCGGTCTCGTGGGCCAGCGACCGCAGCAGCGCCACGAAGTCGCGCAGCGCACCACGGGCCGTCGACGACGCGGCGTCCGCCACCGTCACCGACCGGGCGCGGAACACCGACGGGATGTCGAGCGAGGGCTGGGTGCCGGACAGCCCGGCCGTCACCCGGATCAGCCCCACGCCGATGTGGTCCCCGACGAAGTCGCCGCTCTCCGGGTCCCCCAGGCCGTTGACCCGCAGGCAGGTGGTCAGCGCCGCCTGCACCACCTGCTGGCGGATCTCCGGAATGCCCTCACCGGCCACCAGCACCTCCACCGGGCCCTGATCGTCGCCCGCCACCCACGCCCGCACCAGCGACGACGGGAGCGCGGCCCGCACCTGCGGCGCCAGCGCGGCCCGCGGCCCCCAGGCGAGCGGCGCGGGGAACAACGGCCCGCACTCCGCGGCCTCCCGGGCCCGCCGGACACACCGGGCGACCGGCCCGTCCTCGGCCCCGGGCTCACCGGCCGGCACCCGCAGCCCCAGCGCCCTGGCGTGCAGCACCAGCGCGATGTCGTCCTCGGTGTCGCCGAACAGCGGCTCGTCCGGGGACATCCGGAGCCAGTACTGCCACAACTTCTTCACCAGGCGCATCGGCGCGGCCGGCCGGCTCTCCCGGAACCGCTGCCCGACCCGCTCGGCCTCGTCCGCGGTCCAGCTGTACGGCAGCCGCTTCAGCACCTCGTCAACCGCGTCCCCCCGCATGGAACTCCTCTCGTCGTCACATGTCGCCGGCACACCGGAATCCGACGTTCCCGCGGCACTCGACCGGTGACCGTGGCGACAGTTGCTCCCGCAGCCGGGCCGCGGGAGTGTCATAGGCACCGCCGCGCAGCACCGGCGCCCCTGTGTCGTCCACGCAGATGTCCCAGACGTTACCGAGCAGATCGCCGATGTTGTACGGGTTCGGTGGGAATTCCCCGACCGGAGCCAACTCGCCATGGGTGCCCCGGAAGTTGACCCGGCCCGCCGCGATGTCCTCGCGCCACCACTCCCCGCTCCGCCCGGCCCGCGCCGCCAGCGCCCACTCCGCCGCGGTCGGCAGCCGCAGCGGTACGCCCAGCCGGCCTCCGGCCCAGGCCGCGTACGCCCGCGCCGCGGGAAAGCTCACCGCGACCACCGGGTGATCCGCACGCCCCGCCGGGAAGTCCGCACCGCACCAGCCCGCCAGGTAGTTGGCGTCCACCTCCGTGCCCGCGGCCCGCGCCGCCGCCGGGAGCCAGCGCGCGTTCTCCGGATCGCGCAGGAAGGCGCCGAACTGCGCATGAGTCACGGGATAGCGGCCCAGCCGCACCGTCAGCGTCTCCGTGAGCGCCACCGGGACCAGCTCCGGCCGGCCGTCCAGCGGTTGCGAGAGGACGGGGGACACCGGGCCGCCGCCCGGCGGCCCGGCCCTCCCGGCCGTCGCGAGCGCCGCAACCCGTGGCGCACCGTCCGCCTCCGCCGGCCTCGCCTCCGCCGGCCTCGCCTCCGGCACCCCGGCCCGGTTGCGGAACAGACAGATCTCCCCGGCGGTCTGCCGGGTGCTCTGCTGGGGCAGTGGCCGGGACTTCGCGGTCAGCGCCGCCGTCAGCTCCTGGAACAGCGCCGACATGCTCAGCAGCGCCGGCCGCCCCGCCACCCCGGACTCGACGAGCCGGATCAGCTCCCCGGTGAACGCGGTGTACGTCTCGCCCGGCGGAGCCAGCGCCTGCCGGGTCGCGGCGGTGGCGGTGAGCACACACGCGCCCTCGACGGCGACCGCGGGCGCGACGTCCGGTCCCCGCATCAGGCCGTCCAGCGCCAGACCGCTCCAGCAGCAGTCCAGCATCACCACGGTCCGCCGGGCCGCGGACCGCCCGTCCGACGGATGCAGCAGGACCTGCCGCAGTTCCTCGTACCGCAGCGCCGTGTACGACGGTCCCGAACGCGACGAGGACAGCGCGAGATGCAGTTCTCCCGAATGCGGATCGACCAGACCGTGACCGGCGTAATACACCACCACCGTGTCCGTCGCCTCGGAGGCCGCCTCCTCCACCGCCCCCAGGATCGCCTCCCGCGACGCCTGCGGCAGCACCCGGCACCGCTCGTCCGCCAGCCCCCACACCGCCGGGTCACGGCACAGCTCCCGCAGCCGGCTGAGGTTGTTCGCCACCGCCGGGATGTCGTCCAGCTCGGTGTACGTATGGGTGCCGATCAGGACGGCGCACGAGCGGGACGGATCGGACAGTGCCCCGGCCACCGCACTACCCCCGCCGGCCGGGCCGGCCCGCCGGCGCCCCGTGGCCCGCGCCGCTCCGTGCCGCCGGGCCCCGCCCGGCCTCGCTCCGCACCCGCACCGCCGCCCCCGCCGCCGCCCGTGAACCCCGTCAGAGCGGTCAGCATAAGGGCCGCCCGGCAGCCAGGTCTCACAATCGGGCGATCGGCTCCCGGGGCGCGCTTTTCGGACTCACGGAGACCGGGGAGGTACGCCCTGAGCCCACTCCGCGAGCCGCAGCCCGCTCTCGAACCGCCGGGACCGTCCGTCCACCGGATCGGTGAACTCCAGGACCTTCGCCAGCAGTTGCAGCGGCGCGGTGAAGTCGTCCGGCGCCGGGTCCCGGACGACCGGATAGACCGGATCGTGCCGGATCGGCAGCCCGAGGCCGTTCATATGGACCCGCAGCTGATGGGTACGGCCGGTCGTGGGCAGCAGCCGGTACCGCCCGAGCCCGCCCCGCCGCTCCACCAGCTCGATCCGGCTCTCCGCGTTGACCGCCCCGGCCTCCTCGCGCGCGGCGATCACCCCGCGCTCCTTCACGATCCGGCTGCGCACGGTCACCGGCAGCGCCACCGCCCCGTCGTACGGCGCCACCGCCTCGTACTCCTTGCGCACCCGCCGTTCGCTGAAAAGGCCCTGGTACGCGCCCCGGTCCTCGGGCCGTACGATGAACAGCGCCAGCCCCGCCGTCAGCCGGTCGAGCCGGTGCGCGGGCTGCAGCGCGGGCAGTCCGAGATCCCGCCGCAGCCGGGCCAGCGCGGTCTCGGTGATGTGCCGCCCACGCGGTGTGGTGGCGAGGAAGTGCGGTTTGTCGGCGATCACGATCCGCTCGTCCCGGTACACGATCCCCACCTCGAACGGCACCCGCACCTCCGGCGCGAAGTCCCGGTGGAACCACACATACCGCCCGGCACCGTACGGCTCGTCGCCGCTCAGCACCCCGTCCGCCCCGACGAACCGCCCCGCCCCCAGCATGGCGTCCACCCGCCCGGCCCCGATCGCCCCCTGGAACCGGTCGACCAGATGGTCCCGCACGGTGCCCCACACCCCGTCCGGATCGGCGGGCAGCCGCACCCGTACGGGATCGATCCCGTCACGCTGGGGGAGCGGGGCGGGCGGAACCGGCGATCTGCGTCTCACCCGGCAAGAGAACACCGGCCGGGCCGGGGTCTCAAGTCGGCAGGGGACGCGACCGGGGCGGACGAGGGGGGAGCGGCCCGGGGCACCGTGGCCCGACCGGAAACGAACGACGCCCGCCCCGGCCGAGCGGCCGGGGCGGGCGTTGCTGTGAGTGTCCGAGGGGGCTTGGGCCTTACGCACATGTCGGTGATGCGGGGTGAGCTGCGGCTGCCGTAACCGTAGATCCGAGCCCAGGATAGAAGTCGCAAGCCATAGCTGGTCGGCGCATGGGGCGTCTGAGCGGATCCGAGCGCCAGGTGGACTGGGAAGCTGGTGCGGCGGCGTTGTTCTTACCCCTCAGGTCTTCGCGGCGGCATCTCCGGCCTCATAACAGTGGTCGGGCCGCCTTCTTGCCTGAGCCTGAGGAGGGGGCAGCCTGAGAGCACAGATCACGGCGGGATCGATGAGTGTAGTGATCGGTCGCGATCCTCCTCCGGAGTCGGCCTATCCGAAGGAGGAGGCGCAGCATGTCGGGTGGCTCACAGGCCGACGAAGCCATCCAGCAAGGCTCGGGTGACTCCAGCGATGAATCCGCCGAGGGCGCTTCGAGCCAGGGCCAATAGCTCGCGGCGGGTGAGTTTGATGCGGGGCATGGATCCTCCACGGACAACAGTCATCGGTTGGCAGCCGGCCGGCTCGGACTCCACGTTGGCGCCCCTCCGCATCGACAATTTCAAATGCGACGGGCTTCAGCGGCGGAGCAACATTGCAGCGGGATCTGACTGGTCAGGACCGCGCTATCGGACAGGCGGGGGATGATGCTGCGATGAGTCGCGATGAGAAGCGTGGCCGGAGCCAGCGGGTAGTGCAGCTTCCGCGGGTGGCGCCGGGGCCGCTGCGAGACCTGAAGCACTTGCTGTACGAGGCGTATCTCGCGGCGGATCACCCTCAGTTGGACGAGATCGTCGCGGACATCGTCGAAGCCGATGCTCAGGACCACAGAGTGACGGGAACGCCGAGCCGGGACACCATAGCCCGCTGCCTCCGGTCACCTGACCTTCCAGCCAAGCAGGCAGACGCCACCACCATCGCCACGGTGTTGGCTCGGCGTGCTGCTTGGGACGAAGCCGATCTGGTCGCCCGGGTGCGCGAGCTGTGGGTCAAAGCCCGGATGGCCCAGCCCATAGGGCGTCCGGTCAGTGACGTCGATCCGTTTGCGCTGGGAGTACACCGGGCGATGGAAGCCGCCTCGCTGGATCCCGGCGCACAGCTACCGGTGCTTCCCGTCTACGTCCAGCGTGCCCACGACGAGGCACTGCGCGAGACGGTAAGGCAGGCCACGGATGGGAGCAGCCAGCTGAAAGTACTGGTCGGGGGGTCCTCCACGGGCAAGAGTCGCGCTGCTTGGGAAGCTATCAGCGCGCTGCCTGATGGCTGGCGGTTGTGGCACCCCATTGCTCCGGGCGGCCCCGAGGCCGCCCTCACGGAGCTTGCGGTCATGGGGCCACGAACCGTGATATGGCTCGATGAGATCCAGCAATTCCTCCTGACGCCCGGCAGCGATATGGGGGAACGCGCCGCCGCGGGCTTGCATACGTTGCTTCACGACCCGGACCGGGCCCCAGTGCTGATTCTGGGGACCATCTGGCCAGAGGATTGGGACACCCTCACCACCGCTCCTCGGCCTGGCGCCCCTAATCCGCATACCAAGGCCCGCGCACTACTCAGCGGCCAGAGCATCACGGTGCCCTCAACGTTCACTGGAATCGATCTGCATGAACTGCGGGCGTCGGCCCATCGTGACCCCCGACTGGCCCATGCCGCCGAACATGCGGAACAGGGACAGATCACCCAGCACCTCGCTGGTGCCCCAGCCCTTCTGGACCGCTATCACACAGCCCCCGAACCGGCGCGCGCCCTCATCGAAGCTGCCATGGACGCCCGCCGCCTCGGTCACGGACTCACCCTCCCCTACGCGATGTTGCAAGCTGCCGTCGAGGGCTATCTCACCGATCAGCAGTGGGACCTGCTCCAGGAGGACTGGCTGGAGCGTGCCCTGGCCTACACCACGGAACCTCTGCGCGGTGCCCGCGGTCCACTGACTCGCATCCGTCCCCGCACCCGTGATGCGGCTACCCTCCAGCCGCAGTTCCGCCTCGCCGACTACCTCGAAGAACACGCCCGCGAATCCCGACGCTACACCGTCCCTCCGGCGGAGTTCTGGACCGCAGCGGCCCAATACGCCGCCTCTCCCGGAGACTTGATGGTCCTTGCCAACGCGGCCCAGGACCGGTGGCTTCTTCGACACGCTGCGCTTCTCTACCAGGCCGCGGCCGACGCCAACGAGATGAGTGCGCTGATTGCTCTGGGGGAGCTCTACAACAGCGTCGGGGCGAGCGGCGAAGCACTCCCCCTCTTCCGGACAGCGGCCGACGCCGGTGACGCCCGCGCCCAGATCCGTCTGGGTCAGTTGCGTAAAGAGGCTGGTGCAACTGATGAGGCGCTGTCCTTCTTCCAAGCCGCGGCCCAGTCCGTCAGCACTCTGCCGGAAAACAGTTCCTTGGTGCTCGCCATGTTGCTTGAGGAGGCTGGGCAACCGGCCGACGCCGAGCGTGTGTGCCTGGCTCGCGTCGAGGCAGGCACCGATGACCACTTCGGCTGGGGCTTGCTATCAGGGATGCGCATGAAAGTGGGCGACTGGCACGGGGCCGAGCCATATGCTCGCAGGGCTGCCCGCTTGGGCGACCACAGCACGATGCTCAATCTGGCCGACGCGTGGCGCAAGGCTGGGGACGAGACCAAGGCCACCGCTCTCTACCAGGAGTTGGTCGACGTCAGCGACACTTACACGTTGCTGGAGATCGCATTCAAACAGGACCGGGCTGAGGCCGAGCGCCTCAACGAGATCATTGACGCCCGGGTGGGTGATAGTCCCGAAGGCTGGGACGTCCAGGCCATGCGGCTGGAGGAGGCAGGGGATCTTACGAAAGCGGAGCAGCTTTACCGGGCATGCGCCGATGCGCAGTACCCCGGAGCGCTGAGCAGCATGACCCGCATGAAAGAGGCTGCTGAGGACTGGGATGAAGCTGCTCGCTATGCCCTGCGGGCACTCGCCAAGGACGGCGACGACTTCACTGTCCAGGATCTCGCCCGCACATTCGAGCGTGCCGGAGATTTCTCACGAGCCGAGGGGCTCTACCAGGCATGTGCAGAGGCTGGCTTGTCTCTGGGGTTCTGGGGTCTGGCAGACCTGCGTGAGCAGTCCGGCGACCGAGTAGGTGCCGAACGGGCCATCTTCCAGAGCACTGCCGCCGGTCACAGTCTCGCCCTAAGCCATTTTGCGCGTCGTCGCCGCACTAACGACCCTCGCTGGCAGCACCTCCTCCGCTACGGCCTCGAACCGGACGGACGCATTGCGGATCCCTGGTGAAGCCAGTATCGACGTCCCAAGCAGGCCTGATTCAGCTTGGACACAGCCTCCCGACTTGCGGCTGCCAGCAGATCGTCAAGAGCAGGCTCGCCCGTTGACGCAGCGTGGATCGGTTCGTCGGTCAGGGAGGTGCACTCCACGACGATGGTACGGCAGGCCGAGAGGTATGCCAGCTGCGCGCGGTTCGGCCGAAATCCGTGAGGCATACCAGAAGGCCCGTTGACATATCCAAATAAGTCGGAGGCCCCTCACGAACCGTGAGGGGGTCTCTTTTATTAGTCTACTCCGAGGTGCGAACAGACCAGCCTGCCTACATCCTTGCTTCATAGCCGCACCGATCGTGGTACACCCTCCATCTCCGACCGGAGGGCGCCGCGTCACCGCTTCTGAACGGATTCTCTCCCGTAACCCTGGTGACGTGGAAGAGCTCCTTCGGAGAGCGGGCCTGCATCCTGACGACATCAGGCTTTTGTTGTCCGTTTCATTTTGCGATCCGCTGGCGCGCCAGGCGTGACTACAGAGATCAGCGGACGAGTCGTTTCCAGTAGACGATGGTGAATCTGCCAGAGGAAGGCCGGCTCCGGAGGTACGCGACTTCCGGGGCGCAATGGCCGGGCGTGGGGACAAGGGGCTGCTGATCACGACGAGCTCCTTTACTCAGCAGGCACGCGACGAGGCCACTCGGGACGGCACCAAGCCGATCTGGGGGTGGAGACCCGCGTCCGGCAGGTGGAGGACGTGACTGTGGATCGGACGTACTTCGAGAAGTCGTAACGCTTCGGAAGCGAGGTCCTTGGCGCGGCCGAACTGATTGGGCACCAGGCACACAAGGAGTCAGGTGCACAACCGCCGAGCGGCCGGCGGTCTGAACCGGTCGCACCGAGAACGCGGTCCTGTACGACGAGCCTGTCTTCTCTCTGGTCGGGTGAAGTTCCTGGCCAGGGGCCTATCGAACGGCGGCAGACCGTTTCGACGAACTGGGCGCTGTACGCGTGACCTACTTTGCCGCGAGGGTTGAGAAGGCGCGGCTCTGCCCGAAGCCGTCGACGGGTATTTGGGTGTGATCATCTCCTCGACTCGACTGCACGCCGCGAGAGACTTCCCGGAGGCCAGGGCAGCCTATGAAGCGCTTCGAGCCCCCACGCGCCGCCTGCGCGGCAGACTCCCGCCCGCCTGTCGCCTCGGGATCGATGCAGCGGTGAGGCCGTACCCAAGACGCAGCCGCTGGGCAGCTGCTCGACTGGCTGCCCTTCACCGTTGAAGCATGGCTGGTATATGACGGTGCGTTGTGTGCAACCGGCGGGGGAAGGCGGCGCCGCTACCCCCAGCGTGAGGCCCTCCGCTACGCTTGCGCGTCGCAGTGATCTAGCTCGACAAGGCGTCGAATCCACTGGCGATACGGGGGTCATGTGAATTACAACGAGGACTGGGATCGTCGGCTCAATCCCTTCCGCTACAAAGCTGATGGCACGTTAACCGATGCTGCGCGAAAGCAGAATGTCGCCATGCAGCTCAACTCGGCCAACGCCGATGGATATGCCGGCGCAGGGAGCGGACAGGCGTCAGTGCACATCGCCACGCTGACCAAGGCGGAGAGCGCCCTGGAAGAGATCCGCTCCGACACTGACCAAGTGGGCCTGGCTGCCCTGAACGCGACTGATGACTCGGTCATCGGCCTGCAGGGTTGGGAGAGCGCAGGCGGGCTTGACGTCATGCGAACGCGTTGGGCGGACGAATCCGTAAACTTCAGTGGGCAGCTTTCCGATGCGTGCGCAAACCTGCACAACACCACTACGGCGTACAAGGATACCGAGCGGGAAGAGCAGGCCCGGATGAAGTCGATCAACGACGGGGGCAAGTGAAAAAATGGTCGATTTCTCCGGCATTATGCATGCCGATCTCGATAAGCTCAAATCGGCTGCCGACGAATGGCGTCTCGTTCCGAAGAAGTACCAGGGGCTTACTGAATCCTTCGACGCTCGCGTCGCCAATTCTCTGAAGGCCGACTGGGAGGGCGAGGCCGCTGACAAGGCTCAGGCTGCCTTAGCCAAGCTGCGCAAGCAGTACCAGGCCGCAGCCGAAGAAGCCCGCGACATCGCTCGACTGCTCCAGGATGCGCACGCGGAGTTGCACACCATCCAGAAGCAACTCCGACGGATCGTGGAGGAAGATGCCCCGGCCGACAAACTCAAGGTCACCGAGGGCGGGACTGTTGTCGACGCCGACCCCACTCGAAGCGCAGGACGTAATGCGGATCCTGATCACACGTACCTCAAGCAGCGGGACAAGGAAATCCAGGCGCTGCGAGGCCGCATCGCTACGGTGGTCAAACGCGCGACCGTTGCCGACGAGGGACTGAATTACGCGCTGCGTCGTGATGAGAATGGCGCGAAGAGCCTCAGGTTCAACACCAAGGTCCACACCTCACTTGACGCGGCCGAAGCCGATCAGGCCTTGGCGCTGACCAAGAGTGGGGGCAAGCTGACCGACAAGCAGCTCAGTCAGCTCAATCGCATCCTTGAAGTCAAGGAGCACGACAAGGGCTTCTCGGAGCGGCTCGCTGTCGGCTTAGGACCCAAGGGAGCCCTGGATTTCTGGACCAAGGTGGCCGATCCGGAGCAGAAGCCCTACCAGCCCTCAACCGAGCCTGACAAGGAGCGTCGTGCCCTGCTCAAGCACTTGCAGCAGAACTTGGGCACCACGCTGGGAACCGCCACTCACAGCGACAGCGCCGCTATGAAGCACTGGAAGAGCGAGATGCTCGATCTGGGGCCACGGCGGCTTGACTCCGGCGACGCGGCGAACCCGTACGGCTTCCAGGTGATGAGTAACCTGATGCGGCACGGTGATTATGACGCGAACTTCCTGAAGGACTATGGGAAGAAGCTTCTTGATACGGATCGGAATTTCAATCCGTCGATCAAGGGTGCCCCCAACCCCTGGACATACCAAACCGAGTCCGACCTGAACTTCGGCAGCTCCAACGACCGGGGAAACGACCCTATGACCGGCTTCATGGAGGCGCTGGGCCACAACCACAAGGCCTCTACCGAGTTCTTCGGGTCCGACAAGGATCTCGAGTACCTGATGAAGGACCGTGTCTGGCCGGACGACTCGACACCGGACGGAGACACCAAGAACGGTCTCGCAGGCCACAGCTCCCTGGGGCACGCCTTGGAGGCGGCCGCGACCGGCCATGACTTCGGCACTCCGCCCGAGCCCGGTGCGCCCCACACCAAGGACGAGGCAGAAGTGATGAGCAAGCTCATCACCACCGTCTCCAAAGACGGCAGCGCCATCCATGACGGCATGGGCGGTAGCCTCGGCAAGATGTCGGCCGAATACATGCCGGACATTCATCACCTGCTTTCCGGAGGGCGCGACGACGGCACCTCCGATGGTGAACTGGACTCGCTCTACCCGCGAGGAAAGAATCCTCCGCTCCTTTTCCCCGACGGGAATGGAACGCGCGATGTAACCCGCTTCCTGTACGCGGTGGGCAAGGACCCAGACGGGTTCGCCGGCATCAACTACGGCCAGACCCAGTACACCAGCGAAGTGCTCAACTACCACTTCGCCCACCCGGACGCTAACGACAGGAGCAATTCAGAGACTCTGGAAGAGGTCACTCGTCGGGGCGGCCAGATCGAAAGCATCATCGACAACGCGCGCAAGGATGCCGTTGTTCAGGGTGCCGTGGACAACGACTCGAAGTTCAACAAGGCACTGGCTGACAGTGGCACTTGGGCGAAGACCATCGTCGGAATCGGCGTCGGCGTCGGCACCAGCCACATCGTGTCACCGATCGGGGGGGCACTTGTCGGCGCCGCGGCGGGAGATGTGAGCGGCAGGCTCATCGACTCCATCACCCAGGGATTCGTGCGCGACCCCAAGGGTGACGCCCTCTACAGTGCTGCCGGCGAGATGGAGAAGAATCAGGAATCTCTGCGCACAGTCACCGAGCGCGCTGTTTCCCTGGCCGACGCGGACCATCCCTCAGGGCTGTCAAGAGAAGACATGCAGGCTGCCATACAACGCGGAGCCGAGGACGGCAACTCACTCGGCTTCGTCTCCGTGAAGGGCAACACCAATGACAACTCCAGCTCCTGACCACGCGCCCGCTCGACAAGAGACCGCGGTGCGGCGCGCCCCTCGGAAGCGACACGTGGTGACGGTGCTTGCCGCCCTTGTCGTGGGCGTCGGCGGCACCTTGGCAGTCGACCGCACGCTGCTTAGCTCGAACGCGATCGACGATGTGGCCGACATCTGCGGGGGCACGGTGGTATCCGACGACGTAGGCCCCGTCACCCGGAATCTCCCACGCACACCAGCCATAACTTCCTCATGGGTGGATTACGCACGCGATGGTTCCCTCCTTGAGAACTGCACCGTATCGGCAGGTCGTACCCAGGTCCTTCGAGTCACTGCAAATCTGGAGCGAGGCTCGACCGCAGACTGGGAACGATTCACGAGATCGCAAATTCCCGGCGCAACCGGCCCCAAAATGACCTTCGATGCCGGCGACCGAGCTGTGTCTTATGAGAAGGACGCCGCCATACATGTGCCGTGCACTCTGCCCCGGAACCAGCCCAAGAAGGATGACGGCACAGCCGTCACGACCTACGTTGCCGTCGTGGCACACGCTGCCGGAGAAGCCGTCGAGAACAACGGCAAACGCCGCGAGGATCTCGCCTACCTCGCCTCCCAGGTCGCCGAGCACGCTCACTCCACCATGAGGTGCAAGGAGCCTCTCAACGTCCCGGCTGGTGCGCCCAAGATGGGAAGTACCCACTGAGTCCGGCGGTGGCACTGTCTCGGACCGGCCAAGGGCAGGTGTTCCTCCTCCTGATCGCGTGGCGCCTCGGGCTGCGATCGAACCGGGGCCCGTGCCCCACGGTCAGGTTGAGGCAGAGCTCGGCCTGCTGTTGAGGGCATTCCCCGGCCTCAGCTCGAAAATTGACCGTTGCCAAGGAGAGTCTCGAGTCTCGCCGGAGTGAGCGGGCGCAAAGCAGCCAGATGTATATCGATATCAGGCCAGAATGTGATGCGTTTCAGGGTTGGAACGGACATGGTTGACGTGCGTTCCTGGCAAGGGGTTACATGGTTTAGCTCTGGCATGGGTGCCGAGTGTTTGGTGAGGACCGGGGGATTTCGAGTGGCTGACGAATATCGAGTCGATCTGAGTGCGCTGCAACAGGTGATCACGCGGCTCAACTCGCTGGTAGACACGATGGATGGGGTCGGGGCGGCTGCGGAGTACAAGACAGAGCTGCCGGAGGGCTACCTCGGGCGGGAATTCGGCGAGGAGGCTGCGCTGAGAGGTGCGCACGGCAAGATGAAGCAGGAGATTGCCGAGATGGTCGCCGAGCTGAAGAGCATGATCGCTGAAGTGAGTCAGAAGTCCTCAGTGGTGCTGAGTGGCTACGACAGTCGTGAGCAAGAAGTCCGTGCGTCGATGCGCTGAGAAGTAGAGACGTCAGTTGCGTCGTGCACGTGGGGCGAGAGAACGGGGGAGGACGAGAATGAGTAGCCGTGGGGGCGGGCACCACACAGATTTTTCGAGCCATACGCTCGAAAAGCTGAAGGGCATGGTGCAGGACGCGCAGCCGGGAAAGGTCGAAGAGATCGCCGACCACTGGATGTATGTCCATGACCAGATGGCTGGCGATGCGCCCGATGGTAGCGTGCGAGATATGCTGGACAAGGCTGTGTCGGATGTTTTGGAGCACTGGCGCGGCGCGGCGGCCGACGCTTTTGCCGCGCGGGCAAAGATCTTGAGTACGAGCCTTAAGCATGGCGCGCTTTATGCGAAGAATACTTCCCATGCTCTGAGGTCGGCTGCTAGCGATCTTCGCGAGGTCAAGACCGCTGTTATGGCCTTGCAGGACACTGTAGGCGAGGAGAAGGGGGCTAGTGGAATTCTCCGTGCCGTTGGTTCGAAGATCAAGGATGGTGCGGATTGGCTGGCGGATGCCGGGCAGCGGAGCGACGAGGGCCTCAACAAGGACGTCGCCAAGGGCATGAGCACAAAGGATGCTCTCGCAAAGCATGCAGACACCCTCTCCCGCGGACGGGAGATCGCCTTGCAGGCTGCCAGTCATATGGAAAAGCTCGGGGCCTCGTACAATGCCAAGGCGCAGGACTTGGCGGGTAAGCCCCATCGCGAGCGGTGGAAGCCGATCGCTCCACCGGACAGGAACGTGCCACCGCCTGCGGTCGCGGGGTCCATGGGCACCGGTGTTATGAGTCCGCGGAAGGGCGGCTCGAGTTCGGCGGGCAGGAAGGCGATCAGCGGTACGTCTGCGTCGGGCGGGGTGACGTCGCCGCGCACCGTGAGGACGAACGGTGCGCCCGGCGAGGGCGGTTCTGCCACGCCTGGGGCGCATCCCTCTGCGCCAAAGGCACCGCGTGCTGGTACTTCGCTGGATGGCGTGCGTGGCGGGATGCCTACGCCTGTCGGCCCGCCGCGCGTAGGTTCTGACGGGCCGGTAGTCGGAGGAGCCCCTGGTGACTTCGGTTCGGGTCCTGGCGAGCCAGGCGTGACTCCTGGAGGTCTGCCGCTTGGTGGCGGGCGTGGTCCGCTCGGCGGCAAGCTGGCACGCCCCCGCTCGCCGGTCCCGGGCATGCCTCCTGGGGGTGGTCGCGCAGGTTCGGGAAGGTCTGCTGTACCGGGTGCCCCTGACCGGACAGGCCCGGGAGGGCGGCCGCCGGTCGGTGGCACGGGTGGCCCCGGTGCGTCCGGCTCTGGGGGTACGAGTGGGCGCAAGGGTGGGTCGGCGCGGCGTCCCGGTGGTGTCGTCGGAGAGCCAGCTAAGCCAAGCGCGCCGGGGAAGGGCGCCCAGGGCGGCTCGGATCTGCATCGCAGTCGTGGCGGCAGCCTCAACAGTGGCCCGGCATCGCCTTCGCCGGGCCGGGGTGCAATGGGTGTGCCGCCTGGTGGGCGTTCGGGCCGTGAGGGCCGGGAGCGGCGAGGTTCATCGCGACCGGACTACTTGGTCGAGGATGAGGAGACCTGGGTTCCGCAACGCGACGTGGTACCTGGAGTCATCGGAGTGCCATCCTCTGAGGAGCACGGTAACGCTGAGGCTCCGGTGCAGCAGGAGCGTGAGGCGGGGCCGGACACTCCGGAAGGAAGCGGCAGGGCGTGACGTACAAGCGGTGGGTCAGGTCGGCGGGTGGGGCGGCACTGCTGTGGGGGGCCGCTGTCGTGCAGTTGGCGCCTCCCGCAGCCGCCGATTCCATTCGCGATCGGCAGTGGGCTGTGGCGTCGTTCGATGTGGATGCAATTCGGAAAGTGTCCACAGGGCAAGGGGTGACCGTTGCCCTCGTCGACTCCGGCGTCGACGGGACTCATCCTGATCTTGTAGGCAATGTGCTGCCCGGCAAGGACTTCCTCAAGGGCGGTGGCCGTGCCGACCGTGAGACGGAGGATGCACATGGCACCGCCATGGCGTCGCTGATTGCCGGCCATGGCCATGGGCCAGGTGGCAGAGCAGGCATCATGGGATTGGCCCCTGCCGCAAAGATTCTTTCATTACGCGTCAACACGGACGACGGCTTGGGTGTCGGCACGGGTAAAGGGGATGCTCCGGTGTCGCAAGCGATTCGATACGCCGTGGACCACGGAGCTACGGTCATCAACCTGTCCCTGGGGGATGAGTTCAAAGTCCCCGGCATGGGTGATGCCATCCGGTATGCGCAGAAGAGAGATGCCGTCATTGTGGCCGCGTCCGGGAACGACGGCGTTGGCACGCCGAACTATCCCGCAAACTATCCCGGTGTGATTTCGGTGGGAGGCGTCGACTCCTCCGGGAAGATCTGGGAGAAGTCCAACTACGGACCACACGTTCTGCTCTCAGCGCCCGCCGTGGACGTTGTGGGAGCGGGTCCGCGCCGCCAGTACGGTGGAGGGAGCGGAACCTCCAACGCCACGGCCTACGTTTCAGCGGCTGCCGCTCTCCTCCGTGCGAAGTACCCGGATCTCACGGCAGGTCAGGTTGCCAACCGCCTTGTAAAGACGGCGAAGTTGCCCGACTCGGCGACCGGGCTGAAGGTTCCGGACAAGCGCTACGGCTATGGGTTCATCCGTCCCTACAGTGCGCTGACCGCGGACATTCCAGCGGGGTCGAAGAGCGGCCCCTTACCCGCGCCGTCGCCCGCTTCATCCGCAGCTGCTCCTGCGGAATCCGCCAAACCTGGGACCTCCTCCAGCGGCGACCGGTCGGTGTTCGTCGTAGCGGCTACCGCGGGGGCGGTGGCCCTAGGACTCATGGCTGCTCTGGCCGTGGTGGTGATCCGGCGCCGCCGCCCTGTCGTTCCGCCTGCGCCCCCTGTCATTCCCGGCGCATATATGGCTCCGCCGCGACCGGGAGGCGCCCAGCCGCCATATGACGGGCAGCGTCCCGGCTCGGGTTTCGGGCAGTAGCCGGGCGCCCGTTGGCAACCGTTACCGTCAAGCGTCCTGTCCGGACGCTGCCTCCTGAATATTCCAAGGGCGAGCTTCGGCTGAAGGCTCCGCCCACGCTGCCCCGAAAGGGGAGCGAGTCGGTCGCATTGATGCTGATGCCCATGATGGGGATGGGCGGATCCGCGGCGTTCTTCTTCCTTCCAGGCTCGCACCCGTTCATGAGAGTGATGGGCGCCCTGATGGTGGTCTCCACGCTGGCGATGGCCTTGGCCCAGATCGTGCGGACCCTGCGTGGACCGGCTACATACATGAATGGGGAACGGCGGGATTATCTGAGGCACCTTGCGCGCGCCCGGGAGGAGGTGCGGGAGACCGCGCGCAGGCAACGGCGTTCGGAATGCTATGCCTTCCCCGAGCCGGCCCAGTTGTGGGCCATTGTTGCGCAGCGCCGCCGTCTGTGGGAGCGGCGGCCGGCCGATGACGACTTCGCTGAGGTACGTATCGGGCGGGGCCCGCAGAGGCTTGCTACCAGGCTGGTCGTGCCGCAGGCAGAGCCGGCCGACGAGTGGGATCCGCTGGCAGAGCATGCGCTGCGGCAATTCCTGGCCGCCTACGGGCAGCTCGATGGCTTGCCTTTGGCTGTGTCGCTGCGTGCCTTCCCGCGGCTGTCGATCCGAGGCGATGCGGAAGCCGTCTATGGGACGGTGCGGGCGATCGTGTGCCAGCTGGCGGCTTTGCATTCGCCTGACGACCTACGGATCGCGGTGGTCGCCGCGCCGGGAGCACTGCCGGAGTGGGACTGGGTCAAGTGGCTGCCGCACGTCCAGCACCACAGAGCTACTGATGGGACCGGGCCGGGGCTCCTGGTGTGCCGTTCGTTGGACGTTCTTGAGGAGTTGCTGGCCGAAGACCTCACTACGCGACCAGAGTTTCAACGCGATGTCCAGCCGCTTCTCGACCGGCCGCACCTGGTCGTGTTGAAAGAGCAGGGGGCGGACGTCGGTTGGGAGGAACGCCTGGGCATGACCGTTCTCGAGGTCGAGCCCGGCAGC
The DNA here is from genome assembly GCF_042746015.1 of Streptomyces sp. NPDC058773. Taxonomy (NCBI): domain Bacteria; kingdom Bacillati; phylum Actinomycetota; class Actinomycetes; order Kitasatosporales; family Streptomycetaceae; genus Streptomyces; species Streptomyces sp. NPDC058773. Next base: position 70,241 of record NZ_JBHYPE010000002.1, read on the forward strand.
GACCTTGCAAGGGACGCCTACGGTCAGGCGGTGATGACCGTCTCGCCGGGCGAGTTGCGTCTGGAGTCCGGGGCCGGCGCGGCGTACGAGGGGGTTCCGGATGTCCTGTCGGGCACGGAGGCGGTGGCCTTGGCCCGTGCGCTGGCTCCCTTGCGCACCCACGCCGAGGAAGATGTGGATCCGCTGGTGGGCGACCTGGGCTTCGCCGAGCTGATGGGCATCGACGCCCCAGCGTCGCTGGATGTGGCGCAGGCATGGCGCCCGCGCGGCCCCCAGGGTCGGCTGCGCGTACCCATCGGTGTCGATGGAGACGGCGCGCCCGTAGCGCTGGACCTCAAGGAGGCTTCCCAGGGCGGCATGGGGCCGCATGGTCTGTGTGTGGGTGCAACCGGTTCGGGTAAGTCCGAGCTGCTACGCACACTGGTCCTGGGCCTGGCCGCCACGCACTCGTCGGAGACGTTGAACGTCATTCTGGCGGACTTCAAAGGTGGGGCGACATTCGCCGGCCTGGCCGACCTGCCACATGTGGCGGCGCTGATCACCAATCTCGTAGAGGACCTCGCACTCGTTGATCGTATGCACGATGCGGTCACCAGCGAGCTGACACGGCGCCAGGAACTGCTGCACTCCAGCGGCAATTTCGCCAACATCCACGACTACGAGAAGGCAAGGGCTGCGGGCGCTCAGCTGGAGCCTCTGCCGTCCCTGCTCATCGTGCTGGATGAGTTCAGCGAGCTGCTGGCCGCCCGCCCCGACTTCCTCCAGATGTTCCTGCAGATCGGCCGCATCGGTCGTTCCCTGGGAATACACCTGCTGCTGGCCACCCAGCGACTGGAGGAGGGACAACTGCACGGCCTGGACACCTACCTGTCCTACCGGCTGGTGATGCGCACCTTCTCCGCTGACGAGTCCCGCGCCGCACTCGGCACCCCGGCCGCCTACCATCTGCCCTCGGTCCCCGGCGCCGGGCTCTTACAGCACGGCACCGGACCTGCTACACAATTCAAGTCCGCTTACGTATCCGCCCCGCACCAGGCCGCCGCCGCTCCAGTGGCCGGTCAGCGCGTCGTCGAGCGATCCCCCGTGCTTTTCACAGCGGAGTCGGCTTGCGCCACATTCGACGCGCCGACCTCGGATCAGGAGGCGAATCCGCAGGCAGCGGCCGCACCCGCCGAGACCGTCCTGGACGCCATCGTCGTTCGCCTGGCAGGTCAGGGGCCACCCGCCCGGCAGATCTGGCTGCCTCCACTGGAGATTTCCCCTTCCCTCGGCCAGCTGCTGCCGCCCATCTCGATCACACCCGAACGCGGTCTGCACGCAGCCGACCCGCATGCTTCGAGTCTCACCATTCCGCTCGGTATTGCGGACAAGCCGTTGGCACAGTGTCGCGACGTCCTCACCCAGGACCTTTCCGGTCCGGGCGGTCATGTCGTCGTCACCGGAGGCCCCCGCTCGGGGAAATCAACCCTCACGCGCACACTCATACTGTCGCTCGCGTTGACGCACACGCCGAGAGAAGTGCAGTTCTACTGCGTGGACTACGGCGGCGGCAGCCTGTTCTCCCTCGCCGGACTTCCCCACGTCGGAGGCGTCGCGTCACGGCTGGAGGCCGGCAAGGTGCGGCGGAGCGTTGCCGAGGTGATGGGCATCCTTCGTGAGCGGGAGGAGTTCTTCCACGCCCACCACATCGACTCCATGCAGACGTACCGCGCGCGCCGCACGGATGGCCATTACGACGACCATCTGTGGGGCGATGTCTTCCTGGTCATCGACGGCTGGGCCGCGTTCAAACGTGAGTGGGAGAACCTGCTCCCCGACATAGAAGCTCTGGCCCTGCGCGGTCTCGCCTACGGTGTCCACCTCGTCGTCGTGGCTACCCGGTACAACGAGATGCGGCCCGCACTCACCGACCAGTTCGGCGCTCGCCTGGAACTGCGTCTGGCGGACCCGCTCGATTCCGCACACGACCGCAAACGCGCCCGTAACATCCCCATCAACCGCCCTGGCCACGGCCTCGCAGCAGGAGGACTCCACTTCGTCAGCGCCTTACCCCACCTCGACAACTCCGACACCGGCCCCGTGGAGGGCCCGGCAAGGGGCAGCGAGCAGCTCGTGGCGCAGGTCGAGGCTCACTGGTCCGGGGCGGTGTGCCCGCCCGTGCGGATGCTTCCCGACCGGATATCTGCGGACGACCTGCCCAAGGCCAGCGAAACGCTTGAGCTCGGCTGTGCCATCGGGGTCGAGGAAGCCACCCTCTCCCCTGTGTACGTCAATCTCGACACCGACCCGCTCCTGGTCATCTACGGCGAGAGCGAATCAGGAAAGTCCGCACTTCTGCGCCTGATCGCCCAGCGCATCGCCGACCAGCGTCAGCCACATGAAGCGCTGCTGCTGGTCGGCGACTACCGGCGCGGCCTGTTCGGGCACCTTCCCGAGGACCATGTCCTGCACTATGCGCCGGCCGTCGGTTCCCTGGAACAGGGGCTGGCCCAGCTCGGCCCGTTGTTGGGCACTCGCATGCCCACCGAAGACACGACTGCCGAACAGATGCGTGCCCGTAGCTGGTGGCAAGGTCCTGAGGTCTTCGTCGTCATCGACGACTACGACCTTGTCGCCCTGCCCTCAGGCAACCCGCTCGAGGCCATCGCCGAGTATCTGCCCTACGCCGGCGACATCGGACTGCGCGTGATCGTGGCCCGCTCCACCGCAGGCGCCGCCCGCGCCACTTTCGAACCCGTCACCCGACGCCTCAAAGAACTCGGCGCCCAGGGGATCATCCTCTCCGGCGACCCCGAAGAAGGGCCCCTCATCGGCACTATCAAGGCCACGCCCATGCCTCCGGGCCGGGCGCAGTTCGTTCCGCGCCGGGGTCCCGCCGGGCTTGTGCAGATCGGCTTCCTCCCAACGGCCTCGTGAGCCTTGGCGGAGGTCGCCATCCGATTCATGTGTCGGATGGCGTCCGGCAGGTCTGTCGGCTCGCCCAGGCGCTGGGCGCGGCGGATCACCTCACCCCAGGTCTGCTCGCGCAGCGCCGGGGAGGTCGCGGAGTGAGCGAGCCGGGTATGGACTTGGTCGACGGGCAGCACGTCATGCTCGGGCTCCTCGCAGACCAGGTGCACGGGCAGCATGAGCGGCTGCGGCGCAGTGGCCAGCGCGAGGAAGGTCTCCTCCAGTATCTGCAACGGTGAGCGGTCGAGCGGTCGCGTACAAGCGGCGCGGTGGTTGGAGGAGCGGGAGGTGGGGCGCATGCGCATCTCCTGCAGGAGTGACGGACAACGTTCGTCGCAAGCCCTGTCACCGTCCCGTGCCACCCGTGGACCGGCAGCGACCCAGCCGCGCGCCGGCCGGACCACTGGCCCGGTCTGTGCGAGGGCCGGCCACCGGTCCGCCTCCGGCGGCCGGCGCTGCTCCCGTAGGCATACAGCCAGAATCGAACACGAAGAATTTTCCGTCTGGGTTCGCTGAACGCGCCGGGCCCTTCCTGGGTGGCTCGCAGATGGCTCGCCACTGGACCGCCAATCGTCCGACCTGGGCAATGCCGGAAGCCGCCCTTCCGCCGACTCCCGTAGCGCCCGACGGGGCTGCTGTTGACTTCCCCGTCCGAACGCCTTTCCGCGGTGACGACAGAATCGCCCGCGCGCGTCCCTCTTACTTCACGTCAGCATCAGACGGTTTGGACCCGCTCCCGGGCGCCACTCGGCAATGTCCCCAACCCGCCGACGTGCTTCAGGCGCCGTTCGTCGCCACACCGCTCGTCCCCTGCCGACCACCCTCTGGCTCCCTGCCCCCGACCAGCCGGACGCCGTGCCTGCACCTGGCGCTGTGCTGCCCGCCTGGGCGATCGAGTCAGATCCGCACCGAGTTCTCTCAGCTCCCGGGCCAGCCTCCCGCGTCTCTGCTCAAGATCTCCATCCGGGACACCGAGCCGGACATAGACGCTCGCACCCCCGTGGTCACTCACGGGAACGCACGCCTAGCAGGCTCTCGATGCTGCTCGCTGAACTCCACCCCGGTGTCCTTCCGGCTCCCACAGACGACCTCACTGGCGGGGCCGTCAGCGAGGTGCCAGGAGCCATGGAAGAGGGCTGGTCCGGCTTCTTCCACCGTGCGCACCGCCTCCTGCCCGGGGACGGCCTGCTGTTGCTGGCCACCCGTCAGCGCCGGGACGACGACACGGGTCTGACCGACCCGCTCGGCTCGCTCATCGCCTGTGCACGCACCGCTGGCTTCCGCTACCTGCAGCACATCATCGTCGCCCACGCCCACCCCGCTGGAGACCAGCTCGTGGCCGCCCCTCCCGTCGATGCCAGCCCAGGTGTCACCCACAGCGACCTGATCATCGGGGGTGCCCGAGCGCAGCCCCCGCACCACCAACCGCGCCTACCCGCTCCATGGCCGATTGCGCTGCGGCATCTGCCGTCGCAAGATGCAGGGCAACTACAACAACGGTCGGCCCTACTACCGCTGCCGCTACACCGCCGAGTACGCCAAGAATGTTGCCCTGGAACATCCGCTGACCGTCTACGTGCGTCAGAACGCGATCCTTCCGGCGCTCGACACATGGCTCGCCCGCGTCTTCGCGCCCGGACATCTCGGCCGCACCATCCGGGTCATGTGTGAGAGCCAGCAGCGGCAACCGGTTGCCGCCCCCGCCCTGGAGGCCGCACGGCAGACCATCGCCGAGACGAATCGACGCATCGACCGATACCGCGCCGCACGATGCCGGAGCCGACCCTGCGGTCGTAGTCGGCTGGATCACCGCCGCCCAGAACGAGCAGGCAGCCGCCCGCCAACAGCTCGCCGCTGCGTCGGACGCTCAGCGGGAGATCCTCACCGAGGAACAGATCCACCACATGATCAAGACCCTCGGAGACATGGCAGACCGGCTCCAAGCAGCCGAGCCTGAAGACAAAGCACCGCGGTACGCCGACTTCGGTCCTGAGCTGGACTACCACGCACATCAGCGGGTTGTGACCGTCCGATCACAACCCGCTGACATGTGCGTATTTGAGTGTCCGAGGGGGGACTTGAACCCCCACGCCCGATAAAGGGCACTAGCACCTCAAGCTAGCGCGTCTGCCATTCCGCCACCCGGACAAGGTGTCTGCCGTTGCGGCCCTGGGCCGTTCCGACGTGGAAAACAATAGCAAACCTTCGGGGGTGGTCGATCACCCGTACTCGTGGCCGGAGGCGGGCCTGTGACCAGGGCATGTCGGGAGTATTGCGCCCTTGGGCGCAGCGCGTGCCGGGTGGAGGATGGCAGTGGACCCGCTGCGGGCCGCGCTCCTCCGGGCGCGCACCGCGGCCGTGATGCCAGAGGAGGCACTGTGAGGAGCTCTGCGAGCGAACCCATGGAGAGGTACGCGGCCCGCGAGCGCGCGGCCGGGCGAAACGAGGTTTCGGCATGAGTGCGTCGCAGCCTGCCCGTACGGTCACCGGCGAGGACGAGGTCGTCGACCTGTGCCGGGACCTGATCAGGATCGACACCAGCAACTACGGGGACCACTCGGGCCCGGGTGAGCGGGCCGCCGCCGAATACGTCGCGGAGAAGCTCGCCGAGGTCGGTCTCGAGCCGCAGATCTTCGAGTCCCACAAGGGCCGCGCCTCGACCGTCGCCCGGATCGAGGGCGAGGACCGCTCACGGCCCGCACTGCTGATCCACGGGCACACCGATGTCGTCCCGGCCAACGCCGAGGACTGGACCCACCACCCCTTCTCCGGCGAGATCGCCGACGGCTGCGTCTGGGGCCGGGGCGCGGTCGACATGAAGGACATGGACGCGATGACGCTGGCCGTCGTCCGGGACCGGCTGCGCAGCGGGCGCAAGCCGCCGCGCGACATCGTGCTGGCCTTCCTCGCGGACGAGGAGGCGGGCGGCACCTACGGCGCGCGCTACCTCGTCGACCACCATCCGCACCTCTTCGAGGGGGTCACGGAGGCGATCAGCGAGGTCGGCGGCTTCTCCTTCACCGTCAACGAGCAGGTGCGGCTCTACCTCATCGAGACGGCCCAGAAGGGCATGCACTGGATGAAGCTGACCGTGGACGGCAGCGCCGGACACGGTTCGATGATCCACAAGGACAACGCGATCACCGAACTGTCCGAGGCCGTCGGGCGGTTGGGCCGGTACGAGTTCCCGGTGCGGGTGACGAAGACCCTGCGGTCCTTCCTCGACCAGCTCGGTGACGCGCTGGGCACCGAGCTCGACCCGGAGGACATGGACGCCACGCTCGCGAAGCTCGGCGGCATCGCCAAGCTGATCGGCGCCTCGCTCAAGAACACCGCCAACCCCACGCAGCTGGGCGCCGGTTACAAGGTCAACGTCATCCCGGGCCAGGCCACCGCGCATGTCGACGGCCGCTTCCTGCCGGGCTACGAGGAGGAGTTCCTGGCCGACGTCGACCGGCTGCTGGGCCCGCGGGTCAGGCGCGAGGACGTGCACGCGGACAAGGCGCTGGAGACCACCTTCGACGGTGCGCTGGTCCAGGCGATGCAGTCGGCGCTGCAGGCCGAGGACCCGATCGCGCGGGCGGTGCCGTACATGCTCTCCGCCGGCACGGACGCCAAGTCCTTCGACGATCTCGGCATCCGCGGCTTCGGCTTCGCCCCGCTGAAGCTGCCGCCGGAGCTGGACTTCGCGGGGATGTTCCATGGCGTCGACGAGAGAGTGCCGGTGGACGGACTGAAGTTCGGGGTGCGGGTGCTCGACCGGTTCATCGACCAGAGCTGAATTCGGCGCGGTTTTCCTGCCTTTCGCGCCGGCTTCGCTGAAAAGAGTGAACGCACCGATGTGTTCGTAGCTTGAACGACATTTTCCTCGTTGCAGTCAGTGCGGTCCGCGGCTGGGATCGTATTGCCTACAAGGAGGAAGAATGATCAAGAAGGTCGTCGCTGCTGCCGCAGTCGCTGGTGGTGTCGTACTCGCCGGTGCGGGCCTGGCCGTTGCCGACTCGGGTGCCCAGGGCATGGCCCTGAACTCCCCGGGTGCGGTGTCCGGCAACACCATTCAGGTTCCGGTCCAGGTCCCGGTGAACGCCTGCGGCAACACGGTCTCCGTGATCGGGCTGCTGAACCCGGCCTTCGGTGCCGGCTGCGTCAACAAGTGACCTTCTGACGTCCTTTGGCGTTGTATTTACACCCGTAAAAAGGGTCCGACTCGGCCCGGCTCCGGGGGCGTGCCACGCAATCCGGAGCCGCTGAGCATTTCGACGGGCGGGTGGATCTTTCCGAAGACCGCCACTCGTCCGTATTCCTGAAGGCACTAGGCAGGGGAACAACCTATGAGACAGGTCGCACGAAAGGGCCTGATCACCGCGGCCGCCGCCAGTGGCGTACTCGCCATGGCGGCCGGTTATGCACACGCCGACGCGGGGGCCGCCGGAGGCGCGGCCAATTCGCCGGGCGTGGGATCCGGCAACAACGTTCAGGTACCGGTCCACGTGCCGGTGAACGCCTGCGGCAACACCGTCAATGTCGTCGGCCTGCTGAACCCCGCGTTCGGCAACCGCTGCGCCAACGACGGCGGCGGCAGGCACCACGGTGCGCACCGCCCGGGCGGGCACACGGGAGCCGGCGCCGCCGGCGGCGCCTCGAACTCGCCGGGTGTCGTGTCGGGCAACAGCGTCCAGGCTCCGGTCGACGTGCCGGTGAACGCCTGTGGCAACAATGTCTCGGGAGGCGGGCTGCTGAACCCCGCGTTCGGCAACCACTGCTCCAACGGGTCCTCCGCGACCCCGGGCAGGCCGCACCACCCGAGCAGGCCGCACGAGCCGGGCCGGCCCCACCACCCGGGCAAGCCGCACGAGCCGAGCAGGCCGCACCACCCGAGCACACCGCACCACCCCGGCAATCCCCACCAGCCGGGCAACCCGAGCCAGCAGACCCCGCACAAGCCGGGCAAGCCGCAGACCGGGGGGCCCAGCCAGCAGGCGAAGCCTTCCAAGCCTGTCGGGCACCTCGCGCAGACCGGTGCGGGTTCGATCGGCTACGCGGTTCCGGCCAGCGCCGGGATGCTGCTCGGTGGTGCCCTGCTCTACCGCAAGGCGCGCGCCGCCCGCCGGTGACCAGCAGCAGATAGCCCACCGGCAGCTCACCGAGCGGGCCCCGTCTCGACGGGGCCCGCTCTGCCGCGTTCATGCCCCGGTGGTGGTCACCACGTGGCGCGGAGCTGGCGGATGATCCGCCGGCGCAGCCGCACCTTACGGCTCCCGTCCGGGTTCAGACGCAGGCGGTCCAACTCCCAGTGTCCGTACTCGGCATGGTCGGTCAGCAGGCGTGTGGTGGCCTTCCGGGAGACGCCCCGGGGCACATACACATCGCAGAATTCGTATTCCGGCATCGCATCTATTGTGCGGGACCGGCCCCGGTACGGATAGCGTCTGCACTATGTCTGATGCTGCGCAGCCTTCCGCTGCCGAGGTACGTGCCGCCGCCGAAGCGGTCAAAGCCGCGCTGGACCGTCACCTCGACGCGGTCGAACGCCGCTCGGGGCAGGATGATCCGGCCGTGTACGCCGCGTTCGACGAGCTCGCCGCGGCGGCTGAGGTCTATGACGAGCTGCTCTACGACACCTACGACGAGGTCACCCCCTTCGAGATCCCCGGAAACGAGGCGCTGCCCGCATATGCGGGCCCGGAAGAGCCGAGCGCGCTGAGTGTACTGATCCGGCGCGACTACACCGTCGCCGCGCCGCAGCGACTGCTGCATCAGGCACAGCGCATCGCCGATCTCGATCCGGACGCCGCGGACGGGGCGGCGGGCGGCGGCGCCGATGCCGCCGCGGTCGTCGGCACCAGCGTGCATGCCGCGCTCGGTGTGCTCTTCGGGGAGTTCGAACCGGACGAGATCGCCTCCCGGCACAAGGAGTTCGGCCTGGAGGAGGGCGACTCCACACTGTGGGTGTCGGCCGCCGACGACCCGGCCGAGCCGGGGGAGTGGCTGTCCGCGCCGTTCGACCAGGCCGACCCCCAGCGGGTGGTGTGCCGCTTCGACGTCAGCGCCGTCTTCGACGAGGAGCTGGGCGAGGACGACCTGATGGAGCCGCTCGACGACGAACGGTGAGGGCGGCGCCGGACCGGCAGGTGCGGACCTGCGCGTCCGGAGTGGCCCGCGGCGCCGGACCGGCACGTCGGGAGCGGGATGTGCGGAGCGGAACGGGCGGCGTACGCGCCCTACGGTTCCGGACCGGAGCCGCCTCCTGAGCCGTACCGGACCGGAGCCGTCTTCCGGCCGTATACGTCACTGCCCCGGCCCGTGCGCAGGTTCTGCGACGGGTCGGGGCAGCGGCGTACGGGCCGTGCGGAGGGCGCCGGGGGCCTGCCGGGCTCAGTCGGCTGCCGGCGGCTCCTCCGTGCTCTGCACGCTCTGCTGCAGCAGGCTGCGCAGTCGAGTGGTGCGCTCCTTCACCGGCATCTCGGCGACCGCGCGGGCCAGCGCCTGGTCGGCGCCCTGGACGACCGACAGATGCCGCTCGCCGCGGCTGAAGGCGGTGTAGACCCAGGAGCGGGTCAGCCCGCCGGCGGCGTCCCCGGGCAGCACGACCACCGCGGCCGGCCAGCGCGTACCGGCCGCCTGATGGGCGGTGAGCGCCCAGCCGTGGCGTACGGCGCCGGTGCCGACCTGCTCGCGCGGCACCACGACCGCGGAGCCGTCGCAGTCGAGATGCAGCCCGGCCGCGTCCGCGCCCGTGACCCTGCCCTGCACCGTGCGGCCGGGGGCCGGGGCGTAGGCCACGCGGTCGCCGGGGTCGAAGCCGCCGAACCGGCCGGGGCCGGGATTGAGCCGTTCCTTGAGGGCGGCGTTGAGCGCGCGGGTGCCGGCCGCGCCGCCGTGGCCGACCGTGATGACCTGTGTGTGGTCCGCGGGGACACCGAGCGCCCGGGGCACGGAGTCGGCGACCAGCTGGACGGTGCGGTGCACCGCCTCGCCGGCATCCCGCACCGGGACGATCACCACCTCCTTGCCGGGCGCCTCGACCTGGCTCAGCTCCCCGATGCCGATGCCCGAGACCAGCTCGCCGATCGGGCCGAAGTCCGGGGTGCGGGAGGCCACCTGCGGACAGAAGCGGGCGGCGAGCAGATCGGCGAACAACCGGCCGGGACCGGCGGACCACAGCACGCCCGGGTCGCCGCTGAGCACCAGCCGGGTCCCGTCGGTCAGCGACTCGACGAGCAGCGCGGCGGTCTCCAGATCCAGCTGCGGGGCGTCCAGCACGACCAGCAGATCGAGCGCGAGCGCGCCGTCCGCGTCCCGTCCCGGGCCCTGCCGGCCGGACAGCAGACCGGAGACCGTCACCGCTGCCGCGGCGGGGTCCGAGGCGCCGCTGGCCGGGCCGCCGGGGGCGGCCTCGGTGAGGTGTGCGGCCAGGCGACGGCGGCCGTTCTCGGTATGGGCGGCGCCGAAGGCACGCAGCCCCAGCGCGCGGGCCGCGGTGATCAACGCGGCCGGCTCCGCGCGGGCCGCCTCCGCGCCGGTGTGCGCCACCAGGCCGTGGTGCGCGGCGGTACGGATGAGCTCCGCGGCCGACGGCGACGGCGCGGCGGCCGCGGCGGCCTCCCAGTCGGCGGCGGAGGGACGGACGGGGTGGGGGGTGGTGCCGTCGTCGGCGGCGTGGGGGTGGGGGGCGGTGTCCGCGGAGGACTCCCCAACGGCGGTCTGCGGCTCCGCGTCGGCGGTCACCGGTTCTCCGTCGGCGGTCTGCGGCTCCGCGTCGGCCGCCACCGGCTCCCCGCCGCTGGTCCCCGACCCGGTGTCGGCCGTGGCTTGGGGGGTCGCGTCCGTCGTGGGGGCCGGCGTCGGTTCGGCCACTGCCGGGAAGGTGTTGAGCAGGCGTGCCAGGCCGTCGGCGACGCTCTCCTCGGCCATCGCGAACCGGTCCAGACCGAGCAGGATCCGGACCGGCTGCTCCTCCTCGTCGTCGCCCGTGGCCGGACGGGCCCGGCCCGGCTCGTCGATCGCGTCCTGGAACACCAGGACCGCACCGTCGGCGATGGCGGACTGCAGGGCGTCATCGGGGTCGGGTACCGCGCGCTGGGCGAGGGCCGCGCGCAGCGCGGACGCCTCCAGGGCGGAGTGGCCCGCGAGCGCGGCCTGTTCGAGCAGCCAGCCGACCAGCGCCTGGGCGCGCCGCTCGTCGCCCGGTCCGCACGCCGCGCCGAGCAGCGCGCGGGCGAAGCCGTCGGCCTGCTCGGGGCGTACGCCGGGCACCCCGAGCAGCAGCCAGGGATCCTCGCGCAGCGCCTCGGCGGCCTGCTCGCCCAGTACTTCCGCGGCCTGCTCGGCCAGCGTCTCGGGGGCACCGCCCGCCGCGAGCACCTGCCGTACGCCGTCGACCCCGGGCGCGGTGGGCGCGGCGGGACGGGGAGCGGGGTCGTTGGCTGCCGGTGCGGTGCCGGAACCCGGGGCGCGGCCGTCCGGGCCCCCCGGACGGGCCGGGCCGGCGGTCTCCGGGGCGGTGCGCTGCCGGGCCGGCTCCGCGGCCGGCCCGTGGCCCGTGGGTCCGCCCTGCGGGCCCGCCTTGGGCGGCTGGGCGGCGGGCGCGGCGGGCGCGGCGGCTGGTTTGGCCGGGCGGGGAGCGTCGTTGAAGAACGAAGCGGCCGAGCGCTCACCACTCTCCACGGCCCGCACCGCCGCCGCCAGCGCCTCAGCGGTCGCCTTGGTCCCGGTCGCCCCGGCTGTCCCGGCCGGCCCGGAGGCCGGACTCGCTTCCGCAGCACCGGGCGTTGCGGCCTCGGCCTCCGCCCCGGCCGCCCCGTTGTTCACCACCGCGTCATCGCCAGGTGCCGCCGTGCCCCCCGATGCCGCCGTGCCCCCCGACGCCGCCGCGTCCTCACCGGACGCCGTTGCGCTTCCCGGCGCCGTCGCGTCATCGCCAGGCCCCGCGGCACCCCCCGGCTCCGTCGCTTCCTCCGGCCTCTGGGTCTCCGCGGTGCCGGGTGCGGCCTCGTGTCCGGGCGGGGTTTCGCCGGCGAGGCGGTCGGTGCTCACAGCGTGCTCCAGTCGTGATCGGGGTAGTGGTGCACCGGCGCCGAAACATCGTCCAGCGCCCGGCGGATCTCGTCAGGAAGACTAAGGGTCTCCACTGACAATGCGGCTCTGAGCTGCTGCGCTGTGCGGGCGCCGAGGATCGGTGCGGTCACTCCGGGGCGGTCCCGGACCCAGGCGAGCGCGACCTGGAGCGGGGTGACGGCCAGTCCGTCGGCGGCGGTGGTGACCGCTTCGACGACCCGGCCCGCCGTCTCGTCGAGATAGGGCGCGACGAACGCCGCCAGATGGTCCGAGCCACCACGGGAGTCGGCCGGCGTCCCATGGCGGTATTTGCCCGTCAGCACGCCCCGGCCGAGCGGTGACGACGGCAGCAGGCCGATCCCGAGGTCGAGCGCCGCGGGCAGCACCTCCCGCTCGACGCCGCGCTGCAGGAGGGAGTACTCCATCTGTGTGCTCGCGAGCCGGTTGCGCACCCCGGGGGCCGCGAGCTGCCAGGTGCCGGCCTTGGCGAGCTGCCAGCCGGAGAAGTTCGCCAGGCCCACATAGCGCGCCCGGCCGCTGGCGACGGCGAGGTCGAGGGCCTGGAGGGTCTCCTCCAGCGGGGTGTGCGGATCGAAGGCGTGCAGCTGCCACAGGTCGACGTAGTCGGTGCCCAACCGCTCCAGGGAGGCGTCCAGGGCGGCCAGGAGATGGCGCCGGGAGCCGTCGACCCTGCGGTCCGCGGCCAGGACGCTGCCGGCCTTGGTGGCGATCATCAGATCTTCGCGCGGCACCAGCTCTTCCGTCAGCCGGCCCAGGAGGTATTCGGCGCCGCCGTCGGCGTAGATGTCGGCGGTGTCGACGAGACTGCCGCCGGCCTCCCAGAACGCCTTGAGCTGGTCGGCGGCTTCCTGCTCGTCCGTGTCCCGCGCCCAGGTCAGAGTGCCGAGCCCGAGGCGGGTCACGCGCAGGCCCGTGCGGCCGAGGTGCCTTTGCTCCATGGACCTTGAGATTACTGGGCGAGCGCCGCCGTCAGGGGACCTGTGGACAACCCGCCGATGACAGCCGCCGCGGCCGGGGGCTACAGTCCCCGGAACAGCGACGTTACTGATCGGTAAGGGGAGCGGCATGAGGCTTGGCATCAACCTCGGCTACTGGGGCGCCGGGATGGACTCCGACAATCTCGCGGTGGCACAGGAGGCCGACCGTCTCGGCTACTCCGTCTGCTGGGCCGCGGAGGCCTACGGTTCCGACGCCGCCACCGTGCTCTCCTGGGTCGCCGCCCAGACCGAGCGGATCGACATCGGTTCGGCGATCTTCCAGATCCCGGCGCGTACGCCCGCGATGACCGCGATGACGGCCTCGACCCTGGACTCCCTCTCCGGCGGCCGCTTCCGGCTGGGGCTCGGTGTCTCGGGGCCGCAGGTGTCCGAGGGCTGGTACGGCGTCAAGTTCGACAAGCCGCTGGCGCGCACCCGTGAGTACGTGGACATCGTCCGCAAGGCGATGTCGCGCGAGCGGCTGTCCTACGAGGGCGAGCACTGGACCCTCCCGCTGCCGGGCGGTCCGGGCAAGCCGCTGAAGCTCACCGTGCACCCGCAGCGCGAGCACATCCCGCTCTACATCGCCGCGATCGGCCCCAAGAACCTCCAGCAGACCGGCGAGATCGCCGACGGAGCGCTGCTGATTTTCCCTTCGGCCGACCACCTGGAGGAGACCGCGATCGCGCACCTCCGGGCCGGCCGCGAGAAGGCGGGCAAGACACTGGAGGGCTTCGACGTCTGTCCTACGCTGCCGCTCGCCGTCGGCGCGGACAAGGACGTCAGCGCGCTGGCCGACATGTTCCGTCCGTACACCGCCCTGTACGTCGGCGGCATGGGCAGCCCGAAGCAGAACTTCTACAACCAGCTCGCGCAGCGCATGGGGTACGGGAAGGAAGCCGCCGAAATCCAGGGCAAGTACCTGTCCGGCGACAAGGAGGGTGCCGCCGCCGCGATCCCGGAGGAGCTGATCGACCAGACCACGCTGCTCGGTTCCGTGGAGCGGATCGCCGAGCGGATGCAGGCCTACGCGGCCGTCGGTGTGACCACGCTGACGCTGGCTCCGGCGGGCTTCACCCTGGAGGACCGGCTGGCGTCGCTGCGGGCCGGCACGGAGGCCCTGGAGCGCGCCGGTCTGGCGTAGCGGCCATCGGGTGCGGGCCGTCGGGCCGTGCCCGGCCCGGCGTCCGGAGCGCCGGGCCGCGCAAGCTCCACGGCCGTGGTGGGGGCTCGGGGGTCTTCCCCACCACGGCCGTCAGGCAGCACAACGCGGTCACGGGCGGGCTGGTTACGCCCGCGAAGGGGGCACCTCTCGCCCGGACGGCCGAACGGACAGCCGCTCCGGTTGCCGCCCATGGAACACCCGAATTGACTCTTCCTTTGCGGGTGTGTCCGTTCGGAGGTGGCAAAGATGCTCTCGGCCCGAAGCCTGTTCCAGGAGATCGTCGACAACGACGACTCCTTCCGTTTGTTCTGCTCCATCGCGGCCAGCGGCGAGGCCCAGGGGGGCTGGGAGAACGGCCGGATCGCCGCGCTGGTGCCCGCTTCGATGGCCGTGCTCGCGCCCAAGGTCGCCCGGCACGGTGCCGACGAGGACAAGCACGGCCGGATCTTCCAGGCCCTGATGCGCCGGCGCGGACTGCAGCCGACCGAGGTCCCGGTGGAGACGGACTACACCGCGCTGCTGGAACGGCGGGGCATCGGCCTGACGCACGACAAGCTGCGCCGCAACGAGCCGCTCACCGAGTTCGACATCATCACCTACCTGTCTCACAGCCGGGTCACCGAACAGCGCGCCGCCGACCAGATGGTGATGCTCACCAAGCACTTCGGCGACCACCCCGAGCTGGGCAAGGCGGTCCGGATGATCTCCCACGACGAGGACAACCACCTCGCGTACTGCCACGAGGAGCTGCTGCGGCTGGCCCGCGCCGGGCACGGCCGCACCATCCAGCGGATCCTGCGCGAGTGTGCCCACGCCGAGATCGTCGTCTACCGGGACGTCAGCCTGGCGGTGATGGCCCACATGGGCCGCATCCTGAAGTGGCCGACGGCGAAGTCCGCCGCGCTGGCCGCCGGGATCCGGGCGGTGCACGGCTACGAGCGGATGGTCGGCTGGCGGCGGATGGTCAGCCTCCGGATGCCCGAGCGGCGGAACGCGCTGGGCGGACCGGCCACCTCCGCCACGGAGTTCGCCTGAGCGGACCGGCCCCACGGCCCGCGGGAGGTCAGAGCCAGCCGCGGCGCTTGAACAGCCGGTACAGCGACACCTCGATGATCACCATCACGCCCAGGATCACCGGATACCCCAGGTTCCACTTCAGCTCCGGCATGTTGTCGAAGTTCATGCCGTAGACCCCGGCGATCAGGGTCGGGACGGCCGCCAGCGCCGCCCAGGCCGAGATCTTGCGCATGTCGTCGTTCTGCCGTACGCCCATCTGCGCGAGATGGGCGGAGAGGATGTCCGACAACAGCCGGTCCAGGCCCTCCACCGACTCGTTGGCGCGGGTGAGGTGGTCGTCCACGTCGCGGAAGAACGGCCGGGCGTGCGCGTGCACGAACGGCACCCCGGGGTTCTGGAGACGGGCCATCGGCTCCGCCAACGGGCCGGTCGCCCGGCGGAATTCGAGCACCTCGCGCTTGAAGGCGTAGATCTCGGCGGCGGTGTTCCGGGTGTCCCGCCCGCGTACCGGAGCGAACACCTCCGCCTCCAACTCCTCCAGGTCCAGCTGGAGTTCGGAGGCCACCTCGATGTAGTGGTCCACCACCGCGTCGCTGACGGCGTAGAGCACCGCCCCCGGACCGTGCCGCAGGATCTCCGGATGCTCCTCCAGCCGGTGCCGCACCGCCGCCAGCGGGCTGGCCTCACCGTGCCGGACCGTGACCACGAACGCGTCGCCGACGAAGACCATCAGCTCCGAAGCGGTCACCGTGTCGGCCCGGTCGTCGTAGGTGACCGGCTTCAGCACCATGAACAGCGAGTCGTCGTAGACCTCCAGCTTGGGCCGCTGATGCGCCTTGAGCGCGTCCTCGACGGCCAGCGGGTGCAGCGCGAATTCGGACCGGACGCGCGCGAACTCCTCCTCGGTCGGCTCGTACATCCCCAGCCACAGGAAGGAGTGCCCCTCGGCCCGGGCTTCCTCCAGGGCGTGGGAGAAGTCGGTCGTGCACTCGGTGCGACGGCCCTCGCGGTAGATGGCGCTGTCGACGATCACACCGGCATTCTCGCGCGTCGCCCGGCCACCTGCCAGGAAGCCGCCCGGCCGTCCGCCGGGAAGACCTCCGGCCACCTGCCGGGGAAAGGGGCGGGGAACGTAGGGTGGCGGTCATGCCCACGCTGATCCTGGTGCGGCACGGCCGCTCCACCGCCAACACCGCCGGAGTGCTCGCCGGGCGCGCGCCCGGAGTCGCCCTCGACGAGCGCGGCGCCGTCCAGTCCGCCGCGCTGCCCGCACGGCTGGCGCAGGTGCCGCTGACCGCCGTCGTCTCCAGCCCGCTGCAGCGCTGCCGGGAGACCGTGGCGCCGCTGCTGGACGCCCGGCCGTGGCTCACGCTGCACATCGAGGACCGGATCAACGAATGCGACTACGGCGCGTGGTCGGGCCGGAAGCTCGCCGAGCTGAGCGACGAGCCGCTGATGGAGGTCGTCCAGCAGCACCCGTCCGCGGCCGCCTTCCCCGGCGGAGAGTCGATGCGCGCGATGCAGGCCCGCGCGGTGGACGCGGTGCGTGACTGGAACGCCCGGATCGAGGAGGCGCACGGCCCCGAGGCGACGTACGCCATGTGCTCGCACGGCGACATCATCAAGGCCCTGGTCGCCGACGCGCTGGGCATGCACCTCGACCTCTTCCAGCGGATCTCCGTCGAGCCCTGCTCCGTCACCGCGATCCGCTACACCCGGCTGCGCCCCTACCTCGTCCGGCTCGGGGACACCGGAGACTTCGGGTCGCTCGCGCCCCGGGAGGACGGCGGCACCGCGGCGGGCGAGCGGGACGCGGCCGTCGGCGGTGGTGCGGGAGCAGCGTGATCAGTCGGCGCAGTAGGGTGGTGCGACGGCGCTGCCCGCCACGCACCTGCGATCCGCGCAGTGACCGCAGGACGTGCAGCGACCGCAGTGACCCCGCAGTCGAGCAATCGGAGCAGGACGTTGTCCCGTCAGGTGTTCTTCTACGACGCGCCGGACCGCTTCGTGGCCGGTACGGTCGGGCTGCCTGGCCGCCGTAGCTTCTACCTCCAGGCCACCGCGGCCGGCCGGACCACCAGCGTCGCCCTGGAGAAGACGCAGGTCGCCGCCCTCGCCGAGCGGATCGACGAACTGCTCGACGAGGTCGTACGGCGCAGCGGCGGAAACGCCCCGGTGCCCGCCGTCTCGCCCACCGAGCTGTCCGACACCGCGCCGCTGGAATCGCCGGTCGAGGAGGAGTTCCGGGTCGGCACGATGGCGCTCGCCTGGGACGGCGAGGACGAGCGGATGATCGTCGAGGCGCAGGCGCTGGTCGAGCTGGACGCGGACACCGACGAGGACCTCGCCGACGCCGAGGAGCGGCTGCTCCAGGACGACGAGAACGGCCCGCCGATGCTGCGGGTGCGCCTGACCGGCACGATGGCCAGGGCGTTCGCCAAGCGGGCGCTGGAGGTCGTCAACGCCGGCCGGCCGCCGTGCCCGCTGTGCAGCCTGCCGCTCGACCCGGAGGGACACGTATGCCCGCGCCAGAACGGATACCGACGGGACGCCTGAGCGCCATGGAGTCCGCCGCAGAGCCCGCCGCGCCGCTGCCCGGTCCCGCACACCCGCAGGACCTGCCGGCGGCCGCGCCGGAGCCCGCCGGGAATCCGTCCGGCACGCTGCTCGCCGAAGGTGAGCTGACCGTCCGCGGCCGCATCGAGGACGCCTCCAACGCGGTCCTCTACTGCACCGTCGCCTCCGACGGCCACAGCGCCGCCTGTGTCTACAAGCCGGTGGCCGGCGAGCGCCCGCTGTGGGACTTCCCGGACGGCACCCTCGCCCAGCGTGAGGTCGCCGCGTACGAGATCTCCCGGGCCTGCGGCTGGGACCTGGTCCCCCCGACGGTGCTGCGGGACGGCCCGTACGGCACCGGCATGGTCCAGGAGTGGATCGATCCGCCGGAGAGCAGCGACAAGGTGCCCGAGCTGCTGGCGCTGGTGGAGGACGAGGAGCCGGGGCCCGGCTGGAAGACGGTCGGGCTCGCGCAGATCGGCGAGGGCCGCACCGCGCTGCTGGTGCACGCCGACCACCCGCGGCTGCGGCGGCTCGCGGTGCTCGACGCGGTAATCAACAACGGTGACCGCAAGGGCGGCCATCTGCTGCCCGGCGACGACGGGCAGTTCTTCGCCATTGACCACGGGGTGACCTTCCACGCCGAGGACAAGCTGCGCACCCTGCTGTGGGGATGGGCGGGCGAGCCGCTGACCGACGAGGCGCTGGAGGCCCTGCGGGGCCTGGAGCGGGAACTGGCCGACGGCCGGCCGCTCGCCGCCCGACTGGCCGAACTGCTCACGGACGCCGAGACCGAGGCGCTGCGGGCGCGGGTGGCGGGGCTGCTGCGCAGCGGCCGGCACCCGGAGCCGAGCGGCGAATGGCCGGCGATCCCCTGGCCGCCCGTCTGATCCGCCGGGATTCCGGGCCGTATCGGCGGCGCTCCCTTGCACGTCCGGCCGTCGAACACAAGACCGCCTTTCCGGCCAGACCTCCGGTCCGGTTCGTATACGGAACATCCGTCCGGTTACGCTCAAGGCATGCATGCATGGCCCGCTTCTGAGGTCCCCGCCCTGCCTGGCCAGGGCCGCGACCTGAGGATCCACGACACCGCGACCGGCGGACGGGTGACCCTCGCCCCCGGTCCCGTCGCCCGTATCTACGTCTGCGGCATCACGCCGTACGACGCCACCCACATGGGGCACGCGGCGACCTACAACGCGTTCGACCTGGTTCAGCGCGTGTGGCTCGACACGAAGCGCCAGGTGCACTACGTGCAGAACGTCACCGATGTCGACGATCCGCTGCTGGAGCGGGCCGTGGCCACCGGCGACGACTGGACCGCGCTCGCCGAGCGCGAGACCGCCCTCTTCCGCGAGGACATGACGGCCCTGCGGATGCTGCCGCCCCGCCACTACATAGGCGCCGTCGAGTCGATACCCGGCATCGTCCCGCTGGTGGAGCGGCTGCGCGACGCCGGCGCCGCCTACGAACTGGACGGTGACATCTACTTCTCCGTCGAATCCGACCCGCACTTCGGCGAGGTCTCCCGGCTGGACGCCGAGGCGATGCGGCTGCTCTCCGCCGAACGCGGCGGCGACCCGGAGCGCGAGGGCAAGAAGAACCCGCTCGACCCGATGCTGTGGATGGCCGCCCGGGACGGGGAGCCGAGCTGGGACGGCGGCTCGCTGGGCCGCGGCCGGCCCGGCTGGCACATCGAGTGCGTCGCCATCGCCCTGGAGCACCTCGGCATGGGCTTCGACGTCCAGGGCGGCGGCTCCGACCTCGCCTTCCCGCACCACGAGATGGGCGCCTCGCACGCCCAGGCGCTCACCGGCGAGCACCCGTTCGCCAAGGCGTATGTGCACGCCGGGATGGTGGCCCTCAACGGCGAGAAGATGTCCAAGTCCAAGGGCAACCTCGTCTTCGTCTCCGCGGTGCGGCGCGACGGCACCGACCCGGCCGCGATCCGTCTGGCGCTGCTGGCACACCACTACCGCGCCGACTGGGAGTGGACGGACGCGGTGCTGGACGAGGCCATGGCCCGGCTGGCGAGCTGGCGGGCCGCCGTCTCCCGTCCTGACGGCCCGTCTGCCGACGCCCTGCTGGAGGAGATCCGTACGGCGCTCGCCGACGACCTGGACTCCCCGGCCGCCCTCGCGGCGGTCGACCGCTGGGCCGCCGCACAGCAGGACGGGGGCGGCACCGACGAGAGCGCCCCCGGTCTCGTCTCCCGCGCGGTCGACGCGCTGCTCGGCGTGGCCCTGTAACGACCCGTCATATCCGTCCTTCAGGGGCGCTTCCGTCGGCTGCGGCCGGTGGGAGCGCCCCTTTTTCCTTGTGGCGGAGGCGACTTGGGGTGGTGCGGGCTCGTGGTGCTTGCGGGCCCTGCGGTTGTGCGGGCTCGGTGCCACGGTGGCTCACCGCGGTCATGGCTCCGGCAGGAACAGGCCAGGGGCGCCGCACCGGCCCGTAGCCCGTGCGGCGCCCCTGGTGTGCCGGGGAGCGGTCCCCGGTCTCAGCTCCCGCTGCCCTCCGGGCCGTCCTCCGGGCCCGAGTCGGCGGAGTCCGTGCCGCCCGACGGGTCCGGGGTCTGTGTGCTGTCACTGCCCTGGGCGGTGTCCTTCGATCCCGCCGGTCCCGTGTGTCCGGTCGGACCTGTCGCCGTGTCGTCGCCGCTCCTCGGCTCGCGGGGCTCCTTGGAGACCGGGCGGGGCGGACGGGTGCGGCCGCTGGTGGTGTCGCGGAGGTAGGAGCTGTCGCGGCCGTCGGCGAGCCCGCCCTCGGTCGCGACGCCGGGGCCGGGCTGCGGGTCGCGGCGGCGCAGATAGCGTTCGAACTCGCGGGCGATGGCCTCGCCGGACGCCTCCGGCAGATCCGCGGTGTCCCGCGCCTCCTCCAGCGACTGGACGTACTCGGCCACCTCGCTGTCCTCCGCCGCGAGTTGGTCCACGCCCAGCTGCCAGGCGCGGGCGTCCTCGGTGAGTTCGCCCAGCGGGATACGGACGTCGAGGAGGTCCTCCAGGCGGTTCAGCAGCGCCAGGCTGGCCTTCGGGTTGGGCGGCTGGGAGACGTAGTGCGGCACCGCGGCCCACAGGCTCACCGCGGGGACGCCGGCATGGGTGCACGCCTCCTGGAGGATGCCGACGATGCCCGTGGGGCCTTCGTAGCGGGACTCCTCCAGGTCGAGCCGGCTCGCCAGGTCCGCGTCCGAGGTGACCCCGCTGACCGGCACCGGGCGGGTGTGCGGGGTGTCGCCGAGCAGCGAGCCCAGCACCACCAGCATCTCCACGCCCAACTCATGGGCGAAGCCGAGGATCTCGTTGCAGAACGAGCGCCAGCGCATGCTGGGCTCGATCCCGCGGACCAGTACCAGGTCGCGGGTGCGCCCCTTGCCGTTGGTGTCGCCGACGCGGACGACGGAGAGACGGGTCGTCGGCCAAGTGATCTTGCGTACCCCGCCGTCCAGGAAGACGGTGGGGCGGTTCACCTGGAAGTCGTAGTAGTCCTCCGCGTCCAGCGCGGCGAAGACCTCGCCCTTCCATTCCCGGTCGAGATGAGCGACCGCGGCGGAGGCGGCGTCGCCGGCGTCGTTCCAGCCTTCGAACGCGGCCACCATGACCGGGTCGATCAGCTCGGGTACCCCCTCGAGCTCGATCACCCAGCGCCTCCTTCCGACCGGGCCGGCCGCCTGGGGCGGCCGCCGGCAGCAGTTCCATTGCGTGCGCTCCCAAGACTACGGCTTCCGCGGTGCCGGTCCGTAGCCCCTTTGCGGGAAGGGCTCGCGATTCATCCGACCTGTCGCCAGGGAGGTTGTCTCAACTTCCCTACGCGGTCTGGACGCGGTCTCTCGCACGGGTCTATACATCGGATGTCCAGGAAAGGTCCGATGTTCTTCCGCAACATCCCTGGGGGCATGCGCATGGCCGCGACCGGCACCGTCACCGCGCTCGAGGTCCACGACATCCGCTTCCCCACCTCGGAGCAGCTCGACGGCTCGGACGCGATGAACCCGGACCCCGACTACTCCGCCGCCTACGCCGTGCTGCACACCGGCGGCGGACCGCAGGGGCACGGCCTCTGCTTCACCATCGGGCGCGGCAACGAGGTCATGGCCGCCGCGATCCGGTCCCTCGCGCCCTGCGTCGTCGGCCGCCCCGCCCCCGCCACCGCCGCCGATCTCGCCGCCCTGCACCACGACCTCACCCACGACTCCCAGCTGCGCTGGCTCGGCCCCGAGAAGGGGGTGATGCACATGGCGGCCGGGGCGCTGGTCAACGCCGCCTGGGACCTGGCCGCGCGCCGGGCCGGGCTGCCGGTGTGGGAGTTCCTCGCCGCGCTGAGCCCGGAGGAGCTGGTCTCGCTGGTCGACTTCCGCTACCTCTCCGATGCCCTCACCCCCGGCGAGGCGCTGGCCCTGCTGCGCGCCGCCGAACCCGGCCGCGCCGGCCGCGCCGCCCGCCTCAAGGCCGAGGGCTACCCCGCGTACACCACCTCGCCCGGCTGGCTCGGCCACGACGACCGCAAGCTGGTCCGGCTGGCGAAGGCAGCGGTGGCCGACGGCTTCGGGCAGATCAAGCTGAAGGTGGGCGCCGACCTCGACGACGACAAACGGCGGATGCGGCTGGCCCGGGAGGCGGTCGGCCCCGGCGTACGGATCGCGGTCGACGCCAACCAGCGCTGGGACGTGGCCGAGGCGGTCCGCTGGATGACCGCGCTGGCGCCCTACGCCCCGTACTGGATCGAGGAACCGACCAGCCCCGATGACGTCCTCGGGCACGCCGCGGTGCGCTCCGGGCAGCCCGTGAAGGTCGCCACCGGTGAACACGTCGCCAACCGGGTGGTCTTCAAACAACTGCTGCAGGCCGGTGCCGTGGACTTCGTGCAGATCGACGCGGCGCGGGTCGCCGGGGTCAACGAGAACCTCGCGATCCTGCTGCTCGCCGCGAAGTACGGGGTGCCGGTGTGCCCGCACGCCGGCGGGGTGGGGCTGTGCGAGCTGGTGCAGCATCTGGCGATGTTCGACTACGTGGCGGTGTCCGGGAGTTGGGAGGACCGGGTCATCGAGTACGTCGACCATCTGCACGACCACTTCAGCGACCCCGTCGTCATCGACCGCGGCCGCTACCGCGCCCCGACCGCCCCCGGCTTCTCCGCCCGGATGAAGCCGGCTTCCCTGGCCTCCCACCGCTTCCCCGACGGGCCCGTATGGCGCGCCCGACAGCCGCAGCACCACCGAGGCGAGCAGGAGGTCTCCGTATGAGCGACGGAAGGAGCGGCGGACCGCGCACCGGCGGCCACCCGGCCGACTTCGCCGGGATGGCCGCCCTCGTCACCGGCGGCGGCTCCGGCATCGGGGCGGCCACCGCCGCGGTGCTGCTGGCGCGCGGCGCGCGGGTCGCCGTCCTGGACCGGGACCCGTCCGGCGCGCCACCCGGGGCGGTCCCGGTCACCGCGGACGTCACCTCCGACGCCGCCGTACGGGCTGCCGTCCGCGAGGCGGTGGAGGAGCTGGGCGCGCTGCACACCCTCGTCGGCAACGCCGGTATCGGCGCCGTCGGCACCGTCGAGGACAACGACGACACCGAGTGGCGCCGGGTGCTGGACGTCAATGTGCTGGGGCTGGTGCGCACCGCCCGTGCCGCGCTGCCGGCCCTGCGCCGTGCCGCCGCCGAGGCCCCGGGCCGGGTCTCCATCACCCACACCTGTTCCATCGCCGCCACCGCGGGCCTGCCGCAGCGCGCGCTGTACGGCGCCAGCAAGGGCGCGGTGCTCTCACTGACCCTGGCGATGGCCGCCGACCACGTCCGCGAGGGCATCCGCGTCAACTGCGTCAATCCGGGCACCGCCGACACCCCGTGGATCGGCCGGCTGCTGGACCGCGCCGCCGACCCGGCCGCCGAACGCGCCGCCCTCCACGCCCGCCAGCCGATGGGCCGCATGGTCGCCGCCGCCGAAGTGGCCGCCGCCATCGCCTCGTTGGCGTCCCCCACCGCCTCCGGCATCACGGGGACGGCACTCGCCGTGGACGGGGGGATGCAGGGCGTGCGGCTGCGGGAGGTGAGGTGACGGGGCGGGGTGGGGGAGCACCGCAAGAGCCGCAAGAGCCGTACACCTTGACCAAGGGACCACCCATGAGACTGCGTACGACCGGCGCGGCCGCCTGGGCCGCGGTGCTCGCCGTCGCCGCGCTCGCCGGCTGCAACCGCGGCAGCGACGCGGCGGCCGGCCGGATCGGCATCGACCTGCCCCGTACGGACACCGACTTCTGGAACTCCTACCAGGACTATCTGGAAAAGGACCTGGCGCACGGAGGTCCGGCCGCGCTGCCGCCGTCCAATTCGCAGAACGACATCGCCAAGGTCGTCTCCAACGTGCAGGCGCTGACCGACCAGGGCGCCAAAGCGATCGTCATGGCACCGCAGGACACCGGCGCCGTCACCGCCGCGCTGGAGCGCCTGGCGGAGAAGAAGATCCCGGTGGTGAGCGTGGATACCCGCCCCGACGCGGGCCCGGTCTACATGGTCGTACGCGCCGACAACCGCGCCTACGGCGAGAAGTCCTGTGACTACCTCGGCAGCCGGCTCGGCGGCACGGGCCGGGTCGCCGAACTCCAGGGTGACCTCAGCTCGGTCAACGGGCGGGACCGCTCCGAGGCGTTCGCGTCCTGCATGAAGGAGAAGTACCCGAAGATCACCGTGCACGAGCTGACCACGGACTGGAAGGGCGAGGTCGCCTCCGCCAAGCTCCAGAGCCTGCTCGCCCAGCACCCGGACCTCGACGGCATCTATCTGCAGGCCGGCGGCGCCTTCCTGCGGCCCACGCTCGCCCTCCTGAAGCAGCGCAAGCGGCTGAAGCCGGCCGGCTCCGACGGGCACATCACCCTCATCTCCAACGACGGCATACCGGATGAACTGGACGCGATCCGCGCCGGCACCCTCGACGCCACCCTCTCCCAGCCCGCCGACCTCTACGCCAAGTACGCGCTCTACTACGCCAGGGCGGGCCTGGCCGGCAAGACCTTCCGGCCGGGGCCCACCGATCACGGCTCCACCATCGTGAAGATCAAGAACGGTCTGGAGGACCAGCTGCCGGCGCCCCTGGTCACCAAGGACACCGTCGACGACAAGAAGCTGTGGGCCAATCAACTAGAGAAGAAGTAGCGGCCGTGGGGACCCATGACCGGGCGGCGGTGCACGCCGAGGGGATCGTCAAGCGCTATGGCCCCACCGTCGCCCTCGACGGCGCCCGGCTGACCGTGCAACCCGGCGAGGCGCACGCGCTCGTCGGCCGCAACGGCGCCGGCAAGTCCACGATGGTGTCCGTGCTGACCGGCATGGTGCGCCCGGACGCCGGCCACGTCACCTTCGGCGGCGCACCGGCGCCCGGCCGGGGCGACACCGCCGCCTGGCGGCGCAGGGTCGCCTGCGTCCACCAGAAGCCGATGACCGTGCCGGACCTGACCGTCGCGGAGAACCTCTACCTGGGCCGCTTCCAGGGCACCCGCACCATCCGCTGGCGGGCGCTGCACACCCGCGCCCGCGAACTGCTCGCCGAATACGGTGTCGATGTCGACCCCGCCGCCCGGATCAGGGAACTCGGCGTCGAGCAGCGGCAGTTCGTGGAGATCGCCCGCGCGCTGTCCTTCGGCGCCCGGCTGATCATCCTTGACGAGCCCACCGCCCGGCTCGACGCGGGCGGCATCGACCGGCTCTTCGCCAAGCTGCGAGAGCTGCGCGCCCAGGGGGTGGCTCTGCTGTTCATCTCGCACCACCTCCAGGAGGTGCACGAACTCTGCGACACCGTCACCGTCTTCCGCGACGCCCGGCAGGTGCTGACCGCGCCCGTACCGGGGCTGGCCAGGGACGCGCTGGTGGCGGCGATGACAGGGGAGGAGGCGGCCGCCGTACGGAGGCCCCGGAGGGGCGCGCGGCGTACGGGGGAGCCGGTGCTGTGCACCGAAGCGCTGGCCGTGGACGGGCACTTCGCGCCGCTCGACCTGACCGTACGGGCCGGCGAAGTGGTGGGGCTCGCGGGTGCCGCGGCCGGCGGGAGCACCGCGATCGGCGAGACCCTGGTGGGGCTGCGGACGCCGGACGCCGGCCGGATATCGGTGCGCGGGCGGCCGGTCCGTACGGGAAGCGTCCCGCACGCCCTCGACGCGGGCATCGGCTACGTCCCGGAGGACCGGCACCGCGAGGGGCTCGTCCCGGGCCGCAGCGTCGCCGAGAACGCCACCCTCACCGTCACCGGCCGGCTGGGGCCGATGGGCACCGTACTGCCCTCCCGGACCCGTGCGTACGCCCGGCGGATGATCGCGGCCCTCGACATCCGGACGACCGGGCCCGGCCAGCCGGTGTCCGGACTCTCCGGCGGTAACCAGCAGAAGGTCGTGATCGCCCGTGCGCTGGCCCGTGAACCCGCGGTGCTGGTCGCCGTCCGGCCCACCAACGGCGTCGATGTGCAGTCCAAGGACGCGCTGCTGGGGATCGTACGGGAGGTCGCGGACGGTGGCAGCGGGGTCGTGATCGTCTCCGACGAGCTGGACGATCTGCGGAGCTGCGACCGGGTGCTGGCGGTCTTCCACGGCCGGGTGACCGCAGAGTTCCCGGCCGGCTGGCGCGACCACGAACTGGTCGCCGCGATGGAGGGGTTGCCTCCCGTCGACCGCGGCCGGGGTGCGCCGCCCGGCGCGGACGGCGGCCGCGGCACCGCTGCCCGCCACGCGGACGGGGCGGAAGGCAGGGAAGGAACGGAAGGGACCGCGCCATGACCGAGACCGCATCGTCGCCGGCCGCCCCCGCGGTGGACCGGACGCCGCCGCGACGCCGGACCCCGTTCGGGTCGGCCCGCCGGCGGGACTTCTCCCTGGTGCCGGTGATCTTCGTGCTGGGCGTCATCGGCTTCATCGTGTCGCCCGCCTTCCTCACCGGGGACAACCTCGTCGGCGTCGTCCAGCAGTCCACGGAGCTGGGCCTGCTGGTGCTCGGCGAGGCGCTGATCCTGATCAGCGGGCGGATGGACCTGTCGCTGGAGTCGACCCTCGGCCTGGCGCCGGTGCTCGCGCTGTGGCTGGTGATGCCCGCGCACGGCGCCCGCTTCGCCGGACTGGAGCTCCTCCCGACCTGGACGGCGGTCCCGCTCTGCCTGGCCGTGGGCGCCGCGGTCGGCGCCGTCAACGGCTTCCTCGTCCTCACCCTGCGGGTCAACGGGTTCATCGCCACCCTCGGCATGCTCACCGCGCTCCGCGGCCTGCAGGTGGGCCTCTCCGAGGGCCGCTCCATCGGCGACGTACCGGAGTCCTTCGCCTATCTGGGCAACGCCGACTGGCTGGGTGTACCGGCCGCCGTCTGGATCTGCCTCGCCCTCTTCGCGCTCGCCGGCGCGGCCCTCGGCTACCTCCGGCACGGGCGGGCGCTGTACGCCATCGGCGGCAACCCGGAGGCGGCACGCGCGGCCGGAATCCGGGTGGACCGCCTCACCTGGAGCGTGATGGTCCTCGGTGGGGTGCTCGCCGCCTTCGCGGGCATTCTCTACGCCGGCCACTACGGCGCGGTCTCCGCGAGCCAGGGCAACGGCTGGATCTTCCAGGTCTTCGCCGCCGCGGTGATCGGCGGCATCGGCCTCAAGGGTGGCCGGGGCACCCTCTTCGGCGCGCTCACCGGCGTCCTCACGCTCCAACTCGTGATCAATGTGATGACGCTGGGCGGGGTGCCACCGCTGTGGACGCAGTTCCTCAACGGCCTGATCATCATCGTCGCCCTGGTCATCTCCCGCTTCACCAGCGGCGAGAAGCAGGACTGAGCGGCCGCCATGCGCTATCCGTCCTACGGGCCACGGGAGTTGGGGCACAGCGGCGTCACCGTCCCGCCCCTGGGGCTGGGCTGTGCGCCGCTCGGCAACCTCTACCGCGCGGTCCCCGAGGCGCAGGCGCGCGAGGTCGTCCGCACCGCCCTCGCCACCGGCGCCCGCTACTTCGACACCGCGCCCCACTACGGCGTGGGCCTCTCCGAGGAGCGCCTCGGCCGGGCGCTGCGGGGCCACGACCGGGCCCGCTACACCCTCTCCACCAAGGTCGGCCGCCGGCTGCGGCCGCTCGCCCCGGGGGAGTGCCCGGCGGGCGAGGGATTCGTGGACACCCCCGCGCGGGCCCGTGTGTGGGACCTCTCCCGCGACGGTATCCGGGCCACGCTCGAAGGCTCCCTGACCCGGCTCGGGGTGGACGCCGTCGACATCGTCCATCTGCACGACGTCGAGGGCCGGCTGCGCGAGGTGTACGAGACCGGCTTCCCCGCCCTCGCCGAGCTGCGCGCCCAGGGGATGGTCCGCGCCATCGGGTTCGGCATGAACCACAGTGATGTGCTCGCCCGCCTGGTCGCCGACCTCGACGTCGACGTGGTGCTCTGCGCCGGCCGCTGGACCCTGTTGGAGCGCACCGCCGCCGACGTGCTGCTGCCGGTCTGTGTCCGCCGCGGCACCTCG
Organism: Streptomyces sp. NPDC058773; assembly: GCF_042746015.1. Taxonomy (NCBI): domain Bacteria; kingdom Bacillati; phylum Actinomycetota; class Actinomycetes; order Kitasatosporales; family Streptomycetaceae; genus Streptomyces; species Streptomyces sp. NPDC058773. The sequence goes on from NZ_JBHYPE010000002.1 coordinate 98,444, forward strand.
GTCGTCGTCGGCGGCGTCTACAACTCCGGTCTGCTGGCCGACCCGTCGCCCGGCGCTCCTTACGACTACGCACCGGCCCCCGCCCCGGTGCTCGACCGGGCGCGTCAACTTGCGTCCGTCTGCGAGGAGTTCGATGTGCCCCTCAAAGCGGTGGCGCTCCGCTTCCCTTTCGGACACCCTGCCGTCGCCGCGGCCGTGGTCGGCGCCGCCACACCGGACGAAATGGCCGAGAACGCCCGGCTGTTCACCCGTGACATCCCGGATGCGCTCTGGCATACGCTCGTCGCCCGCGGTCTGCTCGACCCCGATCTGCCGCTGCCCCTGAACGACTGAGTCCGATCCCGGAGCGCGCCCCCGATGCGTATCGACGCCCATCACCACCTGTGGGACCTCAGCCGGCGCGAACAGCCCTGGATGGACGGCCCCTGGGCCGACCCGATCCGCCGCAGCTACGCGCTGACCGACCTCACCCCGCAGCTGACCGCACACGGCGTCGACGGCACGCTCCTCGTCCAGTCGTCGTCCTCGTACGAGGAGACCGCCGAACTGCTCACCCTCGCGGCGGGGGAGGGTCCGGTCACCGGCGTCGTCGGCTGGGCCGATCTCCGCGATCCGGCGCTCGCCGAGGTCCTCGCGGCGCTGCCCGCCGGGCTGGCCGGCATCCGGCACCAGGTCCAGGACGAACCGGACCGCGACTGGCTCACCCGCCCCGATGTGCTGCGCGGCCTGGGCATCCTGGCCGACGCCGGGCTGGTCTACGACCTGCTGGTCACCCCGCGCGAACTGCCCGCCGCGTACGCCGCGGTACGCGCCCTGCCCCAGCTGGCGTTCGTACTGGACCACGCCGCCAAACCGCCGGTCGCCACGGGGGAGTGGCAGCCGTGGGCGGACGCCGTCACCGCTCTCGCCGCGCTGCCGAACGTCAGCTGCAAGCTGTCCGGGCTGGTCACCGAGGCCGACTGGGACGCCTGGCGGCCGCAGCAGATCCTGCCCTATGCCCGGCACGTCCTGGACGCCTTCGGCCCCGCCCGGGTGATGTTCGGCTCCGACTGGCCGGTGTGCACCCTGGCCGCCGGCTACGAGGACGTCATCGCGCTCGCGGAGGCGGCCACCGGACAACTCGCGGCGGCGGAACGGTCGGACGTCTTCGGGGGAACGGCCGGGCGGGTCTACGGGGTCGGGGCGCCGCCGGCGGAGTTCCCGGGCCGCTGACACGGCGTCCGGATTCCGCCAGCCACGGCGCCCGCCGCGCTGGAAGATCGAGTCGTACCGCGGAGCAACCCCGCGACACGGCGCCGCCCCCACGGAAGCCACGGAAGCACGGCATTCCGCACGGCTGCGCCCGGCCTCGGACGACTCGATACGAAGGTGATGACGATGACGGCGACGGTGCTGACGGAGACGACGGCGGCGGGGAACGGCGCCCGGCTGCCCGCCGGAAGGGTGGCGCTGGTGACCGGCGGCAGCCGGGGGATCGGCCGGGCGATCGCGCTGCGGCTGGCCGCCGACGGAGCGGCGGTGGCCCTGACCTTCCGGAGCGGGCAGGACCTGGCCGAGCAGGTGGTCAAGGAGATCGAGCGGGCCGGCGGGCAGGCCTGGGCGGTACGGGCCGACAGCGGCGACGCGGAAGCGGTACGGGCCTCGGTGACCGGCACCGTCGACCGGTTCGGACGGCTGGACATCCTGGTGAACAACGCGGGCATCGGTGTGCTCGGGCCGTTCGAGGACATCGCCCTGGAGGATGTCGACCGGGTGCTGTGGACCAATGTCCGGGCGCCGTTCCTGGCGGCGCAGGCCGCGGCGGCGCATCTGACCGAGGGCGGGCGGATCATCTCCATCGGCAGCTGTATGGCCGAGCGGGTCGCCTTCCCCGGCGGCAGTCTCTACGCCACCAGCAAGGCCGCGCTCACCGGCCTGACCAGGACCCTGGCCAGGGAGCTGGGGCCGCGCGGGATCACCGCCAACCTCGTCCACCCGGGCCCCATCGACACCGATATGAACCCCGCGGACGGCGACAGCGCGGCGATGCAGGCCGGGCTCACCGCGCTGGGGGCGTACGGCCGGGGCGCGGATGTCGCGGCGACGGTGTCCCATCTGGCGGGCGACGGCGGACGCTACATCACGGGCGCCTCGATCGCGGTGGACGGCGGCTTCGCGGCCTGACGGGCGGGCGCGGAAATTCACAGCGAGGCGCGCAGCCACTGCTCCACGCTGGCGATGTGCACCGTCGCCCAGGCGCGTGCCGCCTCCGCGTCCCGGTCGCGCAGGGCGCCGAGGATCGCCCGGTGTTCGGTGAGGGTGCGGCTCACCGCGTCCTTCTGCGTCAGCCCCCGCCAGACCCTGGCCCGGGTGGTCGGGCCGGAGATTCCGTCCAGCAGCGAGCAGAGCACGGAGTTGCCGGACGCCGCGACGATCCGTCGGTGGAACTCCAGATCGCAGGCGACCAGCTGTTCCACCGACGGGCTCGGCCCCAGGGCGTTCAACTGGTCCTCCAGGGCGTCCAGTTCCGTCACACCGATCCGGCCGGCCGCGGTCGCCGTGGCGGCCGGCTCCAGGATCCGGCGGACGGCGAGGAACTCCAGCACCGTGTCGTCGCGGTGGAAGTCCACCACGAAACTCATGGCCTCCAGCAGGAGTTGCGGATCGAGGCTGGTGACGTAGGTGCCGTCGCCCTGACGCACGTCCAGGATGCGGATGAGGGAGAGCGCGCGCACCGCCTCGCGCAGGGAGTTGCGGGACAGCCCCAGCTCGGCCGCCAGTTCGCTCTCCTTCGGCAGCCGGTCGCCCGGCCGCAGCGCCCCGGAGACGATCATGCCTTTGATCTTCTCGATGGCCTCGTCGGTGACCGCCATGCCGACCTCCCCGCTGGACCCGCCCGGATTCCGCCACAGACGTCCGATGTCTGGGCTCATTATGACCGGACGGGCCGTCCCCAGCCGCTCCCGGGCGCGGCCCCGTTCTCCTCCCCGTCGGCGTCACCGGCAGCACGGTCAGCACCGCGACCGCCCAGGCCGTCCACTTCACCGCACGTAGCCCTCGTGCCCGAGCCATCGTCGTCCCCCTGTCGATGTCATGGCTCACAGCATCGCATCCGCCACTGACAGTCACCGCCGACGATCGCTCGGCCCAGGCTCCGCACGGGGAAACGGCGATGGGGCGGCCCCCCGTGGACCGCCCCATCGTCACTCGTTGCACACGCCCTGGTGTGCCGTCAGCCGCTTCCGGCCGCGGCCGGCCGGCGTCAGCCCGCCAGCATGTCCTTCACCTTGGCCCGGACGTCCTCCGTGTCGAGGCCCCGGATCGTCAGGGTCGTACGGCGGCGCAGCACATCGTCGACCGTCTCGGCCCACTCGTGGTCGCGGGCGTAGGCGACCTGTGCCCAGATCTCCGGGGCGTCGGGGTGGATGCGCTCGGCCAGCGCCGGGTTCTCGTTCGCCAGCCGGGCGATGTCGAAGGACAGCGAGCCGTAGTGGGTGGCGAGGTGCCGCGCGGTCTCCGGGGCCATCCGGGGGCCGGGCGTACCGCCGTCGACCAGCAGCCGGTGCGCGACCGCGTTCGGGTTGGCGATACCGGGCAGCGGGAGCTTCTTCGGCAGCTGCGAGATCGGCTCCATGTCCTCGGCCAGCGGGTGGCCCGGCAGCGCGGCCAGCTTGTTCATGACCGTACGGCCGATGTGCCGGAAGGTCGTCCACTTGCCGCCGGCGACCGACAGCATGCCGCCGCTGCCCTCGGTGACGACCGTCTCGCGCTTGGCCTTGGAGGTGTCGCCGGGGCCACCGGGCAGCACCCGCAGACCCGCGAAGGAGTAGGTGATCAGATCACGGGACAGCTGCTGGTCGCGGACGGAGAAGGCGGCCTCGTCCAGGATCTGGGCGGTGTCCTTCTCGGTGACCGCGACATCCGCCGGGTCGCCCTCGAACTCCTCGTCCGTGGTGCCCAGCAGCAGCATGTCCTCCCAGGGGAGGGCGAAGGTGATGCGGTACTTGTCGATCGGGGTGGCCAGCGCGGCCTTCCAGGGCGCGGTCCGCTTGAGGACCAGGTGGGCGCCCTTCGACAGCCGGATGGAGGGGGCCGCGTTCGGGTCCTCCATCTTGCGCAGGTGGTCCACCCACGGGCCGGTGGCGTTGAGCACCAGGCGGGCGTTGACGCCGAACTCCTCGCCCTCCATGCGGTCCTTGAGCTCCGCACCGGTGACCCGGCCCTGGGTGAAGCGCAGGCCGGTGACCTCGGCGTGGTTGAGGACCGTGGCGCCGGCCGCGGCCGCCGCGCGGACGGTCATCAGGGCCATCCGGGAGTCGTTCATCTGGTCGTCGCCGTACACGGCCACGGCCTTGAGGTTGTCCGTCCGCAGCTCCGGCACGTCACGCTGGGCCTTGGCCGGCGATATGACGTGGCCGACGCCGTCACCGAACGCGGAGAGCGCGGAGTAGGCGAAGACGCCCGCGCCGAGCTTGGCCGCGCCGTGCGGACCGCCCTTGTAGACGGGCAGGTAGAAGGTCAGGGGGTTGGCGAGGTGCGGTGCCACCTGGCGGGACACCGCACGCCGCTCGAAGTGGTTCTCCGCCACCAGCTTGACCGCGCCGGTCTGCAGGTAGCGCAGACCGCCGTGCAGCAGCTTCGAGGAGGCGGAGGAGGTGGCGCCGGCGAAGTCGCCGGCGTCCACCAGGGCAACCCGCAGTCCGGCCTGTGCGGCGTGCCAGGCGGTGGAGATGCCCAGGATGCCGCCGCCGATCACCAGGAGGTCGTACGTCGCCTTGGAAAGCTGTTCCCGGGTCTCGGCACGGCTCGCGTGCGAACCACTGGCCGGGTGCGTCCCGAGTGCCGGGGCGCTCTGCAGGGTGCTCATGTTTACTCCTCGTCCTCGATCCAGCCCATGGTCCGCTCGACGGCCTTGAGCCAGTTCTTGTACTCGCGGTCACGGGTGGCCGCATCCATACGGGGGGTCCACTCGGCGGCCCGGCGCCAGTTGGCGCGCAGCTCGTCGGTGCTGGACCAGAAGCCGACGGCCAGACCGGCCGCGTAGGCAGCGCCGAGGCAGGTGGTCTCGGCGACCATCGGGCGCACCACGGGGGCGTCCAGGAAGTCCGAGATGGTCTGCATCAGCAGGTTGTTGGAGGTCATCCCGCCGTCGACCTTGAGCGCGGTCAGCTCGACGCCGGAGTCCTTGGTCATGGCGTCGGTGATCTCGCGGGTCTGCCAGGCGGTGGCCTCGAGCACGGCGCGGGCGATGTGCGCCTTGGTGACGTAGCGGGTCAGGCCCGCGATGACACCGCGCGCGTCGGAGCGCCAGTAGGGGGCGAACAGACCGGAGAAGGCCGGCACGAAGTACGCGCCGCCGTTGTCCTCGACCGTGCTCGCCAGGGTCTCGATCTCGGCCGCGCTGTTGATGAGCCCCATCTGGTCGCGCATCCACTGGACGAGCGAGCCGGTGACGGCGATGGAGCCTTCCAGGGCGTAGACCGGCTGCTGGTCGCCGATACGGTAGCCGACCGTGGTCAGCAGACCGTTGTACGAGTTCACCGGCTCGTGGCCGGTGTTCATCAGCATGAACGTGCCGGTGCCGTATGTGGACTTGGCCTCACCCTGCTCGAAGCAGGTCTGGCCGAACAGCGCTGCCTGCTGGTCACCGAGCGCCGAGGCGACCGGCACACCGGCCAGCACGCCGCCGGCGCTGCGGCCGTAGACCTCGGAGGAGGACTTGATCTCCGGCAGCACCGCGGCCGGGATGTTCATCGAGGCGAGGATCTTCTCGTCCCAATGGAGGCCGTGGAGGTTCATCAGCATGGTGCGCGAGGCGTTGGTGACGTCGGTGACGTGCACGCCGCCGTTGACACCGCCGGTGAGGTTCCAGATGACCCAGGAGTCCATCGTGCCGAAGAGGATGTCGCCGCGCTCGGCGCGCTCGCGCAGGCCCTCGACGTTGTCGAGCAGCCAGCGGATCTTCGGACCGGCGAAGTACGAGGCCAGCGGCAGACCGGTCTCGCGGCGGAAGCGGTCCTGGCCGACGTTGCGGCCGAGTTCCTTGCAGAGCGCGTCGGTGCGGGTGTCCTGCCAGACGATGGCGTTGTGGACCGGCTCGCCGGTGGTGCGGTCCCACAGGACGGTGGTCTCACGCTGGTTGGTGATACCGATCGCCTTGACGTCGGCGGCGGTGAGACCGGCCTTGTGGACGGCGCTGTCGACGACCTGCTGGACGTTGGTCCAGATCTCGGTGGCGTCGTGCTCGACCCAGCCCGGCTTCGGGAAGATCTGCTCGTGCTCCTTCTGGTCGACCGAGACGATCCGGCCGTCCTTGTCGAAGACGATGCAGCGGCTGGACGTGGTGCCCTGATCGATGGCCGCAATGAACGGGCCGTGCCCGTGGGAGGAGGTGCTGGGGGTGTCGCTCATGGGTTGCTCCAAGAAGTCGGTGCGGGCGGAGTCGGGCGGACCCGGTGGCTCAGGCGAACGCCACCTGGTAGATGCCTCCGGCGAGGGCTCCGCCGATGAGCGGGCCGACGACGGGGATCCAGGCGTAGCCCCAGTCTGAGCCGCCCTTGTTCCGCAGCGGCAGAAGTGCGTGCACGATGCGCGGACCGAGGTCACGGACCGGGTTGATGGCGTACCCGGTCGGGCCGCCCAGCGACAGACCGATGCCGGTGACGACCAGCGCGACCAGCAGGGTGCCGATGACGCCGACGCCCTTTCCGTTGTCGCTCAGTCCGAGCGTGAGGATCGACAGCACGAGTACCACGGTGGCGATGATCTCGGTGAGCAGATTCTGCGCCACGTTCCGGATCTCCGGCCCGGTGGAGAAGATGCCGAGGACCGGCCCGGCCGCGGGCGCGGCGGTCGGGTCGACCAGACCCTCCTCGCTGGTGTGGTCCGCCAGGACCTCGGGGTCACTCAGATGGGCCTGGAACTGCCCGATGTAGGTGACCCACACCAGCACCGCGCCGATCATGGCGCCGAGCATCTCGCCGCCGAAGTAGACCGGCACCTGGCTCCACTCGACGCCGCCCTTGATGGCGAGGCCGATGGTGACCGCGGGGTTGAGGTGCGCGCCGGACTTCGCGGCGATGTAGGCACCCGTGAGGACGGCGAAGCCCCACCCGAAGGCGATGGCGACCCATCCGGCGTTGTGCGCCTTGGAGCGCTTGAACGTGACGGCGGCGCAGACGCCACCGCCGAGCAAGATCAGAACAGCGGTACCGATGGTCTCGCTGATGAAGATGTCGGAGCTGGACACCCGCGACTCCTTTGTCCTTCGTCCAGGGGAAGGCGGACCCCGGGTCCCGTCCGGTGGTCCGCACCCTCCTAGAGGGCGGTGATCGGCCCGCGGCAATGCCCCACCATAGCGAATATTGCCGTTAGGTGTTCGACAATGCCGACCGACGAACGGCAGTTTTGTTCACGGGTAGAACCCCGTCAAGGGTTCCGTGGCGAAAAACTTAGGTGAACTTAAGGGGTGAATCCGGTCAGAATCGCCCCGCGCCAAGATCCCTGGACACCGCCCGTGCGCAATCCCTCACGGCAGCGATGATTTCCGGCCGCAGTTCGCCGTCCTGGCAGACCCGCTCCACCGCTCCGGTGACCCCTACCGCACCCACCGGCATCCGCCGCCGGTCATGGATCGGCGCGGCCACCGAGGCCACGCCCTCCCAGGTCTCCTCGACGTCCGCCGCCCAGCCCCGCGCCCGCGCCAGGTCCAGCAGCCCCTCGAAGTCCCCCAGCCCGGTCACGGTGCGCGGTGTGAACGCCTCCCGGTCCGCCTCGACGGCCTCGCTGTGCGCCACCGGGTCGTACGCCGAGAGCACCTTGCCCAGCGCCGTGCTGTGCAGCGGCTGCATCGCGCCCACCTCCAGCACCTGCCGGCTGTCGTCCGGCCGGAAGACGTGGTGCACGATCAGTACGCCCTGCTGGTGCAGGACACCCAGGTAGACCGCCTCCCCGCTGGAGCGGGCCAGGTCGTCGGTCCATACGAGGGCGCGGGCGCGCAGCTCGTGCACGTCCAGGTAGCTGTTGCCCAGCCGCAGGAGCTCGGCGCCCAGCTGATAGCGGCCGGAGGCGGCGTCCTGCTCGACGAAGCCCTCCTGCTGCAGCGTGCGCAGGATGCCGTGCGCGGTGCCCTTGGCCAGCCCCAGCGAGGAGGAGATGTCGGAGAGCCCCAGTCGCCGTTCCCCGCCTGCGAGCAGCCGCAGCATCGCTGCGGCGCGCTCCAGCGACTGGATGGTGCGTGCCATCGGGCAACCTCCGGAAGTATGCGGTTCGACAATGCTGAACGATATCGGTCCATGCCGACTGAGTCAGCGGTCTGACGTTTCTTGATAAACGCACCGGAGTCTGCCAACGATCACGGATCGCGCAGGCAGGGGGGTGGAGCGGTGCTGTCCACGGCGTGAAACGGGGAACACGTGTACCCGACCGGCAGCTAGGCTGGCCGGGTGCGCCCTCTCAAGGAGGGGTGCAAAGCCGACAGCCGTCGCAACCACGGGAGCATCTCCATGGCCTCGAACACGCCCACGTCCCCCAGCACGTCCCGCAGCACCACCCTTCGCGAGGCCCTCGCCTCCCGGGTGGTGGTCGCCGACGGTGCGATGGGCACCATGCTGCAGGCGCAGGACCCGACCATGGAGGACTTCCAGCAGCTGGAGGGCTGCAACGAGATCCTCAACATCACCCGGCCGGACATCGTGCGGTCGGTGCACGAGGAGTACTTCGCGGTCGGTGTCGACTGCGTGGAGACCAACACCTTCGGTGCGAACTTCGCGGCGCTGGCGGAGTACGACATCCCCGAGCGGGTCTTCGAGCTGTCGGAGTCCGGTGCCCGTATCGCCCGCGAGGTCGCCGACGAGTTCACCGCCTCGACCGGGCAGCAGCGCTACGTCCTCGGCTCCATGGGCCCGGGCACCAAGCTGCCCACCCTGGGCCACGCGCCCTACGTCACCCTGCGCGACGCCTACCAGCAGAACGCCGAGGGCATGATCGCCGGCGGTGCCGACGCGCTGCTGGTGGAGACCACCCAGGACCTGCTGCAGACCAAGGCCGCCATCCTCGGCGCCCGCCGCGCCCTGACGGCCACCGGCAGCGACCTCCCGGTGATCTGCTCGGTCACCGTCGAGACCACCGGCACGATGCTGCTGGGCTCGGAGATCGGCGCGGCGCTGACCGCGCTGGAGCCGCTGGGCATCGACATGATCGGTCTGAACTGCGCCACCGGTCCGGCGGAGATGAGCGAGCATCTGCGCTACCTGGCGCGCCACTCCCGCGTCCCGATCGCCTGCATGCCGAACGCGGGCCTGCCGGTGCTGGGCAAGAATGGCGCGCACTACCCGCTGACCGCCTCGGAGCTGGCCGACGCCCAGGAGACCTTCGTCGCCGAATACGGCCTGTCGCTGGTCGGCGGCTGCTGCGGCACCACCCCCGAGCATCTGCGCCAGGTCGTCGAGCGGGTCCGCGGTATCGCCCCGCCGCCGCGCGAGCCGCGCCCCGAGCCGGGCGCCGCCTCGCTCTACCAGACGGTGCCCTTCCGTCAGGACACCTCCTACCTCGCGATCGGCGAGCGGACCAACGCCAACGGGTCGAAGAAGTTCCGTGAGGCGATGCTGGAGGGGCGCTGGGACGACTGTGTGGAGATGGCCCGCGACCAGATCCGCGAGGGCGCCCACATGCTCGACCTGTGCGTCGACTACGTCGGCCGGGACGGCGTCGCCGACATGGAGGAGCTGGCCGGCCGGTTCGCCACCGCCTCCACCCTGCCCATCGTGCTGGACTCCACCGAGCTGGACGTCATCCAGGCCGGCCTGGAGAAGCTCGGGGGCCGCGCGGTCATCAACTCCGTCAACTACGAGGACGGGGACGGCCCCGAGTCGCGGTTCGCGAAGGTCACGGCGCTGGCGGCGGAGCACGGCGCGGCGCTGATCGCGCTGACCATCGACGAGGAGGGCCAGGCCCGCACCGCCGAGCACAAGGTCGCCATCGCCGAGCGCCTCATCGAGGACCTGACCGGCAACTGGGGCATCCACGAGTCCGACATCCTCATCGACTGTCTGACCTTCACCATCTGCACCGGCCAGGAGGAGTCCCGCAAGGACGGCATCGCCACCATCGAGGCGATCCGGGAGCTGAAGAAGCGTCACCCGGAGGTCCAGACGACGCTGGGCCTGTCGAACATCTCCTTCGGGCTGAACCCGGCCGCGCGGATCGTGCTGAACTCCGTGTTCCTGGACGAGTGCGTCAAGGCCGGCCTGGACTCGGCGATCGTGCACGCCAGCAAGATCCTGCCGATCGCGCGCCTGGAGGAGGAGCAGGTCAAGACCGCCCTCGACCTGATCCACGACCGGCGCAGCGAGGGCTATGACCCGCTGCAGAAGCTGATGGAGCTCTTCGAGGGCGCCACCGCCAAGTCGCTGAAGGCGGGCAAGGCCGAGGAGCTGGCCGCGCTGCCCCTGGACGAGCGTCTCCAGCGCCGGATCATCGACGGTGAGAAGAACGGCCTGGAGCAGGACCTCGACGAGGCGCTGCAGGACCGCCCCGCGCTCGACATCGTCAACGACACCCTTCTGGAGGGCATGAAGGTCGTCGGTGAGCTCTTCGGCTCCGGCCAGATGCAGCTGCCGTTCGTGCTGCAGTCCGCCGAGGTCATGAAGACCGCGGTGGCCTATCTGGAGCCGCACATGGAGAAGTCCGACGACGAAGGCAAGGGCACCATCGTGCTGGCCACCGTCCGCGGCGACGTCCATGACATCGGCAAGAACCTCGTCGACATCATCCTGTCCAACAACGGCTACAACGTCGTCAACCTCGGCATCAAGCAGCCGGTTTCGGCGATCCTGGAAGCCGCCGAGGAGCACAAGGCCGATGTCATCGGGATGTCCGGACTCCTGGTCAAGTCCACGGTGATCATGAAGGAGAACCTCGAGGAGCTCAACCAGCGCAAGATGGCGGCCGACTTCCCCGTCATCCTGGGCGGCGCCGCCCTCACCCGCGCCTACGTCGAGCAGGATCTGCACGAGATCTACGAGGGCGAGGTCCGCTACGCCCGCGACGCCTTCGAGGGCCTGCGCCTGATGGACGCCCTCATCGCGGTCAAGCGCGGCGTGCCCGGCGCGACCCTGCCCGAGCTCAAGCAGCGCCGGGTGCCCAAGCGGGATGCCGCCGCCCTGGAGGTCGAGGAGCCCGAGGGCGCGGTGCGCTCCGACGTCGCCGTCGACAACCCCGTCCCGGCGCCGCCGTTCTGGGGCACCCGGGTCGTCAAGGGCATCCAGCTGGCCGACTACGCCTCCTGGCTGGACGAGGGCGCGCTGTTCAAGGGCCAGTGGGGCCTCAAGCAGGCCCGCACCGGCGAGGGGCCGACGTACGAGGAGCTCGTGGAGACCGAGGGCCGCCCCCGGCTGCGCGGCTGGCTCGACAAGCTCCAGACCGAGAACCTGCTCGAAGCCGCCGTCGTACACGGCTACTTCCCCTGCGTGTCCAAGGGTGAGGACCTGATCCTGCTGCACGAGGACGGCACCGAGCGCACCCGCTTCACCTTCCCCCGCCAGCGCCGCGGCCGCCGGCTGTGCCTGGCGGACTACTTCCGCCCGGAGGAGTCCGGCGAGACCGATGTCGTCGGCCTCCAGGTCGTCACCGTCGGCTCAAAGATCGGCGCCGCCACCGCCGAGCTCTTCGAGGCCAACTCCTACCGCGACTACCTCGAACTGCACGGCCTGTCCGTCCAGTTGGCCGAGGCGCTGGCCGAGTACTGGCACGCCCGGGTCCGCGCCGAGCTGGGCTTCGCCGGTGAGGACCCCGAGGACGTCGAGGACATGTTCGCGCTCAAATACCGCGGCGCGCGCTTCTCGCTGGGCTACGGCGCCTGCCCCGACCTGGAGGACCGCGCCAAGATCGCCGACCTGCTCCAGCCGGAGCGCATCGGGGTCGAGCTCTCCGAGGAGTTCCAGCTCCACCCCGAGCAGTCCACCGACGCCATCGTCATCCACCACCCGGAGGCCAAGTACTTCAACGCCCGGTAGCGGGCGGCGGCCTGACCGGAGCCACCGCGCCGGCTCCGGTCACGGCCGCACCGAGCGGTAACTCTGCGTGAACCTGTCAGGGCCGTCCCGGGCACTCCCCGGACGGCCCTGACCTGTACCACCACGCATTCCGGCGTATACCGACGTACACTTATCGGTCCGGTGGCGGCCGGTCGTTTCCCCAGCCGGGGATGGCGACCGGCCCTTTCGTCCCTTCAGGGACGTCGTAACGGAGGTGGATGGATGACCAGCAGCATCCCCGCAGTCGGCACCCGCACGGCCGAAGCAGCGACCCTCCAGGCCGTATTCCTGGATCTGGACGGCACCCTCGTCGACACCGAGGGCTTCTGGTGGGAGGCGGAGGCGGAGGTCTTCGCCGAACTCGGGCACATCCTCGACGACACGCACCGCGAGGTCGTGGTCGGCGGCCCGATGTCGCGCAGCGCCGGCTATCTGATTCAGGCCACCGGCGTCGACATCAGCCTGACCGAACTCAGCGTGCTGCTCAACGCCGCCTTCCTGGCCCGCATCGGGCGCGGGGTCCCGCTGATGCCGGGCGCCCGCCGGCTGCTGGCCGAGCTGGCCGCCCACGAGGTGCCCACCGCCCTGGTCTCCGCCTCGCACCGCGCCATCGTCGACCAGATGCTGCACTCCCTCGGCCCGGAGAACTTCCGGCTGACCCTGGCCGGCGACGACCTGGAGCGCACCAAGCCGCACCCCGACCCCTATCTGACGGCCGCCGCCCGGCTGGGGGTGGACCCGGAGTGCTGTGCGGTCATCGAGGACACCCTGACCGGGGTGACGGCGGGGGAGGCGGCGGGCTGCCCGGTCGTCGCGGTGCCCTCGGTGACACCGATTCCGCCCGGTCTGGGGCGCACGGTCAGGGGTTCGCTGGAAGAAGTTGATCTCCCATTTCTCCGAACGCTCATCACGGAAAGCCGTGGAACCGTGCACTGAGCGTGCCATGGGAAAGCCGCCCGGGAACCGAGTGGAGCGGACCGCTCATTTTCCGTGACGAATGCGTTGACTGAATTGTTGCTTCGCCATGGATCATTGAACGCGTGACGTTTCTCACGTGCCGGGCCGTCGACAGCAGGCCCCACAGGTGTTCCAGGGGGTCTCGAAGGGGGTTTCCGCGGGGGTAAGTGTCCGGATTGGTGAGGCAACGTGTGAATCGTTCCACCGTCCGGATATCGAGCAGCTTGCCATCGTTATCCAGGTGCCATATCGAGACAACTCCTTTGTGTCTCAGTCCGGCTGGCCGTTCCTACTAATGTCGACGCGAGCAACACCTCTGCGCTGATAAGGAACCCGTCCACGATGAATCGCAAGACCCTGGTGCTGCCGGCGCTGGCCGGTCTCCTCGCCCCCGTCCTCGCTGCTTGTGGCGGCACGGACGGCGCCGGCGACGGTGTCGATCCGATCGTGGTCGGCGTGGCCACTCCCATCGACGCGACGAAGGCGGCGCCCGCGCCGCTCGACCCGTCGCAGGCCTATGACGTCGACGCGTGGAACGTGCTGCGCAGCACGTTCCAGACGCTGCTGCGGCTGCCCCGGTCCGGTACCGCTCCGGTGCCCGAGGCCGCCGAGTCCTGCGGCTTCCGCGACACCCAGAACGAGCAGTACCGCTGCACCCTGCGCAGTGGCCTGAAGTTCTCGAACGGCCATGCCCTGACGGCGCAGGACGTCAAGTTCTCCATCGAGCGCATGAAGACCATCAACAACACCAATGGTCCGGTCTCGCTGCTCGACGGTGTCGACAAGGTGGAGGCGCCCAGCGACACCGAGGTGGTCTTCCACCTCAGCAAGCCGGACGCCACCTTCCCGCAGAAGCTCACCACCCCCGCGGCGTCCATCGTCGACCCCGAGGTCTACCCCAAGGGCCGCCTGCACAGCGGCTTCGGGGTCGTCGGCTCCGGCCCGTACACGCTCAAGACGGAGCACCGGGGAAACCGCATCACCAAGGCCCTCTTCACCAAGAACCCCACCTACAAGGGCGGGATCAAGGCGAAGAACGACAAGGTCGAGATGCGCTTCTTCAACGACTCCGCGTCGACGGAGCGGGCGCTGCGCAAGGGCAGCATCGACGTGATGAACCGCGGTCTGTCGCCGGACCAGGTCAGGGGCCTGGAGAAGGCCCGTGACAAGCACATCCTGCTCCAGGAGATGCCGGGCCAGGAGATTCGTTACCTCGCCTTCAACACCAAGGACCCGGCCGTCTCCAACAAGGCCGTGCGGCGCGCGATGGCACAGCTCGTCAACCGCTCGGACCTGGTGCGCAACGTCTACTCCTACACGGGCGACCCGCTCTTCTCGATGGTGCCCAAGGGCCTCACCGGCCACATCAACTCGTTCTTCAACAAGTACGGGGACCCCAACGCCGAGGCCGCCCGCAAGACCCTGCAGCAGGCGCACATCACCACTCCGGTGAAGTTCACGCTCACGTACACCACGAACCACTACGGCTCCAGCACCGTCAAGGAGGTCCGTGCGCTGCAGAGCCAGCTGAACCGCACCAAGCTGTTCGACGTCAGCATCAAGGGCGTCGACAGCTGGCAGCAGTTCCGCACCGACGCCCTGGACGGCAAGTACTCCGTCTACAACATGGGCTGGTTCCCCGACATCCCGGACGCCGACAACTACATCGCGCCCTTCATCGGCAAGCAGAACTTCCTGGGCTCCCCTTACCGCAACGGCAAGATCGAGTCGCAGCTGATCCCGTCCAGCCGCCAGCAGTCCGACCGCAACGCCGCGGGCGACGACTTCAAGCAGGCGCAGGACATCATCGCCGACGACGTACCGCTCCTCCCGCTGTGGCAGGGCAAGCAGTACGTCGCCGCCCGCGATGACATCACCGGCCTCGAGTGGGCCCTCAACTCCGCCTCGGGGCTTCAGATCTGGGAGCTCAGCCGCGGCGTCGCCGACTGAGCTCGTGGCTCCCACCCGTGCAGCACACCACCGCCGCGGTTCCCCACCGCGGCCCGACAGGCATGACCCAGAACGTGAGGACCGTTTAGTGAGGAAGCGTGACCAGTGGCTGGCCGCCCCGATCGGGGCGGGGCTGACCACAGCTCTGCTCGCGGTCGCCGGGTGCGGCACGGACGACTCGGGAGCGGCCGGCCACGGCGAGCCCGTGGTCATGGGAATGACGGACAAGGTCGTGTCCACCGACCCGGCGTCCGGCTACGAGCCCGGCTCCTGGCTGTTGTTCAACAACGTCTTCCAGTCCCTGCTGAGCTTCCCCAAGGGAGGCACCACCCCCGAGCCCGAAGCCGCCGAGCGCTGCGGCTTCACCGACCGGGACAGCAAGGTCTACCGCTGCACCCTGAAGGACGGACTCACCTTCAGCAACGGGCACCCGCTGACGGCCAAGGACGTCAAGTACTCCTTCGACCGCACCCGGCGCATCAAGGACGAGAACGGCCCGGCCGCGATGTTCGCCGCGCTCGACAAGGTGGAGACCCCGGACTCCAAGACCGTGGTCTTCCGGCTGAAGACACCCGACGCGACCTTCCCCATGAAGATAGCCTCGGGCGCCGGCTCCATCGTCGACCACGCGGAGTACCCCGCGGACCGGCTGCGCACCGACGGCAAGGCCGTCGGCTCCGGCGTCTACACCCTCAAGGAGTACAACTCCCAGAAGGCCGTCTTCGGCGTCAACGACTCCTACGAGGGTCCCGCCAAGGTCAAGAACTCCGGTATGACCGTGAAGTTCTACAGCGCCGCCGGCACCCTCAAGAAGGCCGTCGAGAAGGGCGACGTCGATCTCGCCTACCGCGGTCTGGCGATGAAGGACATCGCCGAGCTGAACAACGCCTCGCTGGAGCAGGCGCACGGCACCCAGGTCGTGGAGGGCGCCAGCGCCGAGGTCATGCACCTGGTCTTCAACCTCAAGGACCCGGTCGCCGGCAAGCTCGGCGTCCGCAAGGCGATCGCCTACCTCCTGGACCGCTCGACCCTGGTCCGGGACGTCTACCAGCGCACCGCGGTGCCGCTGTACTCGATCGTCCCGGCCGGCATCACCGGCCACAGCACCTCCTTCTTCAACACCTACGGCGACCGCCCGAAGCCCGACAAGGCGAAGGAAGCGCTCCACTCCGCCGGCTACAACGGCAAGGTGCCGCTCACGCTGTGGGCCACCCCCGAGCGCTACGGCCCCGGCACCGTCCCGGCCTTCGAGGAGATCGCCCAACAGCTCAACGCCAGCGGGCTGTTCAGCGCCAAGGTGCGGACCCTGCCCACCAAGGACTACGAGCAGGGCGTGGCCGACGGCAAGTTCGGCGCGTACGTCAAGGGCTGGATACCCGACTATCCGGACCCCGACAACTTCACCGCGCCGTTCTTCGGCAAGGACAGTGTGGTGGCCAACAACTACAGCTCGCCCACCATCACCGGCCGGCTGCTGCCCAAGACGGCCGACCAGCCGAACCGCGGCGCCACCAAGGACCAGTTCCGGGAGCTCCAGGACATCGTCGCCGAGGACGTGCCGATGATCCCGATCTGGCAGGGCAAGCAGTACGCGGTGGCCCGCGAAGGGGTCTCCGGCCTGGAATGGACGCTGGACCCGTCGACCGTCTTCCGCTTCTGGGAGATCAGCAAGTCGGCCGACGCCTGAGACACCACGGCGGGGCCGTCCGGGAAAGCTTTCCCGGACGGCCCCGCCGTCGTTCGTCTGCCGGGCCGTCCGGCCCCCGCCGTCCTACTGCGCGCCGGGGCGCACCAATCCGCTCTCGTACGCGTACACCGCCGCCTGCACCCGGTCGCGCAGCCCCAGCTTCGTCAGCACATGGCCCACATGCGTCTTGACGGTGGTCTCGCTCACGAACAGATCCGCGGCGATCTCCGCATTCGACAGCCCGCGGGCCACCAGCTTCAGCACCTCCACCTCGCGCTCGGTGAGGGTGTGCAGGGTGTCCGGCACCGGCTCCTCGCCCGACGGCAGATGGCCCGCGTACTTGTCCAGCAGCCGGCGGGTGATGCTCGGCGCGAGCATCGCCTCGCCCGCCGCCACCACCCGGATCGCCTGCACCAGCTCATGGGCCGGCGCGTCCTTGAGCAGAAAGCCGCTCGCGCCCGCCCGCAGCGCCTCGACCACGTACTCGTCCAGATCGAAGGTCGTCAGCACCAGCACCTTCGCCGGGCCGTCCTTCGCCGGGCCGGTGATCTGCCGGGTCGCCTCGACGCCGTCCATCCGGGGCATCCGGATGTCCATCAGCACCACATCGGGCTGCAGCGCCCGCACCTGCTCCAGTGCCTGGAGACCGTCACCGGCCTCGCCGACGACCGCCAGATCCTGCTCCGCCTCCAGAATCATCCGGAATCCCGTACGCAGCAGGGGCTGGTCGTCGACCAGCAGGACGCGGATGGCCACGAGCTCTCCTTCGTTAGATCTCCCCCATTCTGCCCTGCGGCGGCACACCGCCCTCGGGCGGGCGCACCTGGAGCGGGTACACCGGGGGAGTGCCGCCGAATTCCGGACAGTGCGCCTGGTGGTCGCACCAGCCGCACAGCTTCGTCGGCCGCGGCCGCCAGTCGCCGGTCGCCGTCGCCAGCTGGATCGCCTCCCACAGCGCCAGCAACTTCCGCTCCACGCCCCGCAGATCGGCCTCACCCGGGTCGTACGTCACCACATCGCCGCTGCCCAGATAGACCAACTGCAGCCGCCGCGGCACCACACCGCGCAGCCGCCAGACCACCAGGGCGTAGAACTTCATCTGGAACAGAGCGCCCTCGGCGAACTGCGGCCGCGGCGCCTTGCCGGTCTTGTAGTCGACGATCCGCACCTCGCCCGTCGGCGCGACATCCACCCGGTCGATGAACCCCCGCAGCTGCAGCCCCGAGTCCAGCACCGTCTCCACATACAGCTCACGGTCCGCCGGCTCCAGCCGCGTCGGGTCCTCCAGCGAGAACCACCGCTCCACCAGCGCCTCGGCCTCCGCCAGCCACTCCGCCAGCCGCTCACCCTCCGGGTCGTCCGCGAACAGCCCGGCCAGCTCCGGCCGCTTGGCGAGCAGCTTCGCCCACTCGTCCGGCACCATCGCCCGTGCCCCCGCCGCCGTACGCTCCGCCGCCGGCGCGTCGAAGAGCCGCTCCAGCACCGCGTGCACGACCGTGCCGCGCGTCGCCGCCGGGCTCGGCTTCTCCGGCAGCCGGTCGATCACCCGGAAGCGGTACAGCAGCGGGCACTGCATGAAATCACTCGCCCGCGACGGCGACAGCGCCACCGGCGGCCGCGGCTGCTCCCCGCCCCGCGCCTCCGCACCGGCGGCCTCCGCGCCCGGCTCACCGCCGCTCCGTCCGCTCCGCGTGCCCGCCTCGGCCTGCTCCGTGCTCCATCCCATGCCACAAAACCCTACGGCCCGCCACTGACAGGAGCGGACGGGTCACCCGCGCAAGGGCCCCGCAGCGTAAGGGGCCGAAGCGCGCCGCATACCATCGACGGCGGACCCCTTCTCCCTGCATGATCGAGATATCAGGCCGAGCAGGGGCGAAAGCCGTATTCGATGAGGGGACGCCGTGGACGAGAGCGGGAAGTCGCAGGACCCCGAGGAGTCCGTGCGGCCCCAGCCGCCCGAGCCGCCCGAGCACAACAACGCACCCAAGGGCCCCGCACCGGGCAAGAAGCGGACCGGTGGCGGCATTCTGATGGGCCGTCCCTTCGGCGTGCCCGTCTACGTGGCGCCCAGCTGGTTCGTCGTCGCCGCCCTGATCACCTGGGTCTTCGGCGGCCAGCTGGAGCGCGTGCTGCCCGAGCTCGGTGCCGCGCGCTATCTGGTCTCGCTCTTCTTCGCCGTCGCCTTCTATGCCTCGGTGCTCGTCCACGAGCTGGCCCACACCGTCGCCGCGCTCCGCTTCAAGCTCCCCGTACGCCGCATCCAGCTCCAGTTCTTCGGCGGCGTCTCGGAGATCGAGAAGGAGACCGAGACCCCCGGCAGGGAGTTCGTCCTCGCCTTCGTCGGCCCGCTGCTCTCCCTCGCCCTGGCCGGGATCTTCTACGGCGGCGTGCAGCTGGTCGAGCCCGACACCGTGCCCGGGGTCCTGCTGGCGGGTCTGATGATCTCCAACCTGATCGTCGCGGTCTTCAACCTGCTGCCCGGCCTCCCGCTGGACGGCGGCCGGATGCTGCGCGCCCTGGTCTGGAAGATCACCGGCCGGCCCATGAGCGGCACCATCGCCGCCGCCTGGGTGGGCCGCGCGCTCGCCGTCACCGTCCTCATCGGGCTGCCGCTGCTCACCCACACCGGCGCGCTCGGCACCGCCCGCCCCGAGATCGGCGGCGCCGACTCGCTCACCGACGCGCTGCTCGCCGCGATCCTCGCCGCCATCATCTGGACCGGCGCCGGCAACAGCCTGCGCATGGCCCGGCTGCGCGAACGCCTCCCCGACCTCACCGCCCGCACCCTGACCCGGCGCGCCGTCCCGGTCGAGACCGACACCCCGCTCTCCGAGGCGCTGCGCCGCGCCAACGACGCCGGCGCCCGCGCCCTGGTCGTCGTCGACCGCCAGGGCACGCCCACCGCCCTGGTCCGCGAGGCCGCCATCGTCGGCGTCCCCGACCACCGCCGTCCCTGGGTCCCCGTCGGCACCCTCGCCCAGGACCTCAAGGACGGCATGCGGGTCTCCGCCGAGATGGCCGGCGAGGATCTCCTGGAATACCTGCGGGCCACCCCCGCCACCGAGTACCTCGTCGTCGAGGAGACCGGGGAGATCTACGGCGTGCTCTCCACCGCCGACGTCGAGCGGGCCTTCGTCTCCGCTATGGCCCGCAAGGCTGCCTGATCGGGCTCGGTTCGCCTCCGGGGGTGCCGCACTCGCCCCCGCACCGGCCGCCCACTGGTCGGCGCGGCCCCAACGGGCCGGTAGGCTGGTCACATGTCCGAACCGACCGGTGCCGCCCGCCGTCGCGGGCCCTTCAAGGTCGGGGACCAGGTCCAGCTCACCGACCCCAAGGGACGCCACTACACCTTCACGCTCGAAGAGGGAAAGAGCTTCCACACCCACAAGGGAGCCTTCCCCCACGACGAGCTGATCGGTGCTCCCGAGGGCAGTGTTGTCCGTACCACCGGGAACGTCGCCTACCTCGCGCTGCGCCCGCTGCTCCCCGACTACGTCCTGTCCATGCCCCGCGGTGCCGCCGTGGTCTATCCCAAGGACGCGGGGCAGATCCTGGCGATGGCCGACATCTTCCCCGGCGCCCGCGTCGTCGAGGCGGGTGTGGGCTCCGGCTCGCTCAGCAGCTTCCTGCTGCGCGCGATCGGCGACGACGGCATGCTGCACTCCTACGAGCGCCGCGCCGACTTCGCCGAGATCGCCACGCAGAACGTGGAGCGCTACTTCGGCGGTCCGCACCCCGCATGGACGCTCACCGTCGGTGACCTCCAGGACAACCTCTCCGACGCCGACGTCGACCGCGTCATCCTCGACATGCTCGCCCCCTGGGAGTGCCTGGAAGCCGTCTCCAAGGCCCTGGTCCCCGGCGGCATCCTCTGCGCCTACGTCGCGACGACGACGCAGCTGGCCCGCACCGTCGAGGCGATCCGCGAGCACGGCACCTTCAACGAGCCGTCGGCCTGGGAGACCATGGTCCGCACCTGGCACGTCGAGGGCCTCGCGGTCCGCCCCGACCACCGGATGATCGGCCACACCGGCTTCCTGCTCACCGCCCGCCGCCTCGCCGACGGCGTCGAGCCCCCGCTGCGCCGCCGCCGCCCCGCCAAGGGCGCGTACGGCGAGGACTACACCGGCCCCGGCAAGGGCCCGGCGGCGGCCTCCGGCGGCGGCTCCGCGGACCGCGGCTGACCGTCCGGAACCGGCCACCGAACCACCAGGCGCCGCCGACGAGTTCCCGCACGGGAATCCGCCGGCGGCGCCGCTGCGTTTGCGCCCCGGTGTGCAGGGTGTGTCCACCCCGGATCCGCACGGAAAACTCCGGCCCGGCCGGTTCCTTGCCGCCCCCTCCTGTGGAACGATGCTGGGCACTCCCACCGGCACAGAACTTCACAGGAGTTACCCCGCGTGCAGCCCACGGCAGGCCAGGATCTCTCGCACACCCAGCCGCGCCCCATGCACTGGCTCGCCACCGCCACGGCCCTCTCGGCGGTCATCGCGGGCGCGTCCTTCGTACAGCCCCCCGACGCCACGGCCACCACAGCCCGCGGCACCAGCACTGCCGGGCACCCCGCCGCCGCCCCCGACCCGGACCGGGTGAGCTTTCCGGTCGACTGCGGCCCCAACCGCCTCGACGTGGTGAAAAAGGCCTCCGGAGACCTGGACGGCGACGGTACGACCGAGACCGTGGCGGTGGTCCGCTGCCACAGCGGGACCGGCACCCCGCCCAGCGGCGCCTACGTCCTCGCGCAGCCGTCCGGGCGCCGGGCCGCCCCGCGGATCGTGGCGACACTCCTCGCGCCCGCACAGCAGCGCAGCGTCCAAAACCTCGCCGTCAAGGATGGCGCGATCTCTGCGGCGGTCCTGGGCTACTCCACGCGCGACATCCCGCGCTGCTGCCCGGACGTACGGCAGAGCCTCAAGTGGCAATGGAAGGGCGGGAAGTTCGTCCGGAGCGAACTTCCCGCCGCCATGGGCACACGGAGCGTCTGACCGGTCACGGGGAGTGTCCGCCGGCAGCGCTCTGCTCCGGCGGGGCTACTCCGCGTCCGGGCCGTAGACCTCGACCAGGTCCTTGACCCGGCGGACGTGGATGCAGTCCCCGGGGCACTCCTTGGCGGAGTCCCGTACGTCATCGAGCAGCTTCAGCGGGACGGGCGTTGTGGCCCCCTTGTCCTGCAGCAGCTCGTCATCGCCGCTCTTCACATAGGCCAGACCGTCGATGTCGAGCTCGAAGACCTCCGGCGCGTACTGCGCACAGATGCCGTCCCCGGTGCACAGATCCTGGTCGATCCATACTTCCAGCTCTGGGGCTTCGTCCTGCGCGGTCATCTCGCCTGCCGTTCCTGCGTACGTGAACCGTTTTTGTCTAAGTGGCGCCAGCCCTGACGGGTGTTGACCGACTCGACGATACAACCGCTCGCTTTCCGATGTTGTTGGGTGGGTATTCCCTTGGGGTGAGGACGTGCGCAAGGGTGAAGATCGGACACGCCCCGACAGTCTTTTCGATCTAGGGGTTTCAACCTGCACCGGCCCAGGTAGGGTCAGGAAGCGTCCAGCTCCTTGGAGGAGGTGAGGACCGTGGCAGCCCACGACGACGACATCAACCGCGGCATCCGGCCGGGGCGGGGGTCTGAAGATCCCGCCGGCCAGGTTGCCTATCTTGAGCAGGAGATCGCCGTCCTGCGACGCAAGCTCGCCGACTCTCCGCGTCACACGAGGATTCTCGAAGAGCGGATCGTCGAGCTGCAGACCAACCTGGCCGGCGTCTCGGCGCAGAACGAGCGTCTCGCCAATACTCTCCGCGAGGCCCGCGACCAGATCGTCGCCCTGAAGGAGGAAGTCGACCGGCTCGCGCAGCCGCCGGCCGGCTTCGGCGTCTTCCTGCAGGCGAACGAGGACGGCACGGTCGACATTTTCACCGGAGGCAGAAAGCTCCGGGTGAATGTCAGCCCCAGTGTGGAGACCGAGGACCTCCGGCGCGGCCAAGAGGTCATGCTCAATGAAGCGCTCAACGTGGTCGAGGCCATGGAGTTCGAGAGCGCCGGCGACATCGTCACCCTCAAGGAGATCCTTGAGGACGGCGAGCGCGCCCTGGTGATCGGGCACACCGACGAGGAGCGGGTGGTGAGGCTCGCCGAGCCGCTGCTGGACACCACCATCCGCCCCGGCGACGCCCTCCTCCTCGAGACCCGCTCCGGCTACGTCTACGAGGTCATCCCGAAGAGCGAGGTCGAGGAACTCGTCCTCGAAGAGGTCCCGGACATCGACTACACCAAGATCGGCGGTCTGGGCGGCCAGATCGAACTGATCCGGGACGCGGTCGAGCTCCCCTACCTCTACCCCGACCTCTTCAAGGAGCACGAACTCCGCCCGCCCAAGGGCGTCTTGCTCTACGGCCCGCCCGGCTGCGGCAAGACACTCATCGCCAAGGCGGTCGCCAACTCCCTTGCCAAGAAGGTCGCCGAGGTGACCGGGCAGCCCGCGGGGAAGAGCTTCTTCCTCAACATCAAGGGTCCCGAGCTGCTCAACAAGTACGTCGGTGAGACGGAGCGGCACATCCGGCTGGTCTTCCAGCGCGCCCGGGAAAAGGCGAGCGAAGGCACCCCCGTCATCGTCTTCTTCGACGAGATGGACTCCCTCTTCCGCACCCGGGGGTCCGGCGTCAGCTCGGACGTGGAGAACACCATCGTCCCGCAGCTGCTCTCCGAGATCGACGGCGTCGAGGGCCTGGAAAACGTCATCGTGATCGGCGCCTCCAACCGCGAGGACATGATCGACCCGGCGATCCTGCGCCCCGGCCGCCTCGATGTGAAGATCAAGATCGAGCGTCCGGACGCGGAGGCCGCCAAGGACATCTTCTCGAAGTACCTCACGGAGAATCTCCCGCTGCACTCCGACGATCTCGCCGAACACGGCGACTCGCGGAAGGCCGCGGTAAGCGGAATGATCCAGTCGGTCGTCGAGCAGATGTATGCGGAATCCGAGGAAAATCGGTTCCTGGAGGTCACCTATGCCAATGGTGACAAGGAAGTCCTCTACTTCAAGGACTTCAACTCCGGTGCGATGATCGAAAACATCGTAGGACGTGCGAAGAAGATGGCCATCAAGGCCTTCCTCGAACACAATCAGAAGGGGCTTCGGGTTTCCCACCTCCTCCAGGCTTGCGTGGATGAGTTCAAGGAGAACGAGGACCTGCCCAACACCACCAATCCGGACGACTGGGCCCGGATCTCCGGAAAGAAGGGCGAGCGGATCGTATACATCCGTACGCTGGTCACCGGAAAGCAGGGCGCCGACACCGGTCGCTCCATCGATACGGTGGCGAATACCGGCCAATACCTGTAACACCGCTCTCCGGCTGCGGATGTCCTGCACGGGGCGTCCGCAGCCGGACGCTTTTCCGGGGGCGCCAGAACCGCTCCCCATAAGGGCGCGGTGAACCAGGGAAAACCGGACTGGAGCAATGACTGTAATGATCTCCCCAGCGCCGCTAAGGCGTTCTAGGCTCTTCGGTACCGCTGCGTCACGCTGTGCGGGCGTGGGGCACGCACACGGACCGGAAGCACAGCGGTACTTGAGCGCCGACCCCGTCCGGGGGCGCCGCCGGGCTAGGAGGGCCGCATGACTGTACGGCGAGTAATGGGAATCGAGACGGAGTACGGGATCTCCGTCCCCGGCCACCCGAACGCCAATGCCATGCTCACCTCGTCCCAGGTCGTCAACGCCTACGCGGCCGCGATGCACCGGGCACGCCGTGCCCGCTGGGATTTCGAGGAGGAGAACCCGCTGCGGGACGCCCGCGGCTTCGACCTCGCACGGGAAAACGCCGACGCCAGCCAGCTCACGGACGAGGACATCGGCCTGGCCAATGTGATCCTCACGAATGGCGCCAGGCTCTACGTCGACCACGCCCACCCCGAATACAGCGCCCCCGAGGTCACCAATCCGCGCGACGCCGTCCTCTGGGACAAGGCCGGCGAGCGGATCATGGCCGCGGCCGCCGAGCGGGCCGCCCAGGTCCCCGGCGCCCAGCCCATCCACCTCTACAAGAACAACACCGACAACAAGGGCGCCTCCTACGGCACGCACGAGAACTACCTGATGAAGCGGGAGACCCCCTTCTCGGACATCGTGCGGCATCTGACGCCGTTCTTCGTCTCCCGCCAAGTGGTCACCGGTGCCGGCCGGGTCGGTATCGGCCAGGACGGCCACGAGCACGGCTTCCAGCTCAGCCAGCGCGCCGACTACTTCGAGGTGGAGGTGGGCCTGGAGACGACGCTCAAACGGCCCATCATCAACACCCGCGACGAACCGCACGCGGACGCGGAGAAGTACCGCCGGCTCCACGTGATCATCGGGGACGCCAACCTCTCCGAGATCTCGACGTATCTGAAGCTGGGTACCACCGCGCTGGTGCTCTCCATGATCGAGGACGGCTTCATCGCCGTCGATCTGGCCATCGACCAGCCCGTTCGCACCCTCCACCAGGTCTCCCACGACCCCACGCTGCAACATCTGATCACGCTCCGCAGCGGCCGGACGCTCACCGCCGTACAGCTCCAGATGGAGTACTTCGAGCTGGCCCGCAAATACGTCGAGGACCGTTACGGAGCGGATGCGGACGACCAGACCAAGGACGTCCTGACCAGGTGGGAGGACGTGCTCGGCCGGCTGGAGAACGATCCGATGAGCCTGTCCGGCGAGCTGGACTGGGTCGCCAAGCGGGAGCTCATGGAGGGCTACCGGCGCCGGGACGGCCTGGACTGGGACGCGGCGCGGCTGCACCTCATCGATCTGCAGTACGCCGATGTGCGCCCCGAGAAGGGGCTGTACAACCGTCTCGCGGCCCGCGGCAAGATGAAGCGGCTCCTGGACGAGGCCGACGTCACACGGGCGGAGCAGAAGCCTCCGGAGGACACCAGGGCGTACTTCCGCGGCCGCTGTCTGGAGCAGTACGCGGATGATGTCGCCGCGGCCTCATGGGATTCGGTCATCTTCGATCTGCCCGGCCGTGACTCTCTGCAACGCGTTCCCACACTGGAGCCGCTGCGGGGGACCCGTAAACACGTCAAGGAGCTTCTTGACCGCTGCCGTACCGCAGAGGAGCTGGTCAGGACATTGGCCGGGCGCTGAGCCGCGGCAGGTGCACGACAAAATTCCTGGCGATCCGAGGCCGATTCGCGGCTGAAATCGTCGCGGGGCGGGAATCATCGAGGTGACTCCCGGGCGTTGCAGCAACTGCAAGGCCGATGTCGGACCCTGCTTGTAGGGTCGGATCTTGAAGGTCACATCGAGCGGGGCGAACCGAGCGGGGTGAGGGACATGGCGACCAAGGACAGCGGCGGCGGACAGGCCAAGGCCACGCGTTCCACGGAAGAGGTCGAGGAGCAGACGCAGGACGCGCAGGCTTCGGAAGACCTCAAGGAACGCCAGGAAAAGTTGTCGGACGACGTGGATTCCGTCCTGGACGAAATCGACGATGTGCTCGAGGAGAACGCCGAGGACTTCGTGCGGAGCTTCGTGCAAAAGGGCGGACAGTAGAGCAGACCGGACATGTTCCATTCAGGGGGGCCGAAGCGTTGCGCGCGGTGCGGAAAGTGATGACCGCGCGCAGCCTTCGGGCAGCATCCGGTGAGATTTCCCGGCGGCCGGGAATCCGGCGCTTCGCGCACCCGGGAATTCACCACGGCATCGCGCCGCAGCAGGCGAAGGGAATGCCGGGCGCCGGATCCCGGCCCACCGGCCCCGGCGGGTGCGGGCGCCTCCGGGGAGCCGCGTGGAGCGAGGAGCGCCGGCAGCCGCCCGATCCGTCCCGAGCAGGGCCCCGGGCATGTGGATCACGCCCCCGATACGGGTAAGGTCCGAGGCGTACGCTGCATCAACTACAACTCGGCACTCGGCAAGTTGAGGGATGACCCCGACGCCATGCGCAGGGCCATCGCATATCCGGAAGGATTCGTGTGGAAGCCAATACTCGAAGCACCGGGCGTCTGCCAGCTGCCTTCCTGACGCCTGGATCGTCGTCGTTCATGGATTTCCTCGGCGCGCACTCGCCCGATCTGCTGCCGGGCCATCGCCCGCTGCCGCCGGTGCAGGGCGCCGTCGAGGCGCCGCACGGGACGACGATCGTCGCCGCGGCCTTCCCCGGGGGCGTGGTGCTCGCCGGTGACCGGCGGGCCACGATGGGCAATGTCATCGCACAGCGGGACATCGAGAAGGTCTTCCCGGCCGACGAGTACTCGGCGGTCGGCATCGCGGGCACGGCAGGCCTCGCGGTGGAGATGGTCAAGCTCTTCCAGCTGGAGCTGGAGCACTTCGAGAAGGTCGAGGGCGCCCAACTCTCCCTGGAGGGCAAGGCGAACCGGCTGTCGACGATGATCCGCAGCAATCTCGGCATGGCCATGCAGGGCCTGGCCGTGGTGCCGCTGTTCGCCGGCTACGACCTGGACCGCGAGAAGGGCCGCATCTTCTCGTACGACGTGACGGGCGGACGCTCGGAGGAGCTGGGCTTCGCGGCGACGGGCTCCGGCTCGGTCTTCGCGCGCAGCTCGCTGAAGAAGCTCTTCCGGGAGGACTTCACGGAGGACCAGGCCGCCACGGCCGTCGTCCAGGCCCTCTATGACGCCGCGGACGACGACTCGGCGACCGGCGGACCGGACATGGCACGGCGGATCTACCCCATCGTCACGGTGATCACCGAGGACGGTTTCCGGAAGCTGACCGAGTCCGAGGTCGCGGAGATCGCCCGTGCGGTTCATGAGCGCCGCCTGGAACAGCCCGACGGTCCCCGTGCCGCGCTGCTCTGACGGGACGGACGTTCCGCAATGCTCCCCCAGCTCCCGCTGGGTGTGCCCCCAGCCACTGAGAGAGCTCTTGACAGGAAGGGACGGATAGCCGGTGTCGACGCCGTTCTATGTCTCACCCCAGCAGGCCATGGCCGATCGCGCCGAATACGCCCGCAAGGGCATCGCGCGCGGCCGCAGTGTCGTGGTGCTGCAGTACACCGACGGCGTGGTCTTCGTCGCCGAGAATCCCTCCCGCGCCCTGCACAAGGTCAGCGAGATCTATGACCGGATCGCCTTCGCCGCCGTCGGCAAATACAACGAGTTCGAGAATCTGCGGATCGGCGGTGTGCGCTACGCCGATCTGCGGGGTTACACCTACGACCGGGAGGACGTGACCGCACGCGGTCTGGCGAACGTCTACGCCCAGACGCTCGGCACGATCTTCTCCAGCGCAGCCGAGAAGCCGTACGAGGTCGAGCTGATCGTGGCAGAGGTCGGCAGCGCGCCCGAGGACGACCAGATCTACCGGCTGCCGCACGACGGCTCGATCGTGGACGAGCACGGCTCGGTGGCCGTCGGTGGCAACGCCGACCAGATCAGCAGCTATCTCGACCAGCGGCACCGCGACGGCATGACGCTGGCCGAGGCGCTGAAGCTGGCGGTGGAGTCGCTGTCCCGGGACACCAACGGGGGCGAGCGCACGCTGACCGCCGAGCAACTGGAGGTCGCCACCCTGGACCGCACGCGGCCGCAGCAGCGCAAGTTCAAGCGGATCCTGGGCCGGCAGCTGTCGCGGCTGCTGGACGGGGACGCCGGCGCGGGCGCCGGGGAACCGGCGGCGGACGCCGACGCCGGGGCGTCCGACGAGGGCGCCGGCGACAAGGGAGCCAAGGACAGCAAGGGCGGCAAGGGCAAGGACGACTCCGAGGGGGAGTCCGGCCCGTTGCTCTGACGAGGTACCGCACCCGGGCCCCGGGCCCGGTTCACGCGCCCCGGTGGGTCATGTCCCGCCGGGGTGCGCGGCGTTGCCGGGGGCGTCCGGGGGCGGGGCGGTGGAGCCGCGGGGGACCAGTTCCACGGGCAGGGTGGGGGCGTCCGCCGGGCGTCCGTCGAGCACCGCCATCAGGGCCCGCAGCCCGGCCGCGCCGAACTCCTCGGCGGGCAGCCGTACGGTCGTCAGCTCCGGTTCGACGGCGACGGCCAGCGCCAGATCGTCGAAGCCGGTGACGGAGACGTCCTCGGGGACCCGCAGGCCCAGCCGGCGGACGGCCTTGCAGGCGCCCGCGGCGATGGTGTCGTCGTCGCAGAGCAGCGCCGTGGGGCGGGGGCCGGGCCCGGTGAGGGCGGCGTGTGCGGCCTGCAGCCCGGCGTCGACACAGAGGGCGGCCGGCTGCCGGCGCAGCAGCGCGCCCGGGACGCCGTGGAGGCGGTCGGCGACGACGCGGGCGCGCACCCCGAAGGTCCAGGACCGGACATCGGCCGTGAGATGGGTGATCCGGCGGTGGCCGAGGGCGCTCAGATGGTCCGTCAACTGCCGTGCGCCGTCGGCGATATCGAGGTTGACGGTGGCGTCGGCCCGGTCGTCGTCGGGGTCGCTGTCCAGCATGACCAGGGGCAGATCCGCGTTCCGGAGCGTGGTGAGCGCCTCGGCGGCCATGGAGGAGGCGAGCACGCCGTCCAGGGTGGCCGCGGCGGAGTCGAAGGGGTCGCGGATCACCGGGGCCCGCACGGAACCGTTGGCGCTGGCGGGGGGAGACGGGTCGCCCTCGGGGGAGGGGTAGAGGACGACGCCGAAGCCGTGGTCGGCGGCGGCCCGGGCCGCGCCGGTGTAGACGCGCGCGAAGAACTCGGTGGTCAGGGCGGGGACGACCATCAGCACCGTGCGGGTGCGGCCCAGGCGCAGGCTGCGGGCGGCGAGGTTGGGCCGGTAGCCGAGCTCGCGGGCGGCGGTGCGTACGGCGTCCGCCTTGGCGGGGGACACCCGGCCGCGCCACTTGTCACCCAGGACGAGCGAGACGGCGGCCTGGGAGACCCCGGCGGCGCGGGCCACATCCCGGCTGGTGACGCGGGCGGCGGCCGGGCGGCGGGCGGGGTGTGCCTCGTTGCTGGTCACCGGGTGTTCTGCTCCTCACGTTCGGCCGTCGCGAGTGGACCGCGGGTGGTGGACATGGTACGTATAGCGACGGTAGTTATACGTAACACGTCTGGTTCGGCCGGACAGGGAAGGGGCGGGGATGGCCGCGGGATACGCGGAGCTGCTCAGGACCCGGCACGCGGCCCGGCTCCTGGCAGGCACGCTGGTCGGCAGGCTGCCGAATGCCACCGCCGCGCTGGCGGTGGTCCTCTTCGTACGCGCCGAGGGCGGCAGCTACGCCCTGGCCGGTGCGCTCTCGGCGGTCTACGGGGTCTGCAACGCCATCGGCCAGCCGCTGCTCGGCCGGGCGGTGGACCTCTGGGGCCAGCCGCGGGTGATGCTGCCCGCCTCGGTGCTCTCCGCGCTCGGCGCGGCGCTGCTGGTGGCCGTCGGCCTGGAGGAGCGGTGGCTCGCGTACACCGCCATGGTGATCGCAGGTTTCTTCACCCCGCCCCTGGAGGGCGGTCTGCGGGCGCTGTGGCCCGGGGTCCTGCAGCGCGCGGACCGGGTGCACGCCGCCTATGCGCTGGACGCGGTGGCGCAGGAAGTCATGTTCGCGGTGGGGCCGTTGCTGGTGACACTGTGCGTGGCGGCCTGGTCGGAGGGGGCGGCGCTGCTGGTGATCAATCTGATCGGGGTGCTCGGCGCGCTCTCCGTCGTCGTCTCCGAGCCGTCCCGGCGGTGGCGCAGCGGGCCCCGGGAGGCGCACTGGCTGGGGGCGCTGCGCTCGGCCGGGCTGCTGGTGCTGATCGGGGCGTTCCTCTTCGTGGGGCTGGCGATGGGGTCGATCGCGGTCGCGGCGGTGGCGTACGCCGATGAGCACGGCGGGGGCATGGTCTCCAGCGCGCTGCTGTCCGCGCTCGGTGCCGGTGCGCTGGCCGGCGGTCTCGTCTACGGCGCCCGGGAGTGGCCGGGACGGCCGGAGAGCCGGCTGCGGCTGCTGGTCGGGCTGCTGGCGCTGGGGTATCTGCCGCTGGTGCTGGTGCCGGGCGTCGTCGGGATGACGGCGCTGGCCGGTGTCGCCGGTGTGTTCCTGGCGCCGGCGCTGGCCTGCGCGTTCGTGGTGGTGGACCGGCATGCGCCCAAGGGCACGGTGACGGAGGCGTTTTCCTGGCTGGTGACCACGTTCGGGGTCGGGGCGGCGCTGGGGGCCTCGGTGGTGGGTCCGGCGGTGGAGAGCGGCGGAGCGGTCGCGGGCTTCGCGGTGGCGGGCGCCGGCGGGGTCGCCGCACTGCTCGTCCTTTTGTCGACGAAGCGATTTCTCGGGGATCCCGTAGTGCCGGTGGCCGGGGCCGCCACGGCGGAAAATGATCGAAACGGGGTGGCCGAACCCGGTTTCAGAGCAGGCCGTCAGGCGTAATGTTCAGTCATGGACCGCCGCATTTTCGGGCTGGAGAACGAGTACGGCGTCACGTGCACGTTCAGGGGACAGCGCCGACTGTCGCCTGACGAAGTGGCGCGGTACCTCTTCCGCCGTGTCGTGTCATGGGGCCGCAGCAGCAATGTCTTCCTGCGGAACGGTGCCCGCCTCTACCTCGACGTGGGTTCGCACCCGGAATACGCAACTCCCGAGTGCGACAACGTGACCGAACTGGTCACGCACGACAAGGCCGGCGAGCGCATTCTCGAAGGCCTGCTCGTCGACGCCGAGCGCCGCCTGCATGAGGAGGG
Organism: Streptomyces sp. NPDC058773; assembly: GCF_042746015.1. NCBI lineage: Bacteria > Bacillati > Actinomycetota > Actinomycetes > Kitasatosporales > Streptomycetaceae > Streptomyces > Streptomyces sp. NPDC058773. Next base: position 129,637 of record NZ_JBHYPE010000002.1, read on the forward strand.
AATCGCAGGCGACGTCTACCTCTTCAAGAACAACACCGATTCGGCGGGAAACTCCTACGGCTGCCACGAGAATTATCTCGTCGCCCGTCACGGTGAGTTCTCCCGGCTCGCGGACATCCTCATTCCGTTCCTGGTCACCCGTCAGCTGCTGTGCGGCGCGGGCAAGGTGCTCCAGACGCCGCGCGGCGCCGTCTACTGCGTCAGCCAGCGCGCGGAGCACATCTGGGAGGGCGTCTCCTCGGCGACGACCCGCTCCCGCCCGATCATCAACACCCGCGACGAACCGCATGCGGACGCCGAGCGCTACCGCCGGCTCCACGTCATCGTCGGCGACTCGAACATGTCCGAGACGACGATGATGCTGAAGGTCGGCGCCACCGATCTCGTCCTGCGCATGATCGAGGCGGGCACGGTCATGCGCGATCTGACGCTGGAGAACCCCATCCGGGCGATCCGCGAGGTCAGCCATGACATCACCGGACAGCGCAAGGTACGGCTGGCCAGCGGGCGCGAGGCCTCGGCGCTGGAGGTCCAGCAGGAGTACTACGAGAAGGCGGTGGACTTCTGCGACCGCCGCGGCATCCGTACGGGGCTCGTCGAACGGGTCCTGGAGCTGTGGGGCCGTACCCTCGAAGCGATCCGCGACCAGGAGCTCGACCGGGTCTCCACCGAGATCGACTGGGTCATGAAGCATCAGCTCATCGAGCGGTATCGCAGCAAGAACAACATCACCATGTCCCACCCACGGGTGGCGCAGATAGACCTCGCCTACCACGACATCCACCGGCGCCGGGGGCTTTACTACCTCCTGGAGCGGAAGGGGCAAGCGGCGCGGATCTGCAACGACTTGAAGATCTTCGAGGGCAAGTCGGTGCCGCCGCAGACCACCCGGGCCAGGCTGCGCGGCGATTTCATCCGCCGGGCACAGGAGCAGCGCCGCGATTTCACGGTCGACTGGGTGCATCTCAAGCTCAATGACCAGGCGCAGCGCACGGTGCTGTGCAAGGACCCGTTCCGCTCCGTGGACGACCGGGTGGAGAAGCTGATCGCAGGAATGTGACCCGCGGGGAATGCGGTGGTGTGCCGGGAGCCGGAGCTCCCGGCACATTGCCGTGTTGTGACGGGAAACGTCCGGCGGCTCAGGTCGTAGAGTGGCGGACATTGCCCACCCACCCCACGAGCCCGAGTTGGACGAATGAACCTCACGAAGAACACCCGTCGCGCCGCCCTCGCGCTGACTGTGCCCATGCTGCTGTTCACCGCCGCCTGCGGGACCGACGACGGCAAGGGGGCGTCGGGCGAAGCCGTCGTCAAGGTCACGGGCAAGGCAGGGGAGAAGCCCAAGATCACGGTGCCGAAGGGTGCCAAACCGGCCGACAAGGCGGTCACCAAGACCCTCACCGAGGGCAAGGGTGCCACGGTCAAGAAGGGTGATCTGGTCCGGCTGGACTTCTCGGCGCAGTCGATGAAGGGCCAGAACCTCGGCAGCAGCTGGACGCCGCAGCCGGGCAGCAAGCCGGGCGGGGCGCGTACCCAGGTCGTCACCGAGGTCACCGACCAGATGACGCAGCAGATGCTGCCGCCGAAGGTGCTGTCCGCGGCCGCCGGGCAGAAGGTCGGCAGCCGCTTCGAGGTCGAGGGCACCGCCAAGGCGCTGATCGGCGCGGGCCTGAACCCGCAGGCCGGTATCAAGCCGGGCGACGGCCTGGTCTGGGTCGTCGACGTCGTCGGGGCGAAGAAGGTCGACAAGAAGGCGAAGGCCGAGGGCGAGCAGGCGGAGCCGGAGGACGGGCTGCCGAAGGTGACGGCGCCGGACGGGAAGGCCGCGAAGATCGAGGTTCCCAAGGGCGAGAAGGCCCCCAAGGACCTCAAGCAGCAGGTGCTGATCAAGGGCAAGGGCCCGGAGGTCAAGGCCGGTGACGGGCTGATCGCGCAGTACACCGGGGTGAAGTGGGAGGACGGCAAGAAGTTCGACTCCTCCTGGGACCACGGCGGCGCGACGGCCTTCCAGATCGGCACCGGGCAGGTCGTCCAGGGCTGGGACAAGGCGCTGGTCGGCAAGCACGTCGGTGACCGCGTGGAGATCGTGATTCCGCCGAAGCTGGGCTACGGCGCGAGCCCGCAGCACGAGCTGGCGAAGAACACCCTGGTCTTCTCGGTCGACATCGTCGGCACGGTCTGACGGAGGCCGCGGCAAGATCTGCAAGACTGGCCCGGTAATCGTAAAGATTCGTAAGTAGGAGCACATCCGTGAGCATCGACAAGCCCGAGATCGACTTTCCTGAGGGCCCGGCTCCCACCGAGCTCGAGATCGTGGACCTGACGGAGGGCGACGGGCCGGTCGCCAAGGCCGGGGACACCGTCTCCGTCCACTACGTCGGCGTGTCGTTCAGCACCGGCGAGGAGTTCGACGCCAGCTGGAACCGCGGCAAGCCGCTGCAGTTCCAGCTGGGCGCCGGCCAGGTCATCGCCGGCTGGGACCAGGGCGTGCAGGGCATGAAGGTCGGCGGCCGCCGTCGGCTGACCATCCCCGCGCACCTCGCGTACGGCGACCGCGGCGCCGGCGGCGGCCGCATCGCCCCGGGCGAGACGCTGATCTTCGTCTGCGACCTGGTCTCCGTCTGAGACCGGTACCGGTCGCTGTGCGCGACCGCTGCTGACGTACCCGAGGGCCCGTGCCGCGATGGCACGGGCCCTCGGTCACGTACGGCCTCGGCTTTTGCCCTGACCACCCCGAGCGGTACGGTCAACGATCTGGAGTTCAACGAGAAAGGGCGTCGATGGCCATTGCCAAGGCCGAGCGGCTGATGAATCTGGCGCTGTGCCTGCTGGGGACGCGACGCCCGCTGACCAAACGTGAACTGCGGTCGTCCATCGAGGCCTACATCGAGGCGAGCGGCGACGAGTCGTTCAACCGGATGTTCGAGCGGGACAAGGACGATCTGCGCGAGCTGGGCCTGGTCATCGAGACCGTCGAGGGCATCGACGGCGACATCGGCTACCTTGCCCGCCGCGACAGCAACCGCCTGCCCCCGATCACCCTGGACGCCGAGGAGGCCGCCGCCCTGGGGCTCGCGGCCAAGATCTGGCAGCAGGCCCGGCTGGCCAGCGCCGCCAGCGGTGCGCTCCAGAAGCTGCGCGCGGCCGGTATGCCGCTGGCCGGGGACGGTGCCGACTACGACGCCGGAGCGCCGCACAGCGCGCTGGAGCCACGCATCCCCGCCCATGAGGCCGCCTTCGAGCCGCTGATGCTGGCCTGCCGCGACCGCCGCCCGGTCGTCTTCGACTACCGCAAGTCGAACGCCGTCCACCCCGAGCAGCGGCATGTCGAGCCCTGGATCCTCGAATGCTGGCGCGGCCATTGGTACGTCGCCGGCTGGGACCGCGAGCGCAAGGCCGAGCGGGTCTTCCGGCTCTCCCGGATCACCGGCAAGGTCCGTTCCCGGCAAGGGGCGTTCACCGCGCCGGTGCCCGACCACGTCACCGTCCGCGAGACCGTCGAGAGCTGGGCCGGCGAGACCGCCACCGGCACCGCCCGGATCAAGCTGCGCGCCGAGCACGGGTACCCGCTGCGCGCCCGCGCGCTCACCGTCCGCGCGCTCGGCGACGGCTGGGACGAGCTGGAGATCCCCAACGGGCACGGACTCGACGCCTGGCTCGTGGAGTTCGGCCCCGACGTGGTCGTCCTGGAACCCGCCGAACTGCGCGCCGATGTCATCGACCGGCTGCGTGCCGTGGCCAAGGGCTGAGAGGGATAACGAGACCCATGGCGACGAACGCGATCGACCAGACCCGCCGGATGCTGTCCCTGGTGACCTACCTGCGGGAGCGCCCCGGCGCCCGCGTCGGGGACGTCGCCCGCGCCTTCGGCATCACCGAGGACGAGCTGATCGCCGACCTCGACGTGCTGCCGATGTGCGGGACGAGCTTCCGCGGCGGCGACCTCCTGGACATCGACACCGACGGCGACCGCATCTGGTGGCACAACCCCGACGATGTCGCCGAGCCGCTGCGGCTGGCCGCCGACGAGGCGACCGCCCTGCTGGTGGCGGCCCGCGCGGTGGCCACCCTGCCCGGACTGCGCGAGGGCGACCGGCAGGCGCTGCTGCGGGCCACCGCCAAGCTGGAGGCGGCGGCCGGGGAGGCGGCCGGCGCCAGCTCCCGGCTCTCGGTGACCTTCGAATCCGAGGGCGGGGTGTTCGCCGATGTGGACCGCGCCATCGCCGAGCGGCGCCGGCTGTGGCTGCGCTACTACTCCCCGGCCCGCGACGAGCTGACCGAGCGCGAGGTGGACCCCATCCGGCTCTTCGCCGTCGGCCACACGTACGTGGAAGCCTGGTGCCGGCTCTCCGAGGCCCGGCGCACCTTCCGGCTCGACCGGGTCGCCGAGATCAAGCTGCTGGACGCGCCCGCCGACCCGCCCCCGGTCGAGCTGCGCGATCTGTCGGAGGGCCTGGTGCAGCCCGCGGCCGAGGACCCCGAGGTCTCCATCGAGGTCGGGCCCGGCGGCCGCTGGGTCGCCGAGTACTACCCGCACGACAGCGCCGAGGAGCTGCCCGACGGCGGGCTGCGCATCACCCTGCGCACCCCCGACCCGGCCTCGCTGCGGCGGCTGGCCCTGCGGCTGGGCCGGGACGGCCGGATCGTGGCGCCGCAGGCGCTCGCCGACAGCGCGCGACAGGCCGCCGAGCTGGCCCTCGCGGCGTACGGCGAGTGAGCGCGGCGGACCGGGCGGCGTGCCGGGCGCGCCGCCCGGCGCAGGGCGAAGGACGAGGCAGCGAAGGATGACGATGGCGACCACCACCTTGAGAGGCATGACCGCTCCGGTGCTCTACAAGGCGGCCTGCCCCGACTGCCGGGGCCGCTTCGAACTGGGCTCGGACGCCTTCCGGCTGGCCATCGGCGCCAGCAGCCGCACCACCTTCTACTCCTTCACCTGCCCCGACTGCCGCCGCGCGGTGCGCCGACCGGCCGGTGAGCGGATCATCGAGCTGCTCACCGGCGGCGGGGTCCGCACGCTGCGGCTGCACACGGGCTGACCTATAGGCTCGTCCCATGCTCTGGCCCATGATCGCAATCGCCCTCGGCTTCGCCGGGATCGCCGTGCTCGGCGTCCTCGCCGTCCGTGTCTTCATCGAGGTGCGACGGCTGGCCCACCAGGTCGGGGTGGCCTCGGAGCGGATCCAGCGGGCCGGCGAGGACCTGGAGCGGGCGGCGGTGCCGTTGGCGTCCTCGGCGCACCTGCACAAGCGAGGGTGACGCGGGGCGCCAGGGGACCGGGCTCTCGTACGCTTGCGCGGTACGCTGTCGCGCAGGGCCGTTGTCCGAGGTGCGGCCCGTTAACGGGAGTGCGCACACGGGGTTGCCCAGCGTTTACTCCTGAGCGCTACGATCGCTGTCAGCACGGTGGGCGGACGGAGGTCCGGCCAGTCAGGCAATCCCATCCCAGCCGCCTCGGTGAGAAGGTAAACGCTTATGTTCGGAAAGATCGGTGCTCCCGAGATCATCCTTATTCTTGTCGTCGTCTTTTTGCTGTTCGGCGCCAAGAAGCTTCCCGACATGGCACGTTCTCTCGGCAAGTCCGCCCGCATCCTGAAGAGCGAGGCGAAGGCGATGAAGTCGGAGGGCTCCGAGTCGCAGACGGCTCCCTCGGACCCGCCGAACCCCAACGGGCAGCAAGAGGCCCACAAGACCATTCAGGCCGCTCCCGGCGATGTGAGCAGTTCCCGTCCGGTCGCACAGCCGTCGGACACCACGACGCAGCGCTGACCGACGGCCGACTGGGGCAGCGTCACCTGCTGCCGCCTCTTGCAGGAGATGAGGATGAGGGGTGCTTAAGTCTGCCCTCCCGAAGAAGCAACGCGCGGAGAAGGATCCCGAGGGGCGCATGCCGCTCGTGGAGCACCTGCGGGAGCTGCGCAACCGGCTCGCGAAGGGGATCGTGGCCATTCTGGTGGCCACCGTCATCGCTGCGTTCTTCTACGGCGAGATCATCAACTTCATCACCAAGCCGGTGCTGCAATCGGTCGGCTGTGAAGCGCTGTTCACTGATCTGGCCAAGCAGGGCAAGGGCGGGACGTGCGCCCGCATCGTGATGCTGGACCTTCTCGGTCCCTTCACGCTGGCCTTGAAGGTGTCGCTGGTCGCCGGTGTGATTCTGGCCTCCCCGGTCTGGCTCTACCAGCTGTGGGGATTCCTCGCGCCCGGTCTGCACCGCCACGAAAAGAAATACTCCCTGGCCTTTGTCGGTGCGGGATTCCCGCTCTTCATCATCGGTGGCTATTTCGCCTACATGGTGATGCCGACCACCGCGAAGGTGCTTCTGGAATTCACGCCCATCGGTGTCGACAACCTTCTGCCGCTGGACAAGCTGCTCGACCTCGTCACGCGCATGGTCGTTGTCTTCGGCCTGTCCTTCGAGCTGCCGCTGGCGCTGGTGATGCTCAACTTCGGCGGGGTCCTCAGCGCCGAGCGCATGCGCGGGTGGTGGCGCGGCATGGTCATGGGCATCACGGTCTTCTCGGCCATCGCCACGCCCAGCACCGATCCGCTGACGATGGTCTCGCTGGCCGCGCCCATCGTCCTGCTCTACTTCGGCGCGGTCCTGATCGCCACGATGAACGACGCACGCAGGCAACGCCGGCAGGGCAAGGAACTGCCCGACGACGTGGCTTCCGAGCTGGATCTCACCCCCGAGAGCGTCGGTGAGGCCGAGCCCGTGTCCAGCGGCCGGAGGCTGCCCGAGCAGCTGAGCACCGATGGTGACGGGGGCGAGCCGCAGCGGCGGCACGGGTACGACGACTTCACATGATTGCCGGGTCCGTGCGCCCGCCGGCGCACGGACCGGAATAAGGGCGGCTTCCTGTAGGAGCCGCCCTTCCGCATTCCCGGGCGGTGGCGCTGACATCCCGGAAGACGGAGGGACGGGGAGCCGTATCGGCTCCCGCCCCTCGCCGCACCTGGTCACAGGCGGGCTTTCGCCCCCTCTCCGTCGGGTGTGCCACCGTGTGTCCCGCCTGGCCGCGGTGGCCGTCCGGGTAAAGGCCCGCCATAAAGATCGGGTCGTTGTCAGAGGTGGCCGGTAGGCTCGTAAGCACGATGACCGAGGACATGTCCCCTGCTGAGCGCTATGCCGCCGCCAAGCGCCGGGCGGCCGAGCAGGCCACCGCACTCGCCCCTTTCCGTGAAATGTACGACTTCGGGCTGGATCCGTTCCAGGTCGAGGCGTGCCAGGCGCTGGAGGCCGGCAAGGGCGTGCTGGTCGCGGCCCCCACCGGATCCGGCAAGACGATCGTCGGCGAATTCGCCGTCCACCTGGCCCTGGAGCAGGGCCGGAAATGCTTCTACACCACGCCCATCAAGGCGCTGTCCAACCAGAAGTACCAGGATCTGGTCAAGCGTTACGGGGCCGACAAGGTCGGCCTGTTGACCGGCGACAACAGCGTCAACTCCGAGGCTCCGGTGGTCGTGATGACCACCGAGGTGCTGCGGAACATGCTCTATTCCGGTTCCCAGTCGCTGGTCGGCCTCGGCTATGTGGTCATGGACGAGGTCCACTACCTCTCCGACCGCTTCCGTGGCGCCGTATGGGAAGAGGTGATCATCCATCTTCCCGAGTCGGTGACGCTGGTGTCACTGTCGGCGACGGTCTCCAACGCCGAGGAGTTCGGCGACTGGCTGGACACCGTGCGGGGCGACACCGCCGTGATCGTGGCCGAGCACCGGCCGGTGCCGCTGTGGCAGCACGTCCTCGCCGGGCGCCGGATATATGACCTGTTCGAGGAGCGGGACGGCAACGGCGGGCGCCGCGAGGTCAACCCCGACCTGGAGCGGCTGGCGCGGATGGAGAACAGCCGCCCGACGTTCGGCCGGGACAAGCGCCGGGGCCGCAACATGCGCGAGGCGGACCGGGAGCGGGAGCGGCGGCAGCGCGCCCGTATCTGGACGCCGAGCCGGCCCGAGGTCATCGACCGCCTCGACAACGAGGGCCTGCTGCCCGCTATCACCTTCATCTTCAGCCGGGCCGGCTGCGAGGCGGCCGTCCAGCAGTGCCTCATTTCGGGACTGCGGCTCAACGACCAGGAGGGCCGCGAGCAGGTCCGTCGCACAGTGGAGGCGCGGACGGCCGGAATCCCGGACGACGACCTCCATGTGCTGGGCTACTTCGAGTGGCTGGAGGGCCTGGAGCGGGGCATCGCCGCGCACCACGCCGGCATGCTGCCCACCTTCAAGGAGGTCGTCGAGGAGCTGTTCGTGAAGGGCCTGGTGAAGGCCGTCTTCGCGACCGAGACCCTGGCGCTGGGCATCAACATGCCCGCGCGGTCGGTGGTGTTGGAAAAGCTGGTGAAGTGGAACGGCGAGCAGCACGCCGACATCACCCCCGGCGAGTACACCCAGCTGACCGGGCGGGCCGGCCGCCGCGGTATCGACATCGAGGGCCACGCGGTGGTGCTGTGGCAGCGGGGGATGGACCCGGGCGCGCTGGCCGGGCTCGCCGGGACGCGTACCTATCCGCTGCGGTCCTCGTTCAAGCCGTCGTACAACATGGCGGTCAACCTCGTCTCGCAGTTCGGCAGGCACCGTTCGCGGGAGCTGCTGGAGATGTCGTTCGCGCAGTTCCAGGCCGACAAGTCGGTGGTGGGGATCTCGCGGCAGGTGCAGAAGAACGAGGAGGGGCTGCAGGGCTACCGCGGCTCGATGACCTGCCACCTCGGTGACTTCGAGGAGTACTCCCGGCTGCGGCGGCAGTTGAAGGACCGCGAGACGGAGCTGGCCAAGCAGGGCGCGGCGCAGCGGCGGGTGGCGGCCGCGGCGGCGCTGGAGAAGCTCAAGCCCGGCGATGTCATCCATGTGCCGACCGGCAAGTACGCGGGTCTCGCGCTGGTCCTCGACCCCGGAATGCCCTCGGGACGGACGGACCGCCACCGCGGCTTCGAGTCGCAGGACGGTCCGCGGCCGCTGGTGCTGACCGCCGAGCGGCAGGTCAAGCGGCTGGCCTCGATCGACTTCCCGGTGCCGGTCAAGGCGCTGGACCGGATGCGGATCCCCAAGTCCTTCAACGCCCGCAGCCCGCAGTCGCGCCGTGATCTGGCCTCCGCGCTGCGGACGAAGGCCGGCCACATGGTGCCGTCGCGGCACCGCAAGCCCCGCTCGGAGGCGGCCGACGACCGCGAGATCGCCCGGCTGCGTACGGAGATCCGGGCGCACCCCTGCCATGGCTGCGCCGAGCGCGAGGACCACGCCCGCTGGGCGGAGCGCTATCACCGACTGCTGCGCGACACCCGCCAGTTGGAGCGCCGGATCGAGGGACGGACGAACACCATCGCCCGCACCTTCGACCGGATCTGTGCCCTGCTGACCCAGCTGGACTACCTAGAGGGCGACACCGTCACCGACGAGGGCCGCCGGCTCGCCCGGCTCTACGGTGAGCTGGATCTGCTGGCGAGCGAGTGTCTGCGCGAGGGCGTCTGGGAGGGGCTGGGCCCCGCCGAGCTGGCGGCCTGTGCCTCGGCGCTGGTGTACGAGGCGCGGCAGGCGGACGACGCGGTGGCGCCCAAGCTGCCGGCCGGCAAGGCCAAGGACGCGCTGGCCGAGATGGTCCGCATCTGGGGCCGGCTGGACGCCCTGGAGGAGGACCACAAGATCAACCAGGCGGAGGGCGTCGGCCAGCGGGAGCCGGACCTCGGCTTCGCCTGGGCCGCCTACCGCTGGGCCTCCGGCTTCGGCCTCGACGAGGTGCTCCGCGAGGCGGAGATGCCCGCCGGTGACTTCGTCCGCTGGTGCAAGCAGCTGATCGACGTCCTCGGCCAGATCGCGGCCGCGGCCCCGTCCGAAGGCACGGTCGCCCGCACGGCCCGCAAGGCCATGGACGGGGTGCTGCGCGGCGTGGTGGCGTATTCGTCGGTGGGCTGAGCGGCTGAGCGGAGGACACGGGCTGAGCGCGGCCTGTGGAGTGGTGGCGGCGCGGTGCCCCGTGCGGACGGGGCACCGCGCCGCTTGCTGTGGTGGGGCCGGACACTGCTTGCCCTGTCGGCCGCCGCCCGTGGCGCCGTCCCGTTCAGCCGCCTCCGTGGGCACGGGCGGGATGACGTCACCTACCGGCCGAAGTTGAGGGCGTCGGTCAGCTCACAAGCACGGAATTCTACGACCGTGTCCTCGCCCCGCTGGGGGCTCAACGCACCAAGGAGTTCGGCGAGTTCGTCAGCTTCGGCACGACCGGGCACTCCCTCTGGCTGGTTCCGGCGACCGACGAACGTCCCGCCCGTGAGGTGCATCTGGCCTTCGCCGCGCCCGACCGTGCGGCGGTCGACGCCTTCCACGCCGTAGCGGTCGCGGCCGGTGCGAGTCCCTGCACGCGCCGCAGCTGTGGCCCCAGTACCACGCGTCGTACTACGGGGCTTTCGTCCGTGACCCGGATGGGAACAACATCGAGGCGGTCTGCCATGCCGCTCAGGGGGCTGGGCAGGGGCGGTGAGGGGGAGGCCGCTTCCGGGTGCCGGGTGCCGGGTGCTCGGCCGGGGGCGGGAAGGAGGGCCCGGGTCGGGCGCGGTCACCCCGGCCCTCCATAGGGCAGTCGCCTCTTCCCCTCCCTGGGCAGTTGGCCCCTCCCACGACGAGTGCGCCGGAGAAGGGCCCGTCCGCGTCGCCGGTTTCAGGAAGCCGCGGCCGGTGTGGCCTCCTGTTCGGCCTCGATCTGCTGGTTCCAGTCGCGCTTGGCGGCCTGCCAGCCGTCCTCGTTGTGGCCGGTGCGCCAGTAGCCGGAGATGGAGAGGTCCTCGCGCGGTATCTGGTGCTCGACGCGGAGCAGCCGGCGCAGCTCCTTCACGAAGCCGGCCTCGCCGTGTACGAACGCCTGGACACGGCCGGCCGGGAACGCCAGCCCCCGCACCGCGGAGACCAGTTCGCGGCCGACGGGGGCGTCGCCGCGGTAGAGCCAGTTGATCTCGGCGCCGGGAGGCGCGTCGAGCTGCTGGCGCTCCTCCGGGCCCGCCACCTCGATGAAGGCGTGCACCGGGACACCGGCGGGCATCCGGGCGAGCGAGGCCGCGATGGCCGGCAGCGCGCTCTCGTCGCCCGCCAGCAGATGCCAGTCGGCGCCGGCCTCCGGGGCGTAGGCGCCGCCGGGGCCGAGGAGGAAGATCTCCTCGCCGGGCCGGGCCGCGGCCGCCCAGGGCCCGGCCAGGCCCTCGGCGCCGTGCACCACGAAGTCCACGGTCAGTTCGCGGGTCGCGGCGTCCCAGGCGCGGACGGTGTACGTACGGGTGCTGGGCCACTGGGCGCGCGGGAAGTCGGCGCGGATCTGCGCGATGTCGAACGGCTCGGGGTAGTCGACACCGGGCTGCGGGAAGACGAACTTGACGTAGTGGTCGGAGTATTCGCCCGCGGCGAACTCCGCCAGCCCCGCACCGTCCAGCACCACCCGGACCATGTGCGGGGTGAGCCGTTCGGTGCGCTGCACCCGGGCGCGGTGCACGGCGGGCTTCTTGCGGGACGGACGCTCTGCTGCCACGGCGATCTCCCCTGCTGCCAAAGTCATTAGGTATACCTAACCTAACAGTTCATCGGCTGAGGGTGAGGAGCAGCCGCTGCAAGGCGCCACCGAGGCCCCACTGTGCGGCCAGTGCCTCCAGACGCCCGGGGTCGGCGGGTTCGGCGGGGAGGGTGTGGTCGACGGCGGGTACGGGCACGTCGGTGGCCACCTTCACGACCTTCGGGGCGACCGCCAGGTACGGGCGCGCCTCCAGCAGCCGCTTGCGCTGGGCGGGGGTGATCTTCGAGGCCGGGTCGTCGGCGGCGGCCGTGATGCCCGCCAGGTCGCCGTAGGTGGCCAGCAGCTTGGCGGCGGTCTTCTCGCCGATGCCCGGGACGCCGGGCAGGCCGTCGCTGGGGTCGCCGCGCAGCAGCGCCAGATCGGCGTAACCGGGGCCGTCCACGCCGTACTTCTCGCGCAGCAGCGCCTCGTCGGTGACCTGGAGGGTCCCGACGCCCTTGAGCGGATAGAGGATGCGGATGCCGCGCCGGTCGTCGACGAGCTGGAAGAGGTCGCGGTCTCCGGTAACGATGTCCACCGGGCCCGTGGCCTGCGCGGTCAGGGTGCCGATGACGTCGTCGGCCTCGTAGCCTTCCGCGCCGATCCGGGCGATGCCCAGCGCGTCCAGAACGTCCTCGATGACCGGGACCTGCGGCGAGAGGGTGTCGGGGATCTCTTCCTCGTCGGGCTCGGCGGAGCCGGCCGGGGCCTCCTCGGCGACCCGGTGTGCCTTGTAGGAGGGGATCAGATCGACCCGCCACTGGGGGCGCCAGTCGAAGTCCATGCAGGCGACCAGGTCATCGGGGTGGTGGTCCTGGACGAGCCGGGCGATGAAGTCCAGCAGACCGCGTACCGCGTTCACCGGGGTGCCGTCCGGAGCCTTGACTGATTCCGGTACCCCGAAATAGGCGCGGAAGTAGAGCGAGGCGGTATCGAGGAGCATCAGGCGTCGAGTCACACCCCGCATCTTGCCGTATGCCCCAAACGTCACACAGGTGTGAGCTGAGTCACCGTCGCGTTTGAGTCAGATAAGGCCGGGCAGGCGCGGGGCCGGAGTGGACCCGGTCGGATTTCAACTATTCGACCGGTAAAGGCGGGCCGAACCCGTGCCGCTCCACGACCTGGCTACGGGGGTGGCAGGTCGTTACCCGCACAACAAGAGAGGCACATGTGTCCAGGCTTCACGCCGAGCACCTGTACAAGGTGTTCGGCAGACGACCCGAGGACGCGGTCCGCGCACTCGAATCCGGCAGGAGCCGGGACGAGCTGCGGGCCGAAGGCACCACCGCCGCGGTGATCGACGCGTCGATCGAGGTGGACGAGGGCCAGATCTTCGTCGTCATGGGTCTGTCCGGTTCCGGTAAGTCCACCCTGCTGCGGATGCTCAACGGGCTGCTGGAGCCGACCGCGGGCACCGTCCGGATCGACGGCCAGGACCTCACCTCGATCGGTGACAAGGAGCTGCGCAAGGTCCGCTCCCAGAAGATCTCCATGGTCTTCCAGCACTTCGCGCTCTTCCCCCACCGCAGTGTGCTGGAGAACGCCGCCTACGGTCTGGAGGTCCAGGGCGTCCCGCGCGCCGAGCGCACCCGGCGCGCCACCGAGGCACTGGAACTCACCGGGCTCAAGGGCTGGGAGAAGTCCTGGCCCGACGAGCTGTCCGGCGGTATGCAGCAGCGGGTGGGCCTGGCCAGGGCGCTGGCCACCGACGCCGATCTGCTGCTGATGGACGAGTCCTTCAGCGCGCTCGACCCGCTGATCCGCCGCGATATGCAGGACCAGCTGCTCGAACTGCAGAAGACCCTGAAGAAGACCATCGTCTTCATCACCCACGACCTCAACGAGGCGATGCGCCTCGGTGACCGGATAGCGGTGATGCGGGACGGCCGGATCGTGCAGACGGGCAGCGCCGAGGACATCCTCGTGCGCCCCGCCAACGACTATGTGGCGTCCTTCATCCAGGACGTGGACCGCAGCCGGGTGCTGACCGCGGGCGCGGTCATGGCCGAGGTCGGGACCGTGCTCGGGGCGACGACCCCGGAGGGCGGGAAGCTCACCACCGCGGCGGAGTTCCGGGCCGCGGCGCCCGCCACCGTCGGTGTGGACACCCCGCTGGCCGAGCTGTTCACGCCCTGCTCGGCCGGCACCGTTCCGGTCGCGGTGACCGATGAGCACGGTGACCTGGTCGGCGCGGTGACGGCCGAGCGGCTGCTCGCCGTCCTCGGTGAAGCCGCCGGGCAGGACCCGGCCGGTGCGGTCCCCGCGCCCGCCAAGACGGCCGCCGCGGACGCGTCGGCCGGCCACGAGCCCGAGGACAAGGTGATCGCCGGTGCCTAGGATCCAGATAGGCAGCTGGGCGGAGCACGCCGTCAACTGGCTGCGGGACAACCTCGACTGGCTCTTCACCCTCATCACGAAGGTGCTGAACGGTCTCTACGACGGGATTCACACCGTCCTCGCCGGCCCCGAGCCGCTGCTGCTGGCCGGCATTCTCGCGGTGCTCGCCTGGTGGCTGCGCGGTCTGCCGGCCGCCCTGCTCACCTTCCTCGGCTTCGCCCTGATCGACTCGGTGGAGCAGTGGGGCCCGACCATCGAGTCGCTCTCCCTGGTGCTGGTGGCCTGCCTGATCACTGTGGTGGTCGCGGTGCCGCTCGGTATCTGGGCGGCCCGCAGCCGGGTCGTCGGCGGTCTGCTGCGTCCGGTCCTGGACCTGATGCAGACGATGCCGGCGATGGTCTACCTCATCCCCGGCATCCTCTTCTTCGGTCTCGGTGTCGTCCCCGGCATCGTCGCCACCATCGTCTTCTCCATGCCGCCCGCGGTCCGGATGACCGAACTCGGCATCCGGCAGGTCGACGAGGAACTGGTCGAGGCGGCCGAGGCGTTCGGCACCCACCCGCGGCGCACGCTCTTCCGCGTCCAGCTGCCGCTGGCACTGCCCACGATCATGGCCGGTGTCAACCAGGTCATCATGCTGGCGCTGTCCATGGTCGTCATCGCCGGCATGGTCGGCGGCGGCGGTCTCGGCTCGTCCGTCTACAACGCGATCAGCTCGGTCGACGTGGCGCTGGGCGCCGAGTCCGGCATCGCGGTCGTCATCCTCGCCATGTACCTGGACCGGATGACCGGTGCGCTCAACGAGCGGGTCTCCCCGCTGGGCCGGCGGGCGCTGGCCAAGGCGCAGGCGGCGCTCGGCGGACTGAAGTTCCTGCGGTGGCGGCCCGCCACCTCCGTGGCCATGGTCGGCATCGTCGTGCTGGCGCTGCTGGCCGGCGGGATGAGCCACTTCGGCAAGGGCGACGGCGGGGCCGGCGGCGGCAACGGCCGGCCGATCAGCCTCGGCTACGTCAACTGGGACGAGGGCAAGGCCACCACCTACCTCTGGAAGGAAGTCCTGGAGGAGCGCGGCTACAAGCCCAAGGTCCAGGCGCTGGAGGCCGGTCCGCTGTTCGCCGGGCAGGCCCGCGGTGACATCGACGTCCAGACCAACGCCTGGCTGCCGACCACCCACGCCTCGTACTGGAAGAAGTACCAGGACAAGCTGGAGGACCTCGGAGCCTGGTACGACAAGACCTCCCTGGAGATCGCGGTCCCGGCCTACATGAAGGACGTCAAGACGCTTGACGACCTCAAGGGCAAGGGCGGCGAGTTCGGCGGCAAGATCACCGGCATCGAGCCGGGCGCCGGCGAGATGAAGATCCTCAAGGAGAAGGTCCTCAAGGACTACGGCCTGGGCGGCGAGTACAAGGTCCAGCAGTCCAGCACCGCGTCCATGCTCACCGAGCTGGACCGCTCGCTGCACGCCAAGAAGCCGATCGCGGTCACGCTGTGGTCGCCGCACTGGGCGTACGACAAGTACAAGCTCACCAAGCTCAAGGACCCCAAGGGCTCCTTCGGCTCCGGTGACAGCCTGCACCTGCTGGGCCGCAAGGGCTTCGCCAAGGACGAGCCCGAGGTCGCCAAGTGGATGAAGAACTTCCACCTGGACGAGAAGCAGCTGACCAGCCTCGAGAACGACATCAAGAGCGCCGGTGAGGGCCATGAGCAGGACGGTGTGCGCACCTGGCTGAAGAAGCACCCCGGCCTGGTCGACAAGCTCGCGCCGTCCGCCGCTGCCTCGTACGCCAAGGGCAAGGACGCCGGCAAGGCGCCGAACATCGGCTACCCGGCGTGGGACGAGGGCATCGCCACCACGTACCTGTGGAAGAACGTCCTGGAGAAGCGCGGCTACAAGCCGAACATCCGCAACCTCGACATCGGACCGATGTGGACGGGACTGTCCACGGGCCAGATCGACGTGGAGACGGACGGCTGGCTGCCGGTCGCGCAGAAGCAGTACTGGGACAAGTACAAGAAGGATCTCGTCGACGTCGGCCCCTGGTACGACAAGACCTCGCTGGAGATCGCGGTGCCGTCGTACGTCAAGGGTGTGAAGACCCTGGACGACCTGCGGGAGCACAAGGACGAGTTCAAGGGCAAGATCATCGGAATCGAGCCGGGCACCGGCGAGATGAAGCGCCTCAAGGACACCGTCGCCCCCGCGTACGGCCTGCAGGACTTCGAGGTCACCTCGGCCGGCACCAGCGCCATGCTCACGGAGCTGGACCGGGCGTACCACAAGAAGGAGCCGGTGGCGGTCGTGCTGTGGTCGCCGCACTGGGCGTACAGCAAGTACAAGCTCACCAAGCTCAAGGACCCCAAGGGCACCTGGGGCGCCAACAACCAGATCAAGACGCTCGGCAACAAGAGCTTCCCGAAGAAGTTCCCGGAGTTCCACGGCTGGCTGAAGAACTGGAAGATGAGCCCCGATGAGCTGGGCAGCCTGGAGAAGGACATCCAGGACGCCGGCAAGGGCAACGAGAACAAGGGCGTCGAGAAGTGGATCGGTGACCACCCGGGCATCGTCGACAAGATGGCGCCCGTGAAGTGAGCCCGTACGACGGGTAGTTCGCGCGGTCGCGTGCGCGCGTGACCCGTTCCGCGGTGCGGCGAGCCCCGCCACCAGGCAACTGCCGGTGGCGGGGCTCTCGCGTGGACCGGCGCCGCGGCGCCGCGGCGGATCACCCGACCGGCGGCGTTTGCTGCGCGACGGGGTGGGTCAGGTGATTCGCTCAGCTGTGTGCCCGATTTTTCCTGAGGGGCCGCCGTAGTGGGCGGCCGGCGAAGGAGACGCTCGTGAACCCCGCACATCCCGCCGCCGTCGCTCTGATCGGCGCCACCGCCCTCGGGCTCGCCGCGCCCCCCGCCGCCGCCCGGGTCGACCCCGACCCGATGGTGGCCGGTCAACGGGTGAGCATCAGCGACGGCAGCCGGTGCGCTCCGGCCCGCGGGGTGCGGGCGTCGTCGCGGCTGTTCGGCTCGGTGGAGCTGCGGCCGGGGGAGCGCGGGATGGCCGCCCAGGTCCGGGTCGCCGAGGGGACCGCGCCGGGCCGCTACCCGGTCACCATCCACTGCGCGCCGGGCGGGGCGAGCTTCACCGAGACCGTCTCGGTGCGCGACGGCCGGATCGAGGGGGTGAACGCCGCTCAGGCGGCCGGGGGTCTGGCGCTGCTGGCGCTCGCGGCGGGCGCGGCGTTCTGGCTGCGGCGTACGGTCGGCGGGCGCTCCTGAGCCGGGACACGGGCCGACGGCGTACTGCCCGCGCGGTGGCGGGACACGTACCGTGAGCGGATGACCGGTCACCGTTCCCCGCGGCGCGTGGTGTCCCTGGTGCCGTCGCTCACCGAAGCGGTGGCGGCGTCCGCGCCGGAACTTCTGGTCGGGGTCACCGACTGGTGCAGCCACCCCGCCGGGCTCGGCGCCGCACGGATCGGCGGCACCAAGAACCCCGACCTCGGCCGGATCGTGGCGCTGGCGCCCGATCTGGTGCTCGCCAACGAGGAGGAGAACCGTCCGCAGGACCTGGCCGCGCTCCGGGCCGCCGGGCCGTCCGTCCTGGTCACCGCGGTGCGGACGCTGGACCAGGCGTGGGACGAGCTGACGCGGGTGCTGGTGGACGGCTGCCGACTGCCCAGGCCCGGATGGCTGGACGCCGCCGAGGACGCCTGGCGGGCGCTGCCGGTCCCGGCGGCGATCGGGGTCTCCTCTGCTCGAACGGAGGGGGGAGCCTGGGGAAGGACCGCGGTGGTGCCGGTCTGGCGCCGGCCGTGGATGGTGCTGGGGCGGGACACCTTCGCCGGTGACCTCCTGGCCCGTCTGGGCGTCCGCAATCGCTACGCGGACCACACCGACCGCTACCCGCGAATCCCGCTCGATGCACTCAACGCGGCCGGCGCCGATCTCGTCGTCCTCCCCGACGAGCCCTACCGCTTTACCGCCGAGGACGGCCCCGAGGCGTTTCCCGCTCTGCCCGCCGCGCTGGTCAGCGGGCGCTTTCTGACCTGGTACGGGCCGTCGCTGGCGGAGGCCCCGGCCGCGCTGGCAGCGGCGCTGGCCGGGGCCCGCTGAGGGAGGACCGTCCTGCGCGGGACCGGCCCCGGCCGCGGACGGCTACGGCGTGACCGGCCGCGGCGGGCGCAGCAGGCTGCCGCGGGCCAGGCCGGCGGCGGTACGGGTACCGGCCACCGCCACCGCCGTCGCGAGGGCCGCGAACAGCGCCGTGGCGAGCCAGTCGAAGGCACCCAGACCGGTGTGCCGGGCCAGACCCGCCGCACCCGTGACACAGGTGCCGAGCGGGAAGGTGAAGCCCCACCAGGTCATCGAGAAGCCCATCCCGCGGCGGAAGGCGCGGACCACCAGCGCGCCGGCGAGCGCCAGCCACAGCAGCGCGAAGCCCATCACCGGGACGCCGTAGAGCACCGCGAAGGCGCCCATGGCGTGGGCGGTCGAGGCGTTCACGACGCCCGGGGCGGCGTCGGCGAGGTGGTTCACCGCGGTGGTGGACTGGCCCAGCGGGCCGAGGACCAGGAACAGCGTGGGGGTGAGCGCCAGGGGCAGCGGGCCGTGGTGGATCAGCCGGGACAGCACCAGCGGCAGCACGAGCAGCGTGGCCAGCAGGGACATTCCGAACAGGGCGTAGCAGCCGAACAGCAGGGCCCGCTGCCACGGGCCGGCCGGCAGATGGGGCACCAGCGCCGGGCCGACCGCCGCCGACACCATGGGCGCGACCAGCGGCAGCAGCCAGACGGGCGAGGCGCTGCCGGGCTCGATGCGGTGCCGGGTCACCATCAGATACGGGATCGCCGCGGCGCCCACCAGACCGGTCACGGTGCCGGCGGTCCACAGCACCGCGTCGGCGGCCACCGCGGCCGGTGTGCCGATGACGTCCCGGCCCACCGCGAGCGTGCCGCCGCCGACCGCCAGCAGCGCCATGGCGAGACAGCCGTGGAACGGGGCGACGGCCGGGTCCAGCAGCTGGCGGCGGGCCTGGTCGCGGTGGCGGACCCAGTGCACGGCCCTGGCGGCCAGCAGCACCGGCAGCATCAGCGCGGACAGCGCCCAGACCGCCTGGCAGGCGAGGCGCGGGCCGGGCGCGGTGAACGGCAGGGCGGCGCCGGCGCTCGCGACGATCGCGGTGCCCATGACGGTGGCGTACCAGTTCGGCCCCAGATGGCGGACCGAGGCCGCGGGCGTGGGCGCGGTCGGCGGGGTGCCGGGGGCGGTGGGGTCGGTACGGGAAGGTGCTTGCGCGACGGTTGCCATGGGAGCAGCCTCGTCGCCCCCGGCGCCCGCCACCAGGGACCCGGTGTCTATGAGGGCATAAGCTGGGGTTATGTGCAGGGGGATTTATGGGTGCTGAGGACGAGCCCGTCGCCGTGCCGCTGTCGCACCGGGTCCCGGATCTGGGCGCGCTGGAGCTGCTGCTCGCCGTCGCCCGGCTGGGGAGTCTGGGGCGGGCGGCCCGTGCGCGGGGCATCTCCCAGCCCGCCGCCAGCAGCCGCATCCGGTCGATGGAGCGGCAGTTGGGGGTGGCGCTGGTGGAGCGCTCGCCGCGCGGTTCCCGGCTGACCGACGCCGGTGTGCTGGTGACGGACTGGGCGCGGCGGGTGGTGGAGGCGGCCGAGGCCTTCGACGCGGGCGCACAGGCGCTGCGGGGGCGGCGCGACTCCCGGCTGCGGGTCGCGGCCAGCATGACGATCGCCGAGTATCTGCTGCCGGGCTGGCTGATCGCCTTGCGCGCGCGGCGGCCGGACACCGCCGTGTCCCTGCTGGCGGGCAACTCCCGTGCGGTCGCCGAGCGGTTGCTGGCGGGCGCGGCCGATCTCGGGTTCGTGGAGGGGCTGGAGGTGCCGGCGGGACTGGACGGCACGGTCATCGGACAGGACCGGCTGATCGTGGTCGCCGCGCCGTCCCACCCCTGGACCCGGCGCCGTACGGAGCTGACCGCCGCCGAACTGGCCGCGACCCCGCTGATCCTGCGCGAACGGGGCTCCGGCACCCGCCAGGTGCTGGACGCGGCGCTCGCCCGGCACGGCGGCCTGGCCGAGCCGCTGCTGGAACTCGCCTCGACCACCGCCGTGAAGGCGGCGGTGGTGAGCGAGGCCGCGCCGTCCGTGCTCAGCGAACTCGCCGTCGGTGAGGAGCTGACCGCGCGCCGGCTGGTGGAGATTCCGGTGCGCGGACTGCGGCTCGGCCGTGCGCTGCGCGCCGTGTGGCCCACCGGTCAACGGCCCGCGGGCCCGGCCCGCGAACTGCTCGGGCTGACCCGCGGCACCTCCTGAGGCACCCGGGGCGCGGCGGCCGGGGGCCGGCCCGTCACTCCCCGGTGGACGACCCGCCTGCCGCGGCGACCAGCGCGTCCATCACCCGGGTGTCGTCCCCGGCCTCCGGGTGCCACTGCACCGCCAGCGCGAAGCCGTAGGCGCCCGGGAGTTCCAGCGCCTCGATGGTGCCGTCCTCCGCGTACGCCGAGGTCAACAGGCCGCGGCCGATCCGGTCCACGGCCTGGTGGTGGTACGTCGGCACGGCGACCGGCTCGGGGAGCGTACGGCCCAGCAGGGTCCCGGGGACCGGTTTGATCTCGTGCTGCTCGAAGACCCCGGGCGCTCCGGCGTGCCCGTCGAGGTGCTGGACGAGGGAGCCGCCCAGCGCCACGTTCAGCAGCTGGAGGCCGCGGCAGATGCCCAGCAGCGGGACGCCGCCCGCCAACGCGGCCTCGATCAGGGCCAGCTCCCAGGCGTCCCGGTCCCGGGCGGGCGGGCCGGTCCGGGGGTGCGGCTCCGCGCCGTAGCGCACCGGCTCGACATCCGCGCCGCCGGCGATCACCAGACCGTCCAGCCGGGCGACGGCCGCGGCGGCGGTGGCCGGATCGCCCGGCGGCAGCAGCGCGGCCAGCCCGCCCGAGCGCTGCACCAGCTTGGGATATCCGGCGGGCACCAGCGCGGCGGGCAGCGTCCACACCCCCCACCGGGCCTCTTCCTGGTAGGTGCTGATGCCGATGAGGGGCTGGGACATGGGGTGTGGTCCTCCGTGCGTACGTGGGGTGGGTGCGGTGCGGGGACGGCCGGGCCGGCCGGGAGGTCCCGGGCCGCCGTGGGGCGTGTCCCGATGTGCCGGTCAGTCGCGTGCGAGCTCCGCCTCCGCGGCCGCCAGCGCCGCGAACTCCTCCTCGGGCGCGGTGGCCACCAGCCGGTGCCGGGAGTAGAAGGCGAAGTAGGCGAGCGCCACGACGTAGACGCCGAGGGCGATGAAGGCGGCTTCCTTGTCGACCAGGAACGTCGCCACCAGCGCCGAGCAGGCCAGCACGAACGCGACGGACGAGGTCAGCATGCCGCCCGGGGTGCGGTACGGGCGGGGCAGGCCGGGCTCGCGGCGGCGCAGCACGAGGTGGGAGAGCGCCATCAGCGCGTAGGAGATGGTGGCGCCGAAGACCGCGACATTGAGCATCCGGGCGCCGTCGCCGGTGGCCGCGGCCAGCGCGAAGCCGAGCGCGCCGGGCACCAGCAGGCCCAGGTAGGGGGCCTTGCGGCGGCTGGTCAGGGAGAGGAAGCGGGGGAGGTAGCCGGCCCGGGAGAGCGCGAAGAGCTGGCGGGAACCGGCGAAGATGAGGGAGAAGAAGGAGGCCACCAGGCCCGCGAGACCGGCGTAGTTGACGATCCGGCCGACGGTGGTCGGCTTGCCGTCCGGCTGCAGCGCCTGGACCAGTGGATCGCCCACCGACTGGATCGCCGCCGAGCCGCGGGCGCCGGTCGCGGCGACAAAGGTGATCAGTGCGAGCAGCAGCAGGATGCCCATCGCGGCGCCCATCGCCTTGGGCAGCGAACGGGCCGGGTCCTTGGTCTCCTCGGCCGCCAGCGGCACGCCCTCGACGCCCAGGAAGAACCACATGCCGAACGGGAACGCCGCCCAGATGCCGAGGATGCCGAACGGCAGCCAGGAGTTCGCCCCGAAGGCGCCGGCCTTGACGGGGATGTCGTTGAGCGAGTCGACATGGAAGTCGGTCAGCGCGGCGATCGCGAAGACGACGAGCGCGGCGACCGCGATGGCGGTGACGATCAGGCTGAAGCGCAGTGCCTCGCCCACGCCCCACAGATGGATGCCGATGAAGATCGCGAAGCAGACGAGATAGACCGGCCAGCTGGAGTGCAGCCCGAAAAGGCCGAGCGATTCGATGTAGTCACCGATGAAAATGGAGATCGCGGCGGGCGCCAGCACATATTCGATCAGGATCGCGGTGCCGGTCAGGAAGCCGCCCCAGGTGCCCAGGGCGCGGCGGGCGAAGCCGTAGCCGCCGCCCGCGGTCGGCAGGATCGAGGCCAGCTCCGCCAGCGCGAAGACCAGACAGGTGTACATCAGGCCCATCAGGACGGCGGCGATCGCCAGGCCGCCGAAGCCGCCCTGCGCCAGACCGTTGTTCCAGCCCGAGAAATCGCCGGAGACCACGTAGGCGACGCCCAGGCCGGTCAGCAGCAGGGGGCCCGCGCTGCCCCGGCGGAGGGTCCGCCGCTCCAGATAGGTCTCGTCGGGCGATGTTCCGCCGGTGGCCCCGAGGGGCGGTGCGGTCTGCGATTCCGTGTTGTCGGCCATGAGCCGCTCCTGCCTCGCCGAGGGGGGAAATCGAGCAAAGGTTCAGCGGCATACCTTTGCTCTGGGTACCGGCCCAGCGCAAGACCCGTGCGTAAAAGAATGGTTAACCGGCGCCCACGGGCCGGCTGCCGTCCGGTGTCTCACGGCGCCGGCGCGGTCAGGAACCCCCGCAGCAGCGCCGCGGTCCCGCAGCAGTGCTCCCGCATGACCTCCCGCGCCCCGTCCGCGTCGCCCTCCAGCACCGCCTCGACCAGTGCGCTGTGCTGGGTCTGTGAGTGCTCCAGATTCCGGACCAGCAGCGGAATGCAGTCCAGGAGATCGTTCACGCTCGCCCGTACCGCCGCGTACTGCGCCGCCAGCGACGGTGAGCCGGACAGCTCGGCGAGCGTCAGATGCAGCAGGGTGTCGTGCCGGCGGTAGTCGGCGAGCGGGGCGTCCTGGGTCGCCGCGAGCGCCGCCCGCAGCCGGCCGCTCTGCTCGTCGGACAGCCCGTGCGCGGCGCACAGTCCGGCCGCGCCCACCTCCAGCACCTCCCGGAACCGCAGGGTGTCCTCGACGTCGACCTTCTCGATCCGGCGCCGCAGCTCGGCCTCGCCCGGGTTCTCCGTACGCACCCGGACGAACGTGCCGCCGTAGCGCCCTCGCCGGCTCTCCACCAGGCCCTCGTCCTGCAGTACCTTCAGCACCTCGCGCAGGGTGACCCGGCTGATCTGCAGCCGCTCCGCCAACTCCCGCTCCGCGGGCAGCCGTTCACCCTGGGGTACCAGGCCGAGCCGGACGATCTGGAGTATCTGTTCCAGGGCTTCCTCGAAACCGTTGCCCGCCCGGACCGGTCGCAGCACCGGTGCCAGCCGATCAGCCGCACTCTCCATCGATACCCCTTCCCAATCAATGGTTCGTGTGCCTACCTTATGACCTCCGGATGCAGTGACAGGAGGCAAAACCGTGGCAGACCGCACGCCCCCACTCTCCGTCGAGGACCTCAGAGTCCTCGTCGACGCCGGGGAGATCGACACTGTCGTCCTCGCCTTCACCGATATGCAAGGCAGGCTCCAGGGCAAGCGGTTCGCGGCCCGATATTTCCTCGACACCGTCCTCGACCACGGTACGGAGGGCTGCAACTACCTCCTCGCCGTCGACGTCGACCTCAACACCGTCGAGGGCTACGAAATGTCCTCGTGGGAGCGCGGCTACGGCGACTTCGCCATGCACGGCGACACCGGCACCCTGCGCCGCATCCCCTGGAACCCGGGCAGCGCCCTGATCACCGCCGACCTCGCCTGGCACGACGGCTCACCGGTCGTCGCCTCGCCCCGGCAGATCCTGCGCCGCCAGCTCGACCGGCTCGCCGAGCGCGGCTGGCGGGCCTTCGCCGGCACCGAGCTGGAGTTCATGCTCTTCAAGGACACCTACGAAGACGCCTGGGCGCGCGGCTACCGCGAGATGAACCCCGCCAACCAGTACAACGGGGACTACTCCGTCCTCGGCACCGGCCGCGTCGAACCCGTGCTGCGCCGCATCCGCAACGAGATGGGCGCGGCCGGCATGACCGTCGAGTCCGCCAAGGGCGAGTGCAACCTCGGCCAGCACGAGATCGTGTTCGTCTACGACGAGGCGCTCACCACCTGCGACCAGCACAGCATCTACAAGACCGGCGCCAAGGAGATCGCCTCCCAGGCGGGCATGTCGCTCACCTTCATGGCGAAGTACGACGAGCGCGAGGGCAACTCCTGCCATATCCACCTCTCGCTGCAGGACACCGAGGGGCGGCCGGTGCTGGCCGACGACAGCGGCCCGTACGGCATGTCGAAGACCATGCAGCACTTCCTGGCCGGCCAGGTCGCCGCGATGCGGGACTTCACCCTCCTCTACGCGCCCAACATCAACTCCTACAAGCGCTTCCGCCCCGGCTCCTTCGCGCCCACCGCCGTCGCCTGGGGCCCGGACAACCGCACCTGCGCCCTGCGGGTGGTCGGCCACGGCCGCAACCACCGCCTGGAGAACCGCCTGCCCGGCGGCGACGTGAACCCCTACCTCGCGGTCGCCGGCATGGTCGCGGCCGGTCTGTACGGCATAGAGCACGAGCTGGAGCTGCCCGAGGCGACCACCGGCAACGCCTACACCGGCGACGCCGCGCACGTCCCCACGACCCTGCGCGAGGCCGCCGAGCTGTGGGAGAAGAGCGCCATCGCCCGGGAGGCGTTCGGCGACGAGGTCGTCGACCACTACCGCCACATGGCCCGCGTCGAGCAGGACGCCTACGACGCCGCCGTCACGGACTGGGAGCGCTTCCGCTCCTTCGAGCGCATGTAAGGAACCACGCTGTGTCCCATGGATCGCACGAGCTGAAGATCCTCAACCCGGCCACCGAGGAAGTGGTGGCCACCGTTCCCACCACCTCTCCCGAGCAGGTCGACGCCGCGGTCCGGCGGGCAGCCGCCGCCCAGGAGGCCTGGGCCGCCGTGGCCCCCGGCGACCGGGCCCGGCTGCTGCGCCGGTTCGCCGAGGTCGTCGACGCGCAGATCGAGCCGCTCGCCGAGCTCGAACTCAAGGAGGCCGGGCACCCGCTGGGCAACGCCCGCTGGGAGGCCGGCAACGTCCGCGATCTGCTGCACTACGCCGCCGGGGGAGTGGAGCGCCTGACCGGCACCCAGATCCCGGTCGCCGGCGGCCTGAACATCACCGTTCAGGAGCCGCTCGGCGTGGTCGCGGTGATCGCCCCCTGGAACTTCCCGATGCCGATCGCCGCCTGGGGCACCGCCCCCGCGCTCGCGGCCGGCAACGCGGTGCTCCTCAAGCCCGCCGAGACCACCCCGCTCACCGCGCTGCGGCTCGCCGAACTCGCCCTGGAGGCCGGGCTCCCCGAGGGCCTCTTCCAGGTCCTGCCCGGCGAGGGCCCGGTCACCGGCACCGCGCTGGTCGACCACCCCGGCCTCGCCAAGGTCGTCTTCACCGGGTCCACCGCCACCGGCCGGCAGATCGCCGCCCGCTGCGCCGCGCAGACCAAGCGGCTCACCCTCGAACTCGGCGGCAAGAGCCCCAACATCGTCTTCGCGGACGCCGATGTCGAGGCCGCCGCGGCCGCCGCGCCCGGCTCCTTCCTCGACAACACCGGCCAGGACTGCTGCGCCCGCAGCCGCATCCTCGTCCAACGCCCCGTGTACGACCGGTTCATGGAGCTGCTGGAGCCCGCGGTCAAGGCGTTCACGGTCGGCGACCCGGCCGATCCCGCGACGCAGATGGGCCCGCTGATCTCCGCCGCCCAGCGGGAGCGGGTACGGTCCTACGTCCCCGAGGACGCCCCGGCCGCCATCCGCGGCGAGGCCCCCGGCGGCAAGGGCTTCTGGTACCCGGCCACTGTCCTGGAGGGGCGGCCCGACGACCGTACCGCCGTCGAGGAGATCTTCGGCCCGGTCGCCGTCGTCATCCCCTTCGACGACGAGGCCGACGCGATCCGGATCGCCAACGACACCGACTACGGGCTGTCCGGCTCGCTCTGGACCCGTGACGTCGGCCGGGCGCTGCGGGTCTCGCGCGCCGTCGCGGCCGGCAACCTCTCCGTCAACTCCCACAGCAGCGTGCGCTACTGGACCCCCTTCGGCGGGTTCAAGCAGTCCGGCCTCGGCCGTGAGCTGGGCCCGGACGCGCTGTCCGCGTTCACCGAGACCAAGAACATCTTCATCAGCACCGAGGAGCGCTAAGTGACCGACCAGACCGCAGTGTGCCGCCGCCTCGTCGGCCGTACCGCCGTGATCACCGGAGCCGGCAGCGGCATCGGCCTGGCCACCGCCCGCCGGCTGTCCTCCGAAGGCGCCAACGTCGTCTGCGCCGACATCGACGAGGTGGCCGGCAAGGCCGCCGCCGAAGAGGTCGGCGGGACCTACGTCCAGGTCGATGTGACCGACTCCGAGCAGGTCGAGGCGCTCTACAAGACCGCCTTCGACACCTACGGATCGGTCGACATCGCCTTCAACAACGCCGGGATCTCCCCGCCCGACGACGACTCCATCCTCACCACCGGCCTGGACGCCTGGAAGCGTGTGCAGGAGGTCAACCTCACCTCGGTGTACCTCTGCTGCAAGCACGCGCTGCCCTACATGCAGCGGCAGGGCAAGGGCTCCATCATCAACACCGCGTCCTTCGTGGCCGTGATGGGCGCCGCCACCTCCCAGATCAGCTACACCGCCTCCAAGGGCGGCGTGCTGTCGATGTCCCGCGAACTGGGCGTGCAGTTCGCCCGCGAGGGCATCCGGGTCAACGCGCTCTGCCCGGGGCCGGTCAACACCCCGCTGCTGAAGGAGCTGTTCGCCAAGGACCCCGAGCGCGCCGCGCGCCGCCTGGTGCACGTCCCGGTCGGCCGGTTCGCCGAGCCCGAGGAGATCGCCTCCGCGGTCGCCTTCCTCGCCAGCGACGACTCCTCGTTCGTCAACGCCGCCGAATTCCTGGTCGACGGCGGTATCGCGGGCGCGTACGTGACTCCCCTGTAACCGCGCGCTGTTCACCTGCGCGCCATCGTCACGGCGGCCGGACGTCAATCGACGCCCGGCCGCCGTACGCTAGCGTCCGCCTTCGGTTCTTCGTTCGACAGGAGTGCGTTCCATGCTCACCAAGCGTCGCTGGATGGCAGCGGGTGCTGCCCTCGCAGTCTTGGGCGGTGGCGGCGTCGCCGTCGCCCAAACAGCCACGGCGGGCCCGGCCCCGCGCCACTGCCCCACCCTCCATGTGACCAAGGGCTGGTACGGCGACAACCGTGCCAAGCTCCAGAAGATGATCGACGAGCGGGGCAGCTGCTCCGGCTCCGGGGGCGCGCGGCCGGTCGCGACCTTCGACTGGGACAACACCGTCGTCAAGAACGACATCTCCGACGCCACGCTGGCCTGGATGCTGCGCAACGACAAGGTGCTGCGCCCCGCGGACTGGCAGGCCACCAACAAGTGGATGACCAAGGCCGCCGCCGACGCGCTCACCAAGGCCTGCGGCACCTCCGTACCCGCGGGCCGTGCGCTGCCGACGTCGACCGACACCGGCTGCACCGACGAGATCCTCGGCATCTACCTGGACGCCAAGACCTCCACCGGCAAGAAGGCGTTCGAGGGCGAATGGAATGCCCGCCGCACGGTCCCCGAATACGTCTGGATCACCCAGCTGTTCGCCGGCCACAGCCCCGCCCGGCTGACCGCGTACGCCCGCGCCGCCCGCGCCCAGAACCTCGCCGCGCCGATCGGCAGGGAGCAGAAGGTCGGCACGCACACGATGGAGGGCTACGTCCGCTACTACGACCAGCAGCGCGACCTCATCGCCACCCTCAAGAAGGCCGGCTTCGACGTCTACATCGTCTCCGCCTCGGCCGAGCCGCTGGTCCGCGCCTGGGCGCCCGGTGTGGGCATCGACCGTGACCACGTCATCGGCATCCGCAACCTCGTCCGCGACGGCAAGCTCACCACCGGCGTCCAGGGCTGCGGCGACGTCAAGGACACCAACGGCGAGGTCCTGACCTACATCGACGGCAAGCGCTGCTGGATCAACCAGGAGATCTTCCACGTCAAGGGCGCCAAGGCCTGGCAGCAGCAGGACCCGGCGCACCGCCCCGCCTTCGCGGCCGGTGACGCCGACACCGACGTCACCTTCGTCGGCGACGCCACCGCCGGGCACCTGGCCATCAACCGCAACAAGACCGAGCTGATGTGCCGGGCGTACGACAACGCCGACCACCGCTGGCTGGTCAACCCGATGTTCATCGAGCCGAAGAAGCGCCAGGCCGACCCGTACCCGTGCGCGACCGCCGGCTACACCGAGCCGGACGGCTCGCTCGGCCCGGTCCGCCGCGCCGACGGCAGCATCGTGCCCGACCAGCAGGACCGCATCCACGGCTGACGGGGAACACAGGGGGAGGGGCACACCGTCACAGGAAGGTGTGCCCCTCCCCCCGGTACGTCGGCACCGTGTCCACCACCCGGTCCCCGTCGATCAGATGCAGGGCGGAGAACCGCTCACACAGCTCACCGGCCTTCGCGTGCCGGAACCACACCTTGTCGCCGAGCCGCAGTCCGTCCGCGGCCGGCCCCAGCAGCGGGGTCTGCACCTCGCCGGGGCCCTCCTGCGGGTCGTAGCGCAGCCCGGCCGGCAGATACGGCACCGGCAGCCGGTCCGGCCCCGCCACCCCGGACGCCGGATAGCCGCCGCCCAGCACCGTCACCACCCCGGGGCCCGGCCGCCGCACCACCGGCTGGGCGAACAGCGCCGCCGGACGCCCGCTGAACGACCGGAAGTTGTCGAACAGCCGCGGCACGTACAGCCCCGACCCGGCCGCGACCTCGGTGACCGCCGCCTCCGCCGCGGTGTGCTGCACACTGCCGGTCCCGCCGCCGTTGACGAACTCCAGCCGCGGCGCGATGTCCCGCACCGCCCGTACGGCCGCCCAGCGCCGCCGCGCCAGCTCCCTGCGCGCCGCCGCCTGCATCACCCGGACCGTCCGCGAGAACACCGGCTTGCCGGCGACCTCGTCGCCGACCCCCGCCACATGCCCCTCGTAGGCCATCAGCCCCACCAGCCGGAACCCCGGGCGGCGCACCACCGTCCGGGCCAGCGCGGCCAGTTGGCCGGGCGCCCGCAGCGGGGAACGGCGGGCACCGACCCGCACCCTCCCGCCCAACAGCCGGTAGGAGGTGTCCAGTTCCAGGCACACCCGGATCTCCTCGCCCGAACCGCCGGCCGGCCGGGCCGCGTCGATCAGATCCAGCTGCACCGGATCGTCGATCATCACCGTCACCGCGGCCGCCGATTCCGGATCGGCGGCCAGCTCGGCGAAGCCCGCCCGGTCCGCCGACGGATACGCCAGCAGGACGTCCGGGAAGCCCGAGCGGGCCAGCCACAGCGACTCGGCGAGCGTGAAGCTCATGATCCCCGCGAAGCCGTCCCGGGCCAGCACCCGTTCCAGCAGCGCCCGGCAGCGCACCGACTTGCTCGCCACCCGGATCGGCTTGCCCCTCGCGCGGCGCACCAGGTCGGCGGCGTTGGCGTCGAAGGCCGCCAGGTCGACGACGGCCAGCGGCGCGTCGAACTCGGCGGTGGCCCGGTCGAAGCGGGTCTCCCCTGTGCGGACCGGGTGGAGAGCTTGCGCGGGGGCTGTGTCGCCCTCTGTATCGGATGTGTACTGGGGCATGGCCGCAGCCTGCCAGACCCCACTACCACTGGGTAGGGGAGAGATTGCGACAGAGCGGACAGGGGTTGGAGCACCGGCTGTGCCAGCCCTTAGAGTGGCCCGACACCGCAACCAGCAGGTCAGCGGAGTGTTGTCCGGATACGAACCACCGTGCCCCGATTGCGGATCGGAGCCGGTGGTCAGCGGTGCAAGGGGGAGCGCGGGTGAGCACCGACGCCGAATTCGCCGATGCCCGGCACATTCCACCGATACCCCCGCAGCCGCCCCACCGGCCGGGCCCGGCCGGGGCGCCGGAGCCGGACGGGGACCCGCGGACGACCGTGCTGCGCCGGGTCCCGGCCGAGCCGTCGGTACCGGCACCCGGCCCGCCCCCCGCCGCGCACCCCGTCCCGCCGCGCCCCACCGTCCCGCCGCCCGCCGCGCCCCGCGTCCCGCCGCCCGCCGCCGGTACGCAGCCGCCGCCCCGCGTGCCCGGCGCCCCGGCCCCCGCCGCACCGGCCGCCCCCGCCCCGCCGCCCGCCGGCCCGCCCGTCAGCTTCCGCGACACCGCCGCCTTCCACCTGGCCAACAGTCAGAGCCTGTGGGCCGAGGGCCGCGGCCCCGGCGGCGGTCCGGCCGCCCCGCCGGCCCCCCGCACCCCGGCCGCCGGTCCCGCTGCCGAACCGCCCTGGCCCGCAACCGCCCCTCCACGCAACGGAGTTGGGGCCGCCCCCGGGGCCCCGGCGATGCCCCGGCGCCCGTCCGCCCGCCGCCCCGGCCCCCGGCTGCTCGGCGCCGCGGCCTGCCTCGTCCTAGGTATCGGCCTGCTCGGCGGCGCCGCGGCCGGGAGCTGGCTCACCGACGAGGCCGGCGCCGCCCCGGCCTCCGCCGCGGCCGCCTTCACCAAGGGCCGCGACGTCTGGCACAACACCCCCGTTGACCGGCTCTTCCCACGCACCGTCAACGGCCTGGGCGCCGGGCCCGGCGGCGCCGACCGGACCTGGACCCGGATCGCCGTCGCCCCGGACAGCGGCTGCCGCGACGCCTACGACCCCGAGCTCGCCGCCGCGCTCGCCCGCGCCGGCTGCACCCGTCTGCTGCGCGCCACCTACACCGACGCCACCCGCACCGGCGTCATCACGGTCGGCGCGCAGACCACCAAGGCCGACCAGCCGGGGATGATGGCCCTCAACACCCGCTTCAGCACGAAGAGTCTGGGCAGCCGCACCGATCTCTTGCCGGTGCCGTACGCCGCCAAGGGCACCCCGGCCGAGGACTTCGGCCGGGCCCAGCGGGCCAGCTGGACCGTCCGCATCCTCACCGACATCCCGGTCGTGGTCTACGCCGTCTCCGGCTTCGCCGACGGCCGCACCGGCACCGAGCCGCAGCCCGCCGAGGCCGCCGTCCGGACCGGCGCCACCACCGCCCCGGCCGAATCCGGCCTGGGCCACGACGCGAAGGGCCTCGCGGACCGCGTCGAGGCGGACTTCCGCAAGGCGGCCGGCCGCCCCCCGCAGACGACGGAGGCCTCGTCATGACGCACCCCGTGCTGCGCGGCACCGCCCTTGCCCTGGCCTCCGCGGCCCTCGCCGTCCTGCCTGCCGTCCCCGCACGGGCCGACACCCTCCGGGACCAGGAGTGGGCCCTCGACGCCGTCCACGCCCCGCAGGCCTGGCGCACCACCAAGGGCAAGGGCGTCACCGTCGCGGTCCTGGACACCGGTGTGGACGCCAACCACGCCGATCTGGAAGGACAGGTGGACCCCGAGCGCGACCTGGTCGGTTTCGGGGCCGGCCCCGGGGACTCCTCCTGGGCCCGGCACGGCACCGGAATGGCCAGCATCATCGCAGGCCGCGGCCATGGCGCGGGCGGCGGCGACGGTGTGCTGGGGCTCGCCCCGGAGGCCCGGATCCTGCCGGTCCGGGTGATCCTGGAGGACGACGACCCGCAGCGCGGCCGCGCCCGTACGGAGAAGGCGGGCGCGCTCGCCGACGGCATCCGCTGGGCCGCCGACCACGGCGCCGACGTGATCAATATGTCGCTGGGCGACGACAGCGAGTCCGCGCACCCCGAGCCCCGCGAGGACGCCGCGATCCAGTACGCCCTCGCCAAGGGCATCCCCGTCGTCGCCTCCGCGGGCAACGGCGGCGAGAAGGGCAACCACGTCTCCTACCCCGCCGCCTACCCGGGCGTCATCACGGCCACCGCCGTCACCCACCTGGGGGGCCGCGCCCGCTTCTCCACCCGCCACTGGTACGCCACGGTCAGCGCGCCGGGCTTCGACATCGTCATGGCCGACCCCGAGCGGGACTACGTCCGGGGCTGGGGCACCAGCCCCGCCGCCGCCTTCGTCTCCGGCGCCGTCGCCCTGATCCGCTCCGCCCACCCGGACCTGAGCCCGGCCCAGATCCGCCGGGTGCTCACCTCCAGCGCACAGGACCGCCCCGAGGGCGGCCGCGACGACGACTACGGCTCGGGCCTGATCGACCTCGCCGCCGCGCTCGACGCGGCCGCCGACCTCCGGCCCACGCCGCAGAAGCCGTCCCCCGCCGCCTACACCGACCGCTATTTCGGCCCCGGCCCCTCGGCGGACGCCACCGAGGACACCGGCACCTCGTGGCTCCCCTGGACCGCCGGCGCCGCGGGCCTGGTCCTCCTCGCGACCGCCGCCGTCCTCTGGCGCAACCGCTTCCTCGACCACTGACCCGCGCCCCGGCACCCGTCGCGGGCTCCGCCCCGCGCCCGGTGGCGCCGCGGACCCACCCGATACGCTCGGGCGGTGCAGAAGAACATTCCCGACCCCGGTTTCGCCGACGACGACGGCTCCGCCGACCCGGCCCTGGCCGCGGCCCTGGCGGCCTACGACCGGGACCGCGGCGCCGAGCCCGAGCTGCTGACGGCGCTGGCCGGCGCCCGCGTCCTGGTGCCCGTGGTGGCCGTCCTCGGCGAGGTCGAGACCGGACCCGACGGCCTGCGCCGGGAGAAGACCAGCGACATGGCCGTCCCCACCCTCCAGGCCCCGGACGGCCGCCGCGCCCTCCCCGCCTTCACCTCCACGGAGACCCTCCGGCGCTGGCGGGCCGACGCCCGCCCGGTCGCGGTCCCGCTGCCGCAGGCGCTGCTCGCCGCCTCCCACGAGCAGGCCGACACCGTCGTCGTCGACCTGGCCGGCCCGGTCACCTACCAGCTCACCGGCCCCGCGCTGCGCGCCCTCGCCGAGGGCCGCACCAGCGCCGACCCGCTCGCCGACCCGGCCGTCACCGACGCCCTGCGCACCCTGCTCGACGCCGAACCCGCGGTGCTCGTCGCCCGCCTCACGCCGTCCGAGGAGACCGACGCCACCCTCGCCCTCGGCCTCGCCCCCGACGCCCCGGCCGCCGAGGTCGCCCAGCGCCTGGCCCGTGCCCTGGCCGCCGACGAGGTCCTCCGGGCCCGGCTCGTCCGGGGCCTGGACCTCGCCCTGCTGCCGCCGGGCGGCACGGGGGCCGACGAGCCGTTCTACCGGCGCTGACACCCCACGCCGGGGGCCCGGTGCCCCCGGCCGGACCCGCTGTCGTCGACGGGCGGGTTCGTCTCCAGGGCCGCACAATGCGAGGAGAGCTCAAGATCCACGCGAGGAGAGCCCCCATGGAGAAATCGGAGATCTCGTCGGTACTGACCCGCACGGTCGTATCCGAGTTCCTCGGCACCCTGCTCCTGGTGTTCTTCGCCGTCGGCTCGGCAGTGCTGGCGGGCGAATACATCGGCACCTTCGGCATCGCCCTGGCCTTCGGCTTCACCATGGTGGCGCTGGCCTACGCCCTCGGCCCGGTCTCGGGCTGCCACTTCAACCCAGCGGTGACCCTGGGCATGCTGCTGTCCCGCCGGATCACCCTGCGCACGGCCGCCGAGTACTGGATCGCCCAGGTGGTCGGCGCCATCGCCGGCGCGGCCCTGCTCTTCCTGGTCGCCAAGCAGATCCCGGGCCTCCAGACCCATGCCTCCTTCGGCACGAACGGCTGGGGCGACCGCTCGGCGGTCCACCTCAACCTCGGCGGTGCCTTCGTCGCCGAGATACTGATGACCTTCCTGCTGGTCTACGTGTGGCTGTCGGTCACCCACAAGGTGGCCGTGATCGGCTTCAACGGCATGGCGATCGGACTGGCCCTGGCCGCCGTCCACCTCATCGGCGTCCCGCTGGACGGCACCGGCGTGAACCCGGCGCGCTCCATCGGCCCGGCGCTGTTCGCGGGCGGCGCGGCCATCACCCAGCTGTGGCTGTTCATCGTCGCGCCCCTGATCGGCGCCGCCATCGCCTCGGTGGTCCACCAGCTCACCCATCCACCGCACGAGCCGGTGCTCGTCGCCGACGAGTCGATGCCCCCCGAGTCCGCGGCCACCACCGACGACGGGCTCTGAGCCCGCCCGCGCCGCGCACACGACGGGCCCCGGCCGTGTTCCCGGCCGGGGCCCGTCACCTCTGCGTGCGGCGGTCCGCCGCCCGGCTCAGCCGTGGACCGGACCGGTGTACTTCTCCCCGGGGCCCTGGCCCGGCTCGTCCGGCACGACCGAGGCCTCGCGGAACGCCAGCTGGAGCGACTTCAGCCCGTCCCGCAGCGGCGCGGCGTGGTACGAGCCGATCTCGGTGGCGCTGGCGGTGACCAGCCCGGCCAGCGCCTGGATGAGCTTGCGCGCCTCGTCGAGGTCCTTGTGCGTCTCGCCGTCCTCGGCGAGCCCGAGGTTGACCGCCGCCGAACTCATCAGGTGCACCGCGACCGTGGTGATCACCTCGACCGCAGGCACCTCCGCGATGTCACGGGTCATGGCGTCGAAATCGGGGCCGGCCGGGCTCGCCGCGTGCGCGGCGCCGGGCTGCTGCGGGGTCTGGTCACTCATGTCTTCGGACTTCTTCCTGCTGAGGGGTCGGCTCCAGCCTATGGGCAGTGCCGCCGGACCCCGCGTCGGGGAGTGTCATCCCCGTCACGGCGCACGTCCGCGCCGGCACAGAAGTGGGTGCCACCCCTTGACTCGTGTATTCTGGTGTTCCGACCGGCCGGACACGCATGTGACCGGCCCACAAGTGGAGGCTCCGATCTCCCACCCGACCGACCTCACGGTTGGCGGGTCAACGGTCCGGCTGCGCCCCGCGGAGACTTCGCGGCGGTGCTCCAGATCCACGTGGAGCCCCGCCTGTGTCCCGTCCGGGGCGTTTTTCATGTACCGGCGCGGTAGGTCACACCGAAAAAGACGTTACGCGGCAGTCCGCCAGGCCGTCGCGTGGTGCTACCGAGGAGGATCCATCAGCGCCGAGCCCCGCATCAACGACCGGATTCGCGTCCCCGAGGTGCGACTCGTCGGTCCCAGTGGCGAGCAGGTCGGCATCGTGCCGCTTGCCAAGGCCCTGGAGCTTGCGCAGGAGTACGACCTCGACCTGGTCGAGGTGGCGGCGAACGCCCGTCCGCCGGTCTGCAAGCTCATGGACTACGGAAAGTTCAAGTACGAGTCGGCCATGAAGGCCCGTGAGGCGCGCAAGAACCAGGCGCACACGGTCATCAAGGAGATGAAGCTCCGGCCGAAGATCGACCCGCACGACTATGACACCAAGAAGGGTCACGTCGTCCGGTTCCTCAAGCAGGGTGACAAGGTCAAGATCACGATCATGTTCCGTGGTCGCGAGCAGTCCCGCCCCGAGCTGGGCTTCCGACTGCTGCAGCGCCTCGCGGAGGACGTCCAGGAGCTCGGCTTCATCGAGTCGAACCCGAAGCAGGACGGCCGCAACATGATCATGGTCCTCGGTCCGCACAAGAAGAAGACCGAGGCGATGGCCGAGGCCCGTGAGGCGCAGGCCGCCCGCAAGGCGGAGCGCCAGGGTGGAGCCTCTGCGGAGGAGCCCACGGGGGAGCACGCCCAGGCGTGATCCCCGAGGCGTGAGCCCCGGTTCGCGCCGGGGCGCCCCGCCCCGGACATCAATCGATACACATGACGCTCCCGCATGCCGGTACCAGCCGGCGGGGGCGCCACTGACGAGGAGAGAACGGCGCATGCCGAAGAACAAGACGCACAGCGGTGCCAGCAAGCGCTTCAAGGTCACCGGCTCCGGCAAGGTGCTGCGTGAGCGCGCCGGCAAGCGCCACCTGCTCGAGCACAAGTCGTCCCGCGTGACGCGTCGCCTCACCGGCAACGCCGAGATGGCCCCGGGCGACGCCGCGAAGATCAAGAAGCTTCTCGGCAAGTGAGCCGACGCGCCCCGAGGAAACGGAGGGGCGCGCGACTCGGACCGGGACCCAATCGATTCGGGCCGTGTGACGACAACCACGGCCCCGCTACAAGGAGTTAACAAGTGGCACGCGTCAAGCGGGCAGTCAACGCCCACAAGAAGCGCCGGGCGATCCTCGAGCAGGCCAGCGGCTACCGTGGCCAGCGCTCCCGCCTGTACCGCAAGGCGAAGGAGCAGGTCACCCACTCCCTCGTCTACAACTACAACGACCGCAAGAAGCGCAAGGGCGACTTCCGTCAGCTGTGGATCCAGCGCATCAACGCCGCTGCCCGCGCCAACGGCATGACCTACAACCGCTTCATCCAGGGTCTGAAGGCCGCCAACATCGAGGTGGACCGCAAGATCCTGGCCGACCTCGCGGTCAACGACGCCAACGCGTTCGCCGCGCTCGTCGAGGCCTCGCAGAAGGCGCTTCCGAGCGACGTCAACGCCCCGAAGGCTGCCTGAACCCCAGCCTGACGACGTTGTGACGGACCCGCAGGCCCCGGCCTGCGGGTCCGCCGCTTTTCCGGTCCCGGCCGGGTGCGCACGCGCGGACCGGGAGCCCCACGTACGAACAACAGAAGCGAGCCGCCGCCCATGGGCACCCCCGAGCTGATCTCCCCGCGTTCCCCGCGCGTCACCGCCGCCCGGCGGCTGGCCCGCCGCGCCTTCCGCGGCAAGGAACGCCGGTTCATCGCCGAGGGCCCGCAGGCCGTGCGGGAGGCCATCGCGCACCGCACCGGCGGGACGCCGACGCTCATCGAGCTGTTCGCCACGGTCGAGGCCGCCGAGCGGCACGCCGACATCGTCGAGGCGGCCCGTGCGGCCGGGGTGCGGGTGCACCACGCCGACGACCGGACCGTCGCCGACATCTCCCAGACGGTCACCCCGCAGGGGCTGCTCGGCGTCTGCGGCTTCCTCGACTCGCCCTTCGAGGAAATCCTCGCCGCCCGCCCGCAGTTGGTCGCCGTGCTCGCCAACGTCCGGGACCCCGGCAACGCCGGTACGGTGCTGCGCTGCGCGGACGCCGCGGGCGCCGACGCGGTCGTGCTGACCGACGCCTCTGTGGACCTCTACAACCCCAAGTCCGTACGGGCCTCGGTCGGTTCGCTCTTCCACCTCCCGGTCGCGGTGGGCGTCCCGGTCGAGCGGGTGGTGAGCGGACTGCGGGGTGCCGGCGTACGCATCCTCGCCGCCGACGGTGCGGGCGACCGCGACCTCGACGCCGAGCTGGACACCGGCTCCATGAGCGGCCCCACCGCCTGGGTCTTCGGCAACGAGGCCTGGGGGCTGCCGGAGGAGACCAGGGCGCTGGCCGACGCCGTGGTGCGGGTCCCGATCCACGGCAAGGCCGAGAGCCTCAACCTCGCGACGGCCGCCGCGGTCTGCCTCTACGCCTCCGCCCGCGCCCAGCGCAGCCCCGGCGGCTGCCGCGCGGTGTCACCCGCCTGAGGGGTGTCCCCCGGATCTTCGGGGCACTTGGGGCACGAGCTAGTAGGCTTGCGTGCTCGGGGGCCCGGAAGGGGGGTACGGGGATGACTGCGCGGACTTCCGGCACCACGGTCACCGCTGACGGCCGTCGGTCCGAGGGGCCGTCGCCCGCTCCGGCCGGGGGGCCGGATGCCCTGGGGGACGGTCTCGGAGTGGACCCGGACGATCTGCCCGACGGTCTGGTCGTCGCCGATGAGAACGGCCGGGTGATCTGCTTCAACGCCGCCGCCGCCAGGATCACCGACATCGTCCCCGAGGACGCGGTCGGCCGCCCCCTCGAACACGCCCTGCCGCTCCAGGACATCGAGGGCCGCCGCTGGTGGCGGCTCACCGACCCCTATGGCGGGCTCGCCATCCGCCGCGGCCAGCCCGAGCGCAATCTGCTGCTCGGTGGCCGGGAGGTGCTGGTCTCCGCCCGCTATGTCCGCAGCCGGCCGACCGGGCCCGTCCAGCGGCTGGTGATCGCGCTGCGCGGCACCGAGGCCCGGCGGCGTACGGAACTCAGCCACGCCGAGCTGATCGCCACCGTCGCCCATGAGCTGCGCTCGCCGCTGACCTCCGTCAAGGGCTTCACCGCCACCCTCCTGCAGAAGTGGGAGCGCTTCACCGATGACCAGAAGCGGCTGATGCTGGAGACGGTGGACGCCGACGCCAACCGCGTCACCCGGCTGATCGCCGAGCTGCTGGACATCTCCCGGATCGACTCGGGGCGGCTGGAGGTGCGCCGGCAGCGGGTCGACATGAGCGCCGCGGTCCGCCGGCACGTCCAGGCGCAGACCACCGCGGGGCAGCGGCCGGACCGCTTCCTGATCCGGATGCTGGAACCACTGCCCGATCTGTGGGCGGACCCGGACAAGGTCGACCAGGTCCTGGGCAACCTGCTGGAAAATGCGGTGCGCCACGGCGAGGGAACCGTCACCATCGAGGTCGGTCCGGTAACGGACGAGACCAGCACGGAGGGGACGAGCGTCACCGTGAGCGACGAGGGCCCCGGCATCCCGGAGGAATCGATGAGCCGCGTCTTCACCCGCTTCTGGCGGGGCAGCAAACGCGGCGGCACCGGCCTGGGCCTCTACATCGTCAAGGGCATCGTCGAGGCCCACGGCGGGACGATCACGGTCGGCCGGGCGCCGGCCGGCGGCGCGCAGTTCCGATTTAGCCTGCCCGTCGCAGCTCCGGCCTTCATGGCATAAGAGAGACCGCGGCGGGCGCCCCGCGGGGGCGCGGACCGGCCGCGCGGCCCGCCCCCCTTAGACTTGACCTTTGGCACCTTTGGCGCACAGGCATCGCGGGCGCAGCGCGGGCTCGGCATCCGACCTTTGTGATCGAGGGGCCGAGGCGAAGCGAGCCAAGCCAAGCCAGTCCACCGGAAGCACGGGAAGAGATGTCCGCACCCAATAAGTCGTACGACCCTGTCGAGGTCGAAGCCCTGAAACCGGAAGAGATCGCCGCCCGGCTGGACGAGGCGCTGGCCGCCATCGCCGCCGCGGGCGACCTCGACGCGCTCGCCCAGGCGAAGATCGCGCACACCGGTGGCACCTCGCCGCTCGCCCTCGCCAACCGCGAGATCGGCGCCCTGCCCCCGCAGGCCAAGGCGGAGGCCGGCAAGCGCGTCGGCCAGGCCCGTGGCCGGGTGAACCAGGCGCTCAAGGCCCGCCAGGAGGAGCTGGAGGCGGAGCGCGACGCCCGCGTGCTGGTCGAGGAGGCCGTGGATGTCACGCTGCCCTACGACCGCACCCCGGCCGGCGCCCGGCACCCGCTGACCACCTTCATGGAACGGGTCGCGGACGTCTTCGTGGCCATGGGCTACGAGGTCGCCGAGGGCCCCGAGGTCGAGGCGGAGTGGTTCAACTTCGACGCCCTGAACTTCGTGCCCGACCACCCGGCGCGCCAGATGCAGGACACGTTCTTCGTGCGGGCCAACGGCGCCGAGGGCGATGAGTCCGGCGTCGTGCTGCGCACCCACACCTCGCCGGTCCAGGCCCGGACGCTCGTCGACCGCGAGCCGCCGGTGTACGTCGTCTGTCCGGGGCGGGTCTACCGCACCGACGAGCTGGACGCCACGCACTCCCCGGTCTTCCACCAGATCGAGCTGCTCGCCGTCGACGAGGGCCTGACCATGGCCGACCTCAAGGGCACCCTGGACCACATGGTCCGGGCGCTCTTCGGCCCGGACATGAAGACCCGGCTGCGACCGAACTACTTCCCGTTCACCGAGCCGTCCGCCGAGATGGACATGGTCTGCTACGTCTGCCGTGGCGAGTCCGTGGGCAACCCCGACCGCCCCTGCCGTACGTGCTCCAGCGAGGGCTGGATCGAGCTGGGCGGCTGCGGAATGGTCAACCCCAAGGTGCTCATCGCCTGTGGCGTCGACCCCGAGAAGTACAGCGGCTTCGCCTTCGGGTTCGGCATCGACCGGATGCTGATGTTCCGGCACAACGTGGAAGACATGCGTGACATGTTCGAAGGCGACGTCCGGTTCACCCGGCCGTTCGGGATGGAGATCTGATGCGGGTCCCGCTTTCTTGGCTGCGGGAGTACGTCGAGCTGCCGGCGACGGAGACCGGCCGGGACGTACAGGCCAAGCTCATTGCCGTCGGCCTGGAGGTCGAGACCGTCGAGCGCCTCGGCGAGGGCCTCAAGGGCCCGCTGGTGGTCGGCCAGGTGCTGACCATCGAGGAACTGGAGGGCTTCAAGAAGCCGATCCGCTTCTGCACGGTCGATGTCGGCGACGCCAACGGCACGGGTGAGCCCCAGGAAATCGTCTGCGGCGCGCGGAACTTCAGCATCGGCGACAAGGTCGTGGTGGTCCTCCCCGGTGCCGTGCTGCCCGGTGACTTCAAGATCGCCGCCCGGAAGACGTACGGCAAGAAGTCGCACGGCATGATCTGCTCCGGCGACGAACTGGGCATGGGCGACGACGGCAGCGGCGGCATCATCGTGCTGCCGCCGGAGACCGCGGTGGGCACCGACGCCATCGCGTTGCTGGAGCTCGTCGACGAGGTGCTGGACATCGCCGTCACCCCTGACCGCGGCTACTGCCTGTCGATGCGCGGTGTGGCCCGCGAGACCGCCACCGCCTACGGCCTGCCGCTGCGCGACCCGGCGCTGCTGGACGTGCCGCCGCCGAACGCCGCCGGCTACCCGGTCCAGGTCTCCGACCCGCTCGGCTGCGACCGCTTCACCGCCCGTACGGTCACCGGTCTGAACCCCGAGGCGCGCACCCCGATGTGGCTGCAGCGCCGGCTGCAGAAGGCCGGGATGCGCCCGGTCTCGCTGGCCGTCGACATCACCAACTACGTGATGCTGGAGCTCGGCCAGCCGCTGCACGCCTACGACCGGGCCAGCGTCGACGGCACGATCGGCGTCCGCCGGGCGACCGCGGGCGAGCAGCTGACCACCCTGGACGGCACCAAGCGGGTGCTGGACGCCGCGGACCTGGTCATCACCGACAACCGCGGTCCCATCGGCCTCGCCGGTGTCATGGGCGGCGCCAACACCGAGATCGCGGCC
Organism: Streptomyces sp. NPDC058773; assembly: GCF_042746015.1. Taxonomy (NCBI): domain Bacteria; kingdom Bacillati; phylum Actinomycetota; class Actinomycetes; order Kitasatosporales; family Streptomycetaceae; genus Streptomyces; species Streptomyces sp. NPDC058773. The sequence goes on from NZ_JBHYPE010000002.1 coordinate 170,515, forward strand.
CCGGCCGCCGACCCCGGGACCGGCGAGCCGCGCGGCACCACCGACGTCGTGATCGAGTCCGCGCACTTCGACGCGCTCTCCATCGCCCGTACGGCCCGCCGGCACAAGCTGTCCTCGGAGGCCGCCAAGCGCTTCGAGCGCGGGGTGGACCCGGAGGCCGCATCCGCCGCGGCGCAGCGCACCGTCGACCTGCTGGTGCTGCTCGCGGGCGGCACCGCCGAGGACGGCGTCACCGAGGTCGTCACGCCCAGCGGACCGCGCACGATCACCATCTCCGCCGACCACCCGGACAAGGTCGCCGGTGTCGTCTACGGCCGGGAGACCGTCGTCCGCCGCCTCCAGCAGGTCGGCTGCGACGTCTACGGCCAGGACGAGCTGGTCGTGACCGTGCCGTCCTGGCGGCCGGACCTCAGCGACCCGAACGACCTGGCCGAAGAGGTCATCCGGCTGGAGGGCTACGAGAACCTGCCCTCCACCCTGCCGCTGCCGCCGGCCGGCCGTGGGCTGACCGAGCGTCAGCGGCTGCACCGCCGGGTCGGCCGGGCGCTGGCCGGCGCGGGCTATGTCGAGGCGCTGAACTACCCGTTCACCGGCTCGCACGTGCTCGACCAGCTCGGCATCGAGGCCGACGACCCGCGCCGCGCCGCGGTCACCCTCGTCAACCCGCTCTCCGACGAGGAGCCCGACCTCCGCACGACGCTGATCCCGGGGCTGCTGAACGCACTGCGCCGCAACTTCGGACGGGGCACCCACGATCTGGCGCTCTTCGAGACCGGACCGGTCTTCCGGGCGTCCGGCGACGAGAAGCCGGCCAGCCGGCTGGTCGTCGACCGCCGGCCGACCGACGACGAGATCGCCTCGCTGGACGCCTCGCTCCCGCAGCAGCCGCGGCGCGCCGCCGTGGTCCTCGCCGGCGGCCGTGAGCAGGACGGCTGGTGGGGCGGCGCCCGCCCCGCGACCTGGGCGGACGCCATCGAGGCGGGCCGTACCGTCGCCCGCGAGGCGGGTGTGGAGCTGATCGTCCGCCAGGACCAGCACGCGCCGTTCCACCCGGGCCGCTGTGCGGCGCTGCTCGCCCTCGCCGACGGCGAGGAGATCCTCGTCGGCAACGCCGGTGAGCTGCACCCGCGGGTCATCAAGACGCTGGCCCTGCCGGAGCGCACCTGCGCGATGGAGATCGACCTGGACCGCCTGGAGCAGGCCGGCACCGGACCGCTGCGCGCCCCGAAGATCTCGGCCTTCCCGGTCGCGACCCAGGACGTCGCGCTCGTGGTCGACGCCGGTGTCCCGGCGGCCGAGGTCGAGGGTGCGCTGCGCGACGGCGCGGGTGAACTCCTGGAGTCGCTGCGGCTGTTCGACGTCTTCACCGGTGAGCAGATCGGCGCGGGCAAGAAGTCGCTGGCGTACGCGCTGCGCTTCCGGGCCGCCGACCGGACGCTGACCGCCGAGGAGGCCTCGGCGGCCCGTGACGCGGCGGTCCAGGCGGCCGTGGCGCGGACGGGTGCGGTGCTGCGCGGCTGAGTGTGCGTGGCCCGCGACGCCTTGAGGGCGTGCGGGAAGGAGTGCGGGCGCGGACGGTGCACACCGTCCGCGCCCGCACCGTTTTCCGGGGGCGGGTTCCGTGCGGGAGCAGGGCCTTCGTGCAGTGGATGCCGCGCGCCTCTTCACACCCCGTGTGCGGGGGCGTTCACTACGCTCAACTGACGGAGTGGTCCCTGTCGATGAGGCCAGGAGCCGGCGGTCCGCGGACCGGCCCGGCTCACCGGGAGGCCGGTATGGAGCCCAACACCCTTCTGGACGCGATGCTCGACGAGTCCGGGATCTCGCACGCGGGACTCGCCGCGCGGATCAACCAGCTCGGCCGGCGCCGCGGTCTGGCGCTGCGGTACGAACACACCGCGGTGGCCCGGTGGCTGAAGGGGCAGCGGCCGCGAGGCCAGGTGCCCGATCTGATCTGCGAGATCCTGGGCGAACGGCTGCACCGGCCGGTCGGGCTCGCGGACATCGGGTTCAGCGGCCCGGGGGCACGGCGGGCGGATGACACCCCGCTCTCCGGCTTCGTCGAGCGGGCCACCGCGCTGTGGCGGTCCGACGAGCAGCAGCGGCCGCACATCCTCGACGCACCGGCGCTCACCGGCACCTCGGCGGTCATCCCCGTATGGGAGTGGGAGAACCCGCCGGAGGACTCCGATGTCTCGCGCGACGGGCTGACCCGGGTCGGGATGGCCGACATCGAGATGCTGCGCAGCGCACGGACGCACTACGAGACGATGTACCGGAAGGCGGGTGGTATCGCTACCAGAGCACGCATCGTGGGATTCCTCAACGCCGAGGCGGCGCCGCTGCTGCGGGGCAGCTACAGCGATGCGACGGGGCGTCAGCTCCACCGGGCGACCGGCGGGCTGGTCGCGGTCGCCGGCATCTGTGCGTACGACTCGGACGCTCTCGGGCTGGCCCAGCGCTACTTCCATCAGGCGCTGCGGCTGGCCAAGGCCAGCGGGGACCGCGGCCTCGGCGCGTACGTCATCGCGCTGCTGGTCAACCAGTCCCTCTTCGTACGGGAATACCGCCAGGCGGTCGCCTTCGCGGAGGCGGCGCTGCGGGCCGCGGGCCCGCAGATCACCCCGGCGCTCTCCGCGGACCTGCACGCGATGCAGGCCAAGGCCTACGCCCGGCTCGGGGACGGTGCCGGCGCGCTGTCCTGCATCCGTCGCGCGGAGGCGGCCGCGGAGCGCATCCGGCCCGGTCAGGAACCGGCCGAGACGGGCTATGTCCAGCCCGGCCTGGTGAACGTACAGGTCGCGGAGGCGCTGCTCAGCCTGGGGGACTTACGGGCCGCCCGGGAGCAGGCGGACGCCGCCGTCGGCACCCCCGCACACGACCGTGGCCGGGTCCACCGGCTGGCCATGCTCACCCATATCGAGCTGCGTCAAGGCGATGCGGACCGGGCCGTGGCCAATGCCGCGCAGATGACGGAGCAGGCTCGGGGTATGGAGTCGCAACGGCTGCGGGACCGGCTGCGGGCGGTGCGCGAACATCTGGCGGAGACCGGGAGCTCCGCGACGGACGAGGCTGCCGATCTCATCGACGAGGTGCTGCGCGTGCCGCTGTAGGGCGTGAGAACTGCCCCTGACCGGGCCCGTGTCACCTTGCCGGCCCTACAGCGGAAGGTGGCAGTTACGTGCGTTGGAACAATCTCGGCGAAAAGCCCGTCTATGTGAATCCGTGGTTCCGGGTCAATCTGGCCGATGTGGAACTGCCCGACGGCCGGCATCTGGATCACTATCTGATCCGGATGCGGCCCGTCGCGGTGGCCACCGTGGTCAATGAGGCCAACGAGGTACTGCTGTTGTGGCGGCACCGCTTCATCACCGACACCTGGGGCTGGGAGCTGGCCGCCGGAGTCGTCGAGGACGGCGAGGACCCCGCGGCAGCGGCCGCCCGGGAGATGGAGGAGGAGACCGGGTGGCGCCCCGGGCCCCTCCACCATCTGCTCACGGTGGAGCCGTCCAACGGCCTCACCGACGCGCGGCACCACATCTACTGGTCCGAGGAGGGCGTGTACACCGGCCCGCCCCAGGACGGTTTCGAGTCCGAGCGGCGGGAGTGGGTGCCGCTGAAGCTGGTGCCCGACATGGTGGCGCGGGGGGAGGTGCCGGCCGCCAACATGGCCGCCGCGTTGCTGATGCTGCATCACCTCCGGCTGGGCTGACCGGGACCGGCCGGTGACCGTGGCCGGCGGTCATCGGCCCAGGGCCTGCCACAGCGCCACCGCCAGCGCCGCGAGCCCCGTGAGCGCGGCGAGCGACGGCAGGGGCCAGCGGGTGCTCTCCAGCCGTATGACGCGGGCCTGTACGTCGTCCGCGTCACGCTCGTACTGCTCGGAGCGCTGGGCGAGCAGCGCGAGCTGTCCGTCGACCCGGGCGGTGCGGACGTCCAGCAGACGCCTCAGCTCGGCTAAGTCGGCGGCTACCAGATCGGGTTCGGGGTGGGCGGTCACGTTCCGCTCCTCATTCCTTCGGTCCGTTGCTTCGGTGTCCTGACGGGCCTCAGTCAACTGTGCTGGGGCGACGGGCGGGAGCGTGTGCGGCGGGGAGATCCGGGTCTGTGCTTCACACCCCGTGTGACATGACGCGGAGTGACGGCGCGGCGGCCCCTTCGCACGGGGTGTGAACCATGCACCCCGGCTCACCCCCTTCACACACTCCCGCCCGCGTCCGCACGGGAGTTGACTCGGAGGTGCCACGGGGGCCGATGCCGGCGGACGGGCGCCCGCCGGCCCGGAGTCCGCCCGCCGGCATTTCCCCCGAGCGGCGGGCGGACGGCCGCCCTCTGTGCGGGCCCGCCTACTTGATGCCCTGGGCGCGGGCGTTGGCCAGCAGGGCCTTCAGACCGTCGAGGTCGAAGCCGGTGAGGCGGCCCATGCCGGTGGCGGTGCGGTAGCCGCCGTTGGGCGAGCACATGACCGGGGTGTTGCCCGCGGAGGTGGCCACGCATTCGTAGTCGGCGGTCTTCCCGTCCTTGTTGGTGTCCAGGTTGGGATGGTCGAGGCCGAGCGCGTGCAGCGGCTCGTGCACGAGCGTGTTCCGCAGCTTGTACGCGGGCATCGGCCAGGTGCCGTCCCAGTACTCGGAGTCGATGGCGACGATGCCTCCGATGCCGACGCCCTTGGGCGGATAGGGGCAGGGCATGCCCTGACTGAAACCGGCACGGCCGAGCGGCCGGTAGAGCTCGGTGAACTGGATGTGTCCCACGGGCCCGCACCTGGCCGGATCGACGGGCTCGACGCCACCGATGGCGAGCTTCACACCGGCGGCTTTGACCTGCGCCACCGCGGCCGTCAGATAGGGCGTGTAGCGCGTCTTCATCGCGCTACTGGCGAACGTGATCGTGTACTGACGGCCCGGACTGAGACTGGTGACACCGAGCTGGGCCGTGAGCTTCCACCCCGTGCCCTTCGTGGTGACCTTCGCCGCCTTCGCGGGAACCGTCGCCGCCTGCGTGGGTAAGGCGGCGAGCGCACACACCACGAGCGCCGCGGCCACGGGCAGGGCCTTGTACATGGGTCCTCCGTATGTAGTTGTGGGGGGAGTGTGTCGGTCCTTTCACAAGTGAGACGCATGCGACCGGAAAATGGATACATCGTCAACTGGATCGTTTTGACGGTGATTTGGTCGGTTGGTGGGAGCGACGCGCGCGGCGGAGGCCGGGCGCACAGCAAACCGCCTCGCACCGGGAGGTGCGAGGCGGTGTGGGCGGGGCGGCGGCACTGGTGCGCCGCCGGGTTCGTCAGTACGAGTAGAACCCCGACCCCGACTTCCGGCCCAGCCGCCCCGCGTCCACCATCCGCGCGAGCAGCGGAGGAGCGGCGTATAGGGGCTCCTTGTACTCGTGGTACATGCCGTCCATCCGCGCGGCTACCGCTCTGACCTGCGGTTTCATGGCCCGTCCGGGGTCTTCCGGGCGCTCAGGGACTTCTCAGGGACATTCGGTTGTGGATCTTGATCGAACCACTCGTCCATGGCGGCGAGGCCCCGCTTGCCTGCCCCGGGCATGAAGTGAGCGTAGTGCTTCAGCGTGGTCTGCGGCGATGCGTGCCCGAGCCACTCCGACACGCTCACGATCGACTCGCCCGCCTCAAGCTGGGTACTCGCGTATGTGTGCCGGAGCACGTGGTACATGTCCGCGCGCGAAAGTTCGTAGACGGGGTACCGCCGGATGCGGCCTCCATGCGTCGCGACCTTCTCGCCGATCGCCGCCAGAAGCCCGGCCGCCGCGAGCGCGGGCCGCCAGCTCCGCTTGTTCCACATCGAGGGGTTGATTCGATTGCCGTGCGAGGTGCTCAGGACCAGCCGGACGGTGATCGGTTTGCGCTGTCGCGCTTCCAGTTCGGTCGTAGGTGGCTCGGGGTTGCGCCACGGGAGCGTGCAGGCGACCGAAGGGAAGCGGCGCAGGTGGTCCTGGACGCGCTTGGCGAGGTTGGGGGAGAGGGGAGCGTCTCGCGTCTTGCCGCCCTTCGGCAGGCAGAAGTACGGCCTTCCTTTGGAGTCCCACCGCAGCTGTCGGCGGACGTGCACGACTCCGGCATCGAAGTCGAAGTCCTCCTCGGCGAGGCCGAACGCCTCACCTTGGCGAAGGCCGAGGCCGACGCCAAGGTCCACCGCGATGTGGTATCGATCCTGGAGGCCCGCCCGGACGGCATCCACGGTTGACCTGGACCATGCCTTGGCCTTCTTCTTCGCGGGTTTGGGAGCCTTGACCGTCCGGTGGGCCTTGCAAGGGTTCTTGACCAGGCGGCCGTCGTCGACGGCAGCTTCGAGGATCGTGGAGAGGTGGATCCAGATCACCTGGGCCGTGGACGCCTCGACCCGCGTCAGCAGCTGGGCCGTCCAGGTGCGCAGCGCGGCAGCGTCGATGTCCCGGAGCGCCGTTGCACCCAGGAACGGCATGATGTGGTTCCAGATCTTGCTGCGCATGGGGGCGGCGGTCGACGGTTCGTCTGACCGGCTCGGCCACCAGTGCTTCTCGATGTACTGGGCGAGAGGGATCGTCCCATCGCGGGGGTCGACGAACTCGCCACGTGTGGTGTCGGTCTGTGCGTTCGCGAGCCACTGCTTCGCATCCTCGCTCGTGTCGAACGAACGGTCCCGGACGCCCGGGATACCCTTCACCCGGTAGCGCTTGCCCTTGCCCCACAGGGGGGGCTGCCGCACGATCGGGTGACATCTGAACTGGCTTGCCCTGTGGGGTGGGTGGGAAGGATGTCGCTGTGCCCAAGCCTTATCCGGAGGAGTTCCGTCAGGACGTCGTGCGGGTCGCGAGGAACCGCGGGCCGGGTGTGACGGTCGAGCAGGTGGCCACCGATTTCGGAGTCCATCCGATGACGTTGTGGAAGTGGATGCGTCGCGCGGACATCGACGACGGGACCAAGCCCGGAACGACCAGTCGGGAGAGCGCCGAGCTTATGAAAGCGCGTCGGCGGATCAAGCTGCTGGAGCAGGAGAACGAGGTGTTGCGGCGGGCTGCGGCCTATCTGTCGCAGGCGCATCTGCCGGGAAAAGGATCTACCCGCTCGTGAAGGAGCTGGCCGGGGACGGGGTGCCCGTCACGGTTGCGTGTCGGGTGCTGAAGCTCGCCAGACAGCCCTACTACCGCTGGCTGGACCAGCCGGTGACCGATGCCGTTCTGGAGGAGGCGTATCGCGCGAACGCGCTGTTCGACGCGCACCGTGACGACCCGGAGTTCGGCTACCGCTTCCTGGCCGACGAAGCGCGCGGCGCCGGGGCCGTGATGGCGGACCGGACCGCATGGCGGATCTGCCGGGACAACCGTTGGTGGAGCGTGTTCGGCAAGAAGCGCGGCAAGGGCAGGAGGGGCGGCCCGCCGGTGCACGACGACCTGGTCCGCCGTGACTTCACCGCGACCTGCGCGAACCGGCTCTGGCTCGCCGACATCACCGAGCACGCCACCGGCGAAGGCAAGCTCTATCTCTGCGCGATCAAGGACGCCTTCAGTAACAGGATCGTGGGCTACTCCATCGACGAGCGGATGAAGTCCCGCCTGGCCGTGGCCGCCCTGGACAACGCCGTGGCCCGGCGTGGAGACGTCGACGGGTGCATTCTGCACAGCGATCGCGGATCGCAGTTCCGCTCCCGGAAGTTCGTCCGGGCGCTCGACCGCCACCGGATGACCGGATCGATAGGGAGGGTCGGAGCTGCCGGTGACAACGCGGCCATGGAGTCCTTCTTCAGCCTGCTGCAGAAGAACGTCCTCGACCGCCGTGTCTGGGCCACGCGCGAAGAACTCCGGATCGCGATCGTGACCTGGATCGAGCGGACCTATCACCGACGTCGCAGACAAGCCTCACTCGGCCGACTGACCCCCATCGAATTCGAGACCGTCATGACCACGCCGGCCCTCCAGGCCGCGTGACCGCACCTGTCACCCGAACCTGCATCAGCCCCCTGCTCATTCACGGAGCGCGAACGACGCCCGCTCTTGCCACTTCGAGCCGTCATGCACCACGAGGTCAACTGACGCGACCCGGCAGGTGAAGGGGAGCCTGCCGAGCAGGTCAGCCCCAATCTCATCCAAAACTGCATCCTCCTGACCGTCAGCGACGGTCAGGTGGGGCACGATCTCGGTGAACTGGCCCTCATAGGGAGGTGCTTCGGGCCACCGGTCAGCGATCACCTCAGTGAGCAGCCGCAACTGCGCGTCTGGCTCCGGAGCAAGATACAGCACCCCCGGAAACTGACCGCAGCTCTCAAATCGCAGGTCAAAGGCATGATGACTGCCGAGCACATCAGTGAGCGTCGAGTAGACACGCGCATCTATTCGACTCTCGTCGAGGAATGGGAAAAGCACCGTGACATGTGCTGGTACTCCTGCCTGGGCTGACGGATCGAACCGTTCACGCCATGCGCGGACGGCCGGCTCCGCGTCCGGGACCTTGACGATGAGTCCCGTCCGGCCTGCCTGAAACCTGCTGGTGCTGTCGTCTGCCATGACACCGCATGCTGCCACCCCGGAAGCCGGCGACAGCACTCAATATGCGTCCGTGATCATGAGCGACCCGAGGCACGAAACAAGCGCGGAGCCGAGGGCGCCGGAACACGACTGCCGTCATTTCCCGTGAACATCCAGATGGTCGACGAACACCAAGCGCCGCCGGAACCGATGAACAAACGCTGTCGGTTGCAGTGAACGAAGCCAGGATCCCAGATCTTCGCCAGGCGGTTGGCCCACTTGGGCTGGAACATGCGCTGCGCGTCGAGGTTCGGGTCGACCCTCAGCTGCGAGACCGGAATGGCCTCGTAGTACTTCTTCACCACCGGCTTGGACCGGATGATTCTGCGCGTGCTGGAGACGCATCTCCCTCGGTGTGAGTGGACGTCAGATGACAACCACCGTAACGCCGCCCGCGCACGCGCCGGCTGTGCGGCCGACGAGCTGGTCACCGCTGCCGGCGGACTCCTCGCCGTCGCGTAGCCTGCGTCCGGCTGCTGGGCGGCACCGGCATGCGGGAGCGTACGTGCACCTGTGCCGGGGCCGTTGGTTGCTGTCGACTGGCGGGCGGGTCATCGGGGGAGTCTGAAGGCGCGGACCTTCCAGGGGGTCTTGTTGGAGTGGGTGTGCGACTTGAGCGTGAAATGTGATCCGTGGCAGCCGGCGTGGTTGTAGAAGGTGACGTGGGAACGTCCCTGGTTGGAGACAGATCGGCTGGTGTTGGGGCGGTAGCAGCCGGGGCTCATCTGGTCGAACCACTGGTCTTTTTTGCCGTGCATGTGAGGCTTGGGCCAGCCGCAGATGTAATCCCTTGGGCACTTGGATGCCGCGTGCGCCGGGGCAGTCGCGGAGAGCGGCAGAGTCGCGGCGAGGATGACGCCTGCCAGTGCTGGTACGCGTAGCTTCATGCGGGATCTCCTCAGTGGTGCTGTGCCTGTTCATGGGTGGTGGCCGGCCCTGCCCGGCGCGGTTGCCCGGCCTTGGCGGGCGGCGGCGTGGTGGTCAGCCCCCTCACCGCGGTGGCAGCCTCATGCTTGCGTCCAGTGCACCGAGCGCGGTCGCGCACCCCGGACGTCAGGCGGTGGCTGTGCGGCGGTGCGACCGCGGCGACGATGTCTGCTGGTGGTCGGCAGGCGGTCACGGGCTGTCCTGGCGGGCGATGTCATCAGAGATGTCACCGTGGAACTGCCGAGGGATGGCAGTGAGCTGGTTTTCGTGGCCCGGATCACGGTACCGGCACCAGTTCGTGTCGCTGCTGTTGTGCGCGGCGTGGACGTTGCCGTTGGGGGTTCTGCGTTGACGTCCTTGAGGTCATGGGCGCCGTCGTTGAGCGAGGGGTGATGACGGTCTCCGCCCTTGTCGGAGTAGATGCAGAGCTCACCCGGGTCGTACTCCCGGTTGTTCGGGGGCTGCGGGTTCAAGTGCGCGGCGGCGGGATTGACGGCCGGCACTGCGCTCGCGCTGTCCGCCGCATCGCCGGAGCCGGCGACCGGAGTGATGACACCGGCAACTGCAGACGTCCGTGAGCTCTTCAGGACTCCTTCCTTTGGCTCGGCGTCAGCATGTTCGCGCCGACGTCTTCATCCGGTAGATGTACGACGGGGCTGCGCGTATGGCGGCGAGGCGTGTTTGGCCCAGTGGGGCGGAGCAGGGCCAGAGGCCATTACCAACAGTGCGTGAGCGCAGGATGCCATTGGGTGACCATGCAAGGGCGGTCCTCGCTGTGTCACGCGCCTGATGGGTATGCCCCGCGCCCCTTCATCCGCCGCGTTCGGCCACCTTGCTGCAGCGCCGCGCGGACCCAAAGTCAGCGGAGGTGAAGGGGTTTCGCCGGGTGCCGTTCTCCTGCCGCGGCGTCCTGTGGCAACGACCTGGTGGCGGCAGCCGGTCACGGCTGGGCCATGTGGCTGCGCAGGGGAGTGTGGCCGCCGCCCGCCAACGGTGAAGGGCCGGAACCCCCGTTCCCGGCCCTTCCCTGCCCGCCCTGGCTTCGGCGGCGGGCCCGTTCTTCACACGCTTATGCAGGTGCCGTGAGCTTCACCAGGACACCCTGATTCCCCCCTTCACCCTGGTGGCCTTGAAGTGATGCTTGTCGCCGGCGCGCAGGGAGAAGTGCTTCGTCTGGCCCTTGCGGCACACCTTCTTGGACAGGTCGGTGTCACGGAGCTTGCCGCCCTTGTACCACTTCACCAGCGCCTGGGCGCAGGTCTTGTCCTTGGACAGCTTCGTGACCCGCCCCTTCACGATGCGGTTGTTCACCTTGGTGAACTTCACCTTCGCCACCTTGCGGCCCTGGACATTCTTGATCATCGTGTCGGACTGGTGCACCGGCCCGTCTGCCTGCACAGCAGCGGTAGTGGCGGGCGCTGAGGGGGCGGCTGTGGCGGCCGGGGCGGCCACGCCGGCCAGGCTTCCCATGCTGAGGACGGCAGTGGCTGCGGTGAAGGTGAGCTTGCGCTTCATGTGATCAGTCCTTGGGTTGTCACGTGTGCCGTCGCCGGGCCGGCGTCGGCATGAACGACTCTGTGGGAGGTAAGGAGTTGTCCGAAAGCGCAGGTGGCGATCGACAAACAACCCGGACAACGGTGTCGTTGCCGGGCCGGGCCCAGGAGCCGAAGGGGGAGCTTGTGAGGGCGGACAGGGGTGGGCGGAATGCCTCGGACGGGGGGCGGGTGGGGCGGCCGGAGAACCCGGTGGACCCCGATGCGGGGCCGGTGGAACGGCTGGCGTGGGAGCTGCGGTGCTTACGGGCGGAGGCGGGAGGCCCCAGCTACCGGGCGTTGGCGAAGAAGGCCCATTACTCGGTGAGTACGCTGGCCGCGGCGACCAAGGGAGACCGGCTGCCGTCGTTGGAGGTGCTCCTTGCCTTTGCGCAAGCGTGTGGAGGCGAGCGCGCCGAGTGGGAGGCGCGGTGGCGGGCCGCCCTGCAGGCCAGCGGGGAGTGCGGGGGCGCGGAGCCGGCCCCTGGGTGTCCGTACCCCGGGCTTGCGCCCTTTGGGGCGGGGGATGCGGAGGTGTTTTGCGGGCGCACGGAGCTGGTCAAGGAACTGGCCGCCGGTGTGGAGCAAAACCCGCTGACGGCTGTGTTCGGTGCCTCGGGCAGCGGCAAGTCGTCGCTGCTGCGGGCCGGGCTGCTGGCGGGGCTGGGCCCCCTCTGGCACACCGTCACGCTCTCTCCGGGCGAACATCCTCTGGCCGCGCTGACCCGCGCCGTCAACCGAGTCATCGGCGGGCAGGCCGGTGACGGCGGCATGGCCCCGGAGGCGGCCGATGGTGCCGTGGCCCCGGAGGCGGCCGGTGACGGCGGCATGGCCCCGGAGGCGGCCGGTGACGGCGGCATGGCCCCGGAGGCGGCCGATGGTGCCGTGGCCCCGGAGGCGGCCGGTGGTGCCGTGGCCCCGGAGGCGGCCGGTGGTGCCGTGGCCGCGGAGGGCCTTGCCGAAGAGCCCGAGCGGGTGGAGCTGGCTTTGAGCACGTGGCTGTCGGGGCGGCCGGAAGAGGAGCGGGTGCTCTTGGTCGTCGACCAGTTCGAGGAGGTCTTCACGCTCTGCGCCGATGAGGCGGAGCGCACCGTGTTCCACTCCGTCCTGGCCGAGGTCGCTGGGGCCCAGTCGCCGCGGCTGGCACTGGTCATCGGTGTACGGGACGACTTCTACGGCCGGTGCTTCGCCCACCCGGGGCTGCGGGCGGCGCTGAGCGAAGGCGTGCAGCTGCCGGTGGGCCCGCCTTCCCGCGCCGAGCTGCGCGAGATCATCGTCGAGCCCGCGGCACGGGCAGGGAGCACGGTCGCTCCCGAGCTGGTGGCTACCGTGGTCGCCGAGGCCGCGGACCAGCCCGGAGCCCTCCCGCTGGTGGCCCACGCCCTGCGGGAAACCTGGCACCGCGGCCGCGGGCCCGTCGTGCGCCTGGATGACTACCGTGCCACGGGCGGTATGCGCGGTGCCGTGGCCCAGACCGCCGAGGCGGTCTACGCCTCCGAGTCTCCCGCCCGGCAGGCCCTGATGCGCGCCGTCTTCCTGCGCCTCATCACGCTCGGCGACGGCACCGAGGACACCCGCCGGCACGTACCACGTAGCGAACTTGACGGACTTGCCTCACCGGCGGATGTGGACTCGGTTCTGGGGAGTCTGGCGGACGCCCGGCTGGTCGTGCTCTCGCGCGGCAGGGTGGAGGTGGCCCACGAAGCAGTGATCCGGGCCTGGCCCCGGCTGCGCCGCTGGCTGGAGGAGGACCGCGAGGGGCTGCGTACGCACCGCCGCCTCACCGCCGCCGCCACGACGTGGGACGCCCTCGGCCGGGACAGCGGCGCGCTGTACCGAGGGGTGCAGCTCGCCGCGGCCCGGACGTGGTTCCGTGAACACAGCACTGCGCTCAACGAGCTGGAGCAGGACTTCCTGCGCAGCGCCACCCGCCATGACCAGCGGCGCGGACGGCGGGACCGGTGGGTGACCGCGACGCTGGCCGGCCTGCTGGTATGCGCACTGCTCGCCATGGGCATCGCCTTCCAGCAGCGCTCGGATGCCGAGCAGCAGCGCCAGGTGGCGGTCTCCCGCCAGTACGCCGCCCAGTCCGGGGAATTGCGCGAGCAGCAGCCCGAGGCAGCGGCGCTCACCGCGCTCAAGGGCTATCAGCGGGCGCACACCGCCGCGGCCAGAGGCAGCCTGCTCAGTGCCGATGCCGCCTTCAGAGCCAACCAGTTCACCGGGCACACCGGGTTCGTGAACGCGGTGGCCCACTCGCCCGACGGCCGCACGATCGCCACCGGGAGCCAGGACCGCACGATCAAACTGTGGGATGCGCGCACCCACCAGCTGCGCGGCACACTCACCGGCCACACCCTCGGGGTGTCCTCGCTCGCCTTCAGCCGAGACAGCCACACCCTGGCCAGCGGCGGTGACGACCGGATCGTGCGGCTGTGGAATCTGCGCACCCAGCGCACCACCGCGATCCTCTCGGGCCCTACGAACGGGGTGAGTTCGGTGGCGGTCTCCGGGGACGGCCACACCGTGGCCGCGGCCACCGGCGCGGCCGTCCGCCTGTGGGATGCGCGGTCCGGGCGGGTAAGGGCCGACCTGACCGGCCACTCCGCCTATGTGGTTGCCGTGGCCTTCTCGCGCGACGGCCGAACGCTGGCCAGCGCCGGCGGTGACAACACCGTCCGCCTGTGGGACGTGGCCACGCGGCGGACCACCGCCGTCCTCCACGGCCACACCGACCCCGTCAACGCCCTTGCCTTCACCCCTGACGGACGCACTCTCGCCAGCGGGAGCGCCGACCGCACCGTACGGATCTGGGACGTCGGCGCTCGCCGCACATCCGCCACCCTCACCGGTCTTCGTGCCACGACGCTGGCGATCTCGCCGGACGGCCGCACCTTGGCCACCGGCGGAGCCGATCAGGTACGGATCTGGGACGTAGAGACGCGTCGCAGCGCTGCAGTCATCGGCGCGCACATCCGCGGGACGCAGGCGCTTGCCTTCTCCCCGGACAGCCGCACCCTGATCATCCCCGACGGCGCAGACAAGGGAGGGGTGCGGCTGTGGGACACCCGAGCCCGCCGCACCACAGCCACCCTCGGCGGTCGCCATGACGCGGTCAGATCAGCGGCCATCTCCCCCGACGGCCGGGTGATCGCCACCGCCGGCCGCACACTGCGCCTGTGGTCCGCCAAGAACCCACGACCGCTGCGCACCCTCGCCAGCTCCATCGAGCCCACCTGGCACCTGGTGTTCTCCCCGGGCGGACGCAGGCTCGCCTCCGTAGAGACCGATGGCACCGTGCGGCTCTGGGACGTGACCACCGCACACGCGGTGGCCACGTTCCCGGGGCACACGAAACTCTTCGACGGCGCGGCCTTCTCACCGAACGGGAAGACACTCGCCACACTTTCCGACGACCGTACGGTGCGGCTGTGGGACACCGCGACCCACCGGACGAAGGGCGTGCTCAGGGCAAAGACCGGCGGACTGTCCGCCATCGCCTACTCCCCCGACGGCCGGACACTGGCCGCCACATACAACGGCAGCGACTACGGCACCCGCAGCACGGTACGACTGTGGGACGTGGCCCGGCAGCATCCCGTAGCCAGCTTCTCCGGCCGTGCCGCCGCCCTGTTCACGGTCGCGTTCTCACCGGACGGCAAGACCCTCGCCACCGCCGGAGCAGACCTCCCGGTGCGCCTGTGGGACGTGGCCTCCCGACGGCCGGCAGGCACCCTGGAAGGCCACTCCTACAGCATTCAGTCGCTCGCCTTCAGCCCGGACGGACACAAGCTGGCCAGCGCCGGCTTCGACAACACCGTCCGCCTGTGGGACGTGACACAGCAACGGACCACCGCCGTCCTCAGCGGCCACAAAGACTGGCTGGAATACGTAGGGTTCAGCCCCGACAGCAGCAGCATCGTCACCGCAAGCCAAGACGGATCAGCGCGACTGTGGGACATCGACGTGAACCGGGCCGCAGCAGACATCTGCACCCTCAGCCGCACCAACCACTGGCGAGACCTCAAACCAGAACTGCTGAAACAACCACTCTGCACCTGACAAAACACCACCACACACCCGCACCACCAGCCACCACGACTCCTTCACCACCACAACCAGGCACACTCTGATGTCCACCGTCGTCGGCCGCGTGATGCCGACCACAACGCGGCGTAACGCCCTGGCGGTTGGCCGGGGCGCCGGCATGGTGCGGCCGGTGATCACCGGCGGGCGGCCACCGACCGGTTCAGGCCCGACGCCTGCGCCCATCCCGACGTCGCTGAAGAAGGCGGCACGCGGCGCCAAGGCATGGCCGGTGATATCCGAACGACTGGAGCCGGCGGAAGACTCGACACGAACTGCTGCTCGCAGTCTGAAGGGTGACTCCTGGAACGGCTCGGTGGGGCCCGCTTGGACCAGGCGCTCGAAGACCTGGCACAGCCGGTCGTCTGCCCTGGTCAATAGATGCCGTTCACGGCACGACAGGTGCCACGCCACTGCGGACAACTACGCCCACAACGAGGGCGCCAATACGCAAGCAATGGTGGCGAGCGCTTGCTCCGGGTGCGTGTTCGGATGCGTGCGCTTTGCCATAACGGCAACGATAGTTGTCGTACTGGCGCGGGAGTCGCAGCCTGTTCCGGTCAAGGCCATGAGAACGGGAGCTGCACGACGATGACTACGCATGAAGGTGTGGGGACTGCGTTGGGCGCTGGTGACAACGCGCCGCTGAACAACCGCGTCCACCACGTCCGATCCGGCGAGTTGGATGGCTACGCCGCTATCAGCGGGGGCACGGTCGGCTCGAAGAGGCTCTGGATGGGCCTGGTGGAGAACCCGCCGTTGAGCGTCACGGACAACCACCATCACGGCGATTCGGAGGCGGGGATCTACGTGGTCAGCGGTCACCCCGTCTTCGTCTACCACGACGGCATGCAGGAGGTACGGCTCGCCGCCGGTCCGGGCGACTTCTTCCTCGTCCCCCCGTTCGTCCCGCACCGCGAGGAGAATCCCGACCCGAACGAGCCCGCGGTCGTGGTGATCGCTCGGACCACGCAAGAGCCGATCAAGGTCTCCGTGCCCGAGCTGTACCAGCGCGAAGAGACAGAGACGCAGTAGGAACAAGACGCGGACCGGTCGGCCATCGCCGCAAGGACTGGCCGATGGCCAGCCAGCGCACGGCCCTTCTTGACCGTGGGCCGAGCGGCTGTAAGCCCATCAAAGAGACGCCCCTGGCGGCGGGATGTGCTCGTCTGCGTGCACCAGGCGCCGGGTCCCCCGGGCCAATGCGTCCGGTGGACTCGGTCAGCTGAATGCGGCTGGCCGAGCATCGCGCTCCGTCAGTCGGCGGCGCGGCCTCTTCCAGCGGGTCGTGCTCGAAGGGGTTGTCCCTCGGTGGTCCGTTGCCTTGCTTGCAGACCGGGTCGGGCTCCTTGCCCGCCTCGGCGGCTGCCTGCTCCGCCGCCCGGCACTCCCCTGTCTTCCCGCGCTCGCGTTCGCGCTGCTGCTCCTTCTTCGGCTTGCGCTGCTGTTCGCGGAGTTGGCCGCGCTGCCCTGGCGGCGTCGAAAGGCTCGCTTGTCCTCGGGGTTGTCGAGGACTTCGGTGAGGGTCTGCCCGGTGCGTGGCCGAAGCGGAACCAGACCGGGTCCAGGGGCCGGTGGAAGGACCGTGACCGGAGCGCGGCGACCGAAGGAACCGGGCTACCGAATGCCCCCGATCCTGCTTCAGTGACTCATCGTGACGGCTCGCCTCGATCGCTACCGGATTCCGCTGAACGGGGACTTTCCAGGCTGCCGCCACGGCTCGCTGTGAGGACCTGGAAAACCTGAACAGTGCCTGCGGCAGCAGCGAGAAGAGCAAGGCAGAGCAGGGCAGTGTTGTCATCGCCTCCGAGGAAAGCTTTTGCGCATGCTGCGTTCGGATGTTGGGGTGGCCCGGTGAACAACCACGATGAGGTGGCGCTCCGACCGTTGACACTGGCCTGGGCGAACCGGCACCTGGAGGTCGGCGAACGGATCGTCAGAGCTGACGCGCTGCACGGCGGCATCACTGCCGAAATGCGGAGGCTGACCATCAGCACACGCGATGAAGGCACCCGTCACCTGGTGCTACGGACCTTCGCCGACCCGATCTATCCGAAACGCTCCGAGGACCGGCTGAACAGGGAGGCCGGCGCCCTGACCCAGCTCGCAGGGACCGCTGTGCCGGCTCCTGGACTGATCGCGGTTGACCCGACCGCCGCGCATTGCGAGTACCCCTCACTCCTGATGACGCACCTGGCGGACCGGACCATCATCAAGGATAAGGGACTGGAGACGCGCATCCCGCTGCTGGCCCGTCAACTCGTGGCGATCCACGCATTGCGGCCCGGCGAACGGCCCCCAGAATATGGGGCTTTGACGACCGCGGACACCGTCGTAGTGCCGAAGGGAGCCGACACGGCGGCATGGGCCGCAGCGATCAACATCATCCGCAAACCCGCGCCGCCCTATGAAGGGCGATTCCTGCACCGGGACTTCCAACCCGGCAACGTGCTGTTCGACGTGCCATCACCAAGGCCGGCAGGTACCCGGATCACGGGAGTCGTCGACTGGGCAGCGGCCTCCTGGGGCCCGGCAGATCTCGATGTGGCGCACTGCTCCACCAACCTCGCGTGCTGCACGGCCCAGCGTGGGGTCTACGGTTCGCCGAGGCGTACGAAGAGGCTGGCGGGGTGTTGGCCGCGGCCGCGAGCGAACGGCTGTACTGGCGGGTGCGGGACGGACTGGCGTGCTCAGAAGAAGTGCAGCAAGTGGCGCAGCCATGGCGGGAGGCAGGGAGGACAGAGCTGACCACTCGAGCCGTGGAGGAGCGGCTGGATGCCTATATCACCGCCCTGATGAACGCACTGGGCTGAACCAGAGCGGTCTGCGGCGCGAGCACCCTGGCGAGCGTCTGGCGTGCTGCCACCGAGCGTCGATGCGGCCGCGGCATTCTCCTACAGGGCCGCTATAGGCACCGGGCTCCACGTGCCGTCCGGGGCTTGGCCGTCTTCGGGTCTGGGCGACAACGGACGTGAAGACCCGTCCAGCGACGTCTGCGAGATGAAGCCGCTCTCCTTCGGCCTGGACGAAAGGTGGACGACGCGGGGAAGCACAGCGGATTCCGGTCCGTGGCTCGTGAACGGCCCGGCCGATGCCGGGACAACGAGAGGGGCTCCTCAGGCAGGCTTGCGCCACACGGAGATGTGCTGTGCGGAGTCCTGGGTGAATGGTGCCCCCTCCCAGTCCGCGACGCGACGTTCCAGTTCGAGCCCGGCGATCCGAGCCATCAGGTCAAGTTCCGCCGGCCAGGCGTACCGGTGCCGGGAGCTGTCCCGGCGGTAGCGGCCGTCGTCGCCGTCACGGGTGAAGTGGTGCGAGACGAGAATCTGCTCGACCAAGTCGAAGGTGTCGAAGCCGAGATGCTGCTCAGAGACGTCGAAGGGCACCGCGACCTGGCCGGGCGGCAGGAACCGCAGCGGCGGCACGCCCAGCTCGATGACGAATCGGCCGCCGGGCTCCAGATGACGTGCGGCGTTGCGGAAGCACTCGACCTGCTCGTCCTGCGTGAGCAGGTTCGTGATGGTGTTGTAGACGAGATAGACGAGGGAGAACTCGCCGGGGACGGTGGCGGTGGCCATGTCCCCTGTGACTACCGGGAGCGTGTCCTCATCGGCCTTGCGTCGCAGGACCGATGCCATGTGCCTGGACAGTTCGATGCCCACGACCGGCACGCCGCGTTCCCGGAGCGGGACGCCCACTCGTCCGGTTCCGATGGCGAACTCCAGTGCCCGACCGTCTCCGGCGAGTTCGGCCAGGAAGGCGAGAGTCGGTCCGAGAACGGCGGCCGAGGACATCTCGGTCTCTTCGGCGTCGTAGCGGTCGGCGGTCGTACGGGTCCACAGCTCACTACTCGTCACAGCTGGCCACCCTGCCGTGTGCTGAGGGCGATGTCGACGCAATTACCTGCCACCGGCTCCCATCACAGGGTTCGGGGCGGGCGGTAAGGTCGCCTTGGCCGTGGTGGTCGTGACCGCCCGCACTCGCCGGCGCGGCTGCGAGAGGAGCCGCAGCGGCCCCCGAGACCACGGTCGCGAGCACAGTTCGCACAGCTCAACGCATGTCTCGGTCCTCCGTTGGTGTGTCGGCGGATCAATGCTCCTGGATCAACTGCTGAGTGTTGGCGCGCACCAAGCTCCGCTGGCCGCCGAACCATCGCGACGCTGCGCACGATCCATGACCTGATGTCCGAGCACAAGCGCCTCCCGGCCTCTGCGGAAAAAGGCCACCGCAGGTCGCCGGGCAGAACGGATGCGCGAGCACGGTGACGTCGCGAACCGCTGGCAGTGAACCTGCACTTGGATGCCGAAGTGCAGCTGCCCCACGCGGGCGCCCGGGAAGCCGAAACCGAAACCCCCGCGGCCACCGTACGGGCCCGGCTCACCACCCACCCCGACGGCACCCCCGCCGGGCAGACCTACCGCCACCGCTTCCTGGAGGACCACGGCCCGCACGTGCTGATCCCGCTACTGGAGTGCACCGACCCGGTCACCGGCATCGACCTGCCGGACGGGTTCCACACAGCCGCCAGCGCTGCATGAGCGCTTGGTCGAATCGAGGTGAAGGGTTGACCAGTTGGTTCTGGTATGTATTCCCTCGGCCTGCCGCCGCCCGGTCTCCGACAACACCGGATCGGAGCCGCCGCTGCCGGACAACCGCTTCTGCGGTGTCAGTGCCGTCTCACCGTGGCGTAGCAGCACAAGGGTCGGGGGGGTGCCCTGGCCGGCGAGCGCGACCTTCACGCCGTCCGCTCCACTGCTGGTTCCGGAGCCGATGCGCATCGGGGTCACCCCTTTCGGTCACAGCCTCCGTCGTCGGCGGCATTGTGGCGAAGTGTGCAGTTCAGCGGAGCGCGGCGATGACCGGCGCGAAATTCTCCATGTTGTATTCCATCACCGTGAAGTAGCTGAAGCCGTAGCGTTCGCGGCGTTCCTTGAGTTGTTGCGCCATCTCCGTTGGGGTTCCGATCAAACAGAAGGCAACCCCTCGGGGCTGTCCACGGCATCGGGCGGCAGCAGCGGCTCGAACCTGCCGGGAACCACGCCGCGTTCGGCAGGCGGAATCACCTGCTGCACCATGATGTTCAGCTCCACGGCGTCGGCACGGTCACCGAGTAGGCCGCGCACGTAGGCGACCCGTTCTTCCGTCTGCGCGACTCCGGCCAGATGGAGTACCTCACCCGTGGCGCCGGCCCAGCCTCCGGTCAAGGCGATGATGTCGGCGTGCGCGGCGGCCAGCCGCAGCAGCCGGTCGCCCCAGCCCCCGATCAGCAGTGGTGGCCCGGATGGTTGGGCCGGACGCGGCTGATATTCCGTGTCCTCAAACAGAGAACGCAACGTGGTGACCGTCCGTTCCAGCTGTTCGACCCGCCTTCCGCCGCTGGGGAACGGTATCTCCGCGGCGTCGAACTCGGCCTTCACGTAGCCTGCGCCGAGCCCGAGTTCCATACGCCCGCGTCGACGAATTGGTCGGTGCTCGCCACTTCACGCACGAGAAGGACGGGGTTGTAGAGCGGTGTGTTCAACACGAACGTACTCAGACGAACCCGTTCGGTCATTGCGGCCGCAAGCACCATCGCTGGAAACGGCGCGGAGAATCCCAGGTGATCGGCCACTCCGACGACATCGAAACCGAGTTCCTCGGCTCTGCGGCACTTCGCGCTCCACTCGTGTCGCGAACCGGGAACGAACATGTTGACACCGAAGCGGAAAGGACGCTGCGAAGGAATTATGCGTGTATATCACACGAGCATTCTCCCGTCATCCCGCTGGCCGCCCCTGCCCGTGCGCCGCCAACAAAGCGCATCACACCACCAGTTGAACTGGCCACTCGTCACGAAAGGTCGTGGCTCATCGCAGGGCCGACGGCCGGTTCGGCCAGGGAGGTGCTTACGCGTCCGGAGCGATGAGGCCACGGAGCAGCGGAGTGGCGATCCGCACGATGTCCTCCACGTCCGCCTCGGCCAGGTCGGGAAGGTGCAGCAGATAGCGCTGGGCGGCGAGGCCCATCATGATCGCGCTGAACAGTGCGGCACGCAGTCGCGCGTCGGGGGTATGGATGGTGGCAGCGATGTGATCGGTGACTTCCACGGTGAGATGCCTACGCAGCAGCTCTGCCGCTTCGTCGCTCGTCATGCTGGTCCGCAGGAGCACTGCCATGGGGCTGTCCGGATCCGCCGCCCAGGTGTCCAGCATGCCGCGCAGGCGGTTCTCCACCGTCTGGCCGGGGTCGCTGGTGGTGAGTTCGTCGTGGGGGATCTGCCAGTGGACGGCCTCGCGGAACAGGTCCTGCTTGCTGCCGAAATACTGGATGACGGAGGACTTGTCCACGGCGGCTTCGGCCGCAATGGCGCGGATGGTGGCACGTTCATAGCCGACCTCCGCGAACTTCCGCCGTGCGGCCGTCAGGATACGCCGACGTGTGCGCTCACCTTTGCGCTCCGGAAGGGCTGTGTCCTCGGCCGGGCCTCCTGGCTCCACCGTCCGCCGGGCGGCCTGTCCGGGCGCATTCGTCACTGCATCGGCGCAGGTCAAGTCGGCCTCCTTTCCGGTGCCGGTCCTGATGGTACAAGCACCTCCGGGCGGCGCCGAGGACTTGGAGACGGTAGATCGGAGGGGTCCGCAGGGGTGGGGAGTCGATGCTGTTTCAGGGTGGGGCCGGCTCTCACCGCCGCTGCACTCCGACCGGTGGAGTCCCAGCGGCCGGAGTGACACGCAACAGTTGGGCGTACCGTCACCATGGGTGGGGTGCGCAGGAGAGCCGTCCGGCTCAGGTGGCCAGCGACACTGCGTCCTCCACCAGCCGGTTGAGGTCCGGCAGAGCGTGGGACCGGCGCTGCAGTCCTTGGGCGCGGGACCGGTAGGAGCGGTCCTCCAGTACGGTGCGCACCGCCTCGGCCAGCGAAGTGCGGGTGACGTCCTGGACATCTATCCGGGTCCCGACGCCCAACTGCTGCAGCCGGGCGGCATTGTGGGACTGCTCGGCGAACAACGGCACAGCCACCATGGGGACTCCGGCTGCCAGCGCCTCCCGGGTCCCGTTGAATCCAGCATGGGTAAGGAACAGATCGCTGGACCGGAGCAGCAGTTCCTGCTGCACGAAAGACGTCAGATGGACGTTGTCGGGGCGCGGCCCGTCCCACTGGCCCGGGTCGCGGTCCGCCCCCAGGGCCACTACTCCGGTGACGGGCAGCTCTCCGAGCGTCTCGATGATGGTCTCCAGCAGAGCTTGCGCGCCGCCGGGAAGCCGGGTGGCATTCGAGCCGAGGGTGGCGAGGACGAACGGCCGGTCCGTGGAGAGTTGGGCGATATCCGGGTCGAGGGCACCCTGTACCGCCTGGGCGGGGAGCTGGTAGCAGCGGGCGCTGGGCAGTCGGCTGTCCGTGGGATAGAAGTCCTCCGGAACGACTCCGGCACGGAAGGTCCGGAAGGTGTGCCAGGGATCGCTGACCGGTGCCAGGCCGAGCTTCCCGCGCTGCCGGTTGAGTTCCTCCGTCACGACGGGATGGGCATAGGGCGCCATCGGCGCGATGTCCAGAGCGCCGTGCGGGATGCCGAGGCATTCCGCCGCCAGATAGCCACCGTACTCGGTCGACTCGTGGAGGATCAGGTCCGGTTGCCAGCTCCTCGCCACTTCGAGGAGGTCCTGGGCGCCGGCCTCGGCGAGGAGCCCGACGAAGGCCGAAGCGAAGAATTCCGGCGCCAGCTCGATGGTCACGGAACCGGCCTTCTCCATGCCCGGCGGGGGCCGGAGCCTACCGTCCTCGAGTGCTTCCGCCATCGTTGGGACGTTGGGCAACGTCACTGCGGTAAGTCCGCGATTCTCGATGTGCTGGACAACACCGGCTCCCGTGGCGACGGCCACTTCATGCCCTGCCTGTTGGGCCCTCTCCGCCACTGGCAGCACCAGGGGGGCGAGATGCGAATAGATTGCCTGTGCAGTGATGAGAATGCGCATGGTGCTCGCTCTCCACGATGCGGTGCAGGCGCCACGGTGTGGGCCTCGCCCCGGGCTTCACGGCCGATTCGCAAAAAATAAACGCTTGTTGAGAACCTATCACTCACCCTTCGCCGCTCCTTCAGGCCCCCTGTGAGGCCCGCTCGCGCTTGTGCGGCTTGGGCCGACGCCCACTGGTTCTCAGCCCGGCGAGGGAGCGGCGGAAGCGGTCAACGCCGTCTCGCCCGGGGCGCATCTGGAATCCGATGGCCACGCTGCCGGCAACCAGAGCAACAACTCGTCCGCGCCCGGCGGGAGGTGTCAACGCCGCGAGGGGTACGGTCCCGGACCGGCCACTGCTGATGGCCGGCCGGGCGTACGCCGCCTTGGCCGCCTCGGGCTCGTCCTCGGACGGCGGACGAGTGGGTGAGCGCGCGGGTGGCGGTGGCCGTGCCCCTCGAACTTCTGGACACGGCCGGGCAGGGAGAGCTGCGTGGGTTAGGACCTGTCCGGCCGATCAATCAGGGCTCAGTCTTCTGCAATCCGCACTGTCAGGTGCTGCCGAGCTGGCTCTGTCGGATCAGACAGCGATCGGCTTGCGGTAGCGGACGTGCTCGTTCTGGCACCGGAATCCTACGCTCTCGTAGAGGTCGTAGGACCGGTGCGGATTCGCAGTCCCGGTGTACAACCGGGCGGTCTCCGCACCGTGCTCGCGAAGACATCGCAGCCCGTCCAGCAGCAGGGCCCGCCCAAGTCCCAGACGCCTTGACTCTGCCCGGACGCTCAGTTCTTCGACTTCGCCCACAGCGGGGTCGTGCCGACGGATGGAGCACAAGGCGACCCCGGCCATAATCTCCCCATCCCAGGCAGCCCGCCAGCACGTCGGGTCGGCAGTGGCGAGGAAGCTCTCGAACGTCCACCTCTGGGTGAAGGCGGCATCCGCATACGAATCAACGACCGTCTTCCATGCCGCGCGGTAGCTGCTCGGATCGACCGCACCGACTCGGATGCCGGCTGGCAACGGCTTGCCGTCGGAGAGCTGTCGCAGATCGGACAGCTCCAGCTCTACCAGGCTGAAGACACGCCGGTATCCCGTTTCGAGCAGCAGCGCCGTTGCCTCCTGTTCGGAGGCCATGGCGTTCGCGCCGATCACGGCCGTCTGCGCGGTTCCATGCTGCTGCACGAGCTGACGGATACGGCTTTCTGCCCAACTGAGCATGGCCGAGCCGATGCCCTGGCCGCGGTGCTCGGGCAGCAGATAGCCGCGGTGCAGGTACAGCCATGTCCCGTCCCGCTCGTGCCACCACCTGATCGTCGAGTAGCCGACGACGCCGCCGTCGTGCTCCACCAGGACCTGGTTCTCGGATGGATCGTCCAGTTTGGCGCAGGATTCGGCGATCTCGGCTGCCGTCGGGATTCCTTCCACAACCGAGCGGGCGTCGGCCCGATCCCGCTGGGCACAGCCCAGCCGCACACCGGCCATCGCGCCATGGTCGTCGTGGCCGCGATACGGCCGGAAGACGTAGCCAGGCAACCGTTCCCACGATGCAAGGCCACTGCCGCTGTTCGCCTCCACATCAATACCCCCGTTATGTTGGAGATGCGGTGTCATCGACCAATGAAGCGTAGGCCGTGCTGATCAGACGGCAGAACTCGTTTTCCGCAGCATGACCGTTCGCGGGGACTTGACGGACGAGGCGTGGGACCGGCTGCGGCCGTTCCTGCCCGTAAGCAACGGCCGGTGCGGCCGGTGGCGGGACCACCGCCAGGTGATCGACGGCATCCTGTATCGGGTACGGAATGGGGTGCAGTGGCGTGACCTGCCGGAACGCTTCGGACCGTGGAAAACGGTCTACGAACGGCACCGGCTGTGGTCGGCTAACGGGACATGGGAGCGCGTGCTGCAGCAGCTAGGCCGCAGCCGATGCGGCGGGTGAGATCGACTGGGACACCTCCGTGGACTCCACGACCGTGCGCGCGCGCCACCACGCTGCCGGCGCCCGCACCGACCCACCACCAGCCCCGCATCAAAAGGGGGCCACAACGGCAGAACACCAGGACGAAACGCCGTGGCAGAACCTGTACGGCCGCCTGGTGGAGGTGGCGCATCGGGTGAGGGCCTGGGCCGCTCGCGCGGTGGCTTCACCACGAAAGTCCATCTGAGCGCGGACGGACGCTGCCGTCCGCTGTCCCTGGTCGTCACGCCGGGGCAGCGGGCGGACTGCACTCAGTTCGCACCGGTGCTGGAGAAGATTCGCGTCCCACGACGCGGGCGCGGCAGGCCGCGCAAGAGGCCGGAGAGTGTCGCGGCCGACAAGGCGTACAGTAACGGGCCCTGCCGCCATTACCTGCGGCATCGAGGCATCCGGCACACCATTCCGGATAAGACAGATAGCCAGGCCGCCCGCCTACGGAAGGGGTCACGAGGCGGACGGCCTCCAGGCTTCGACGAAGAGCGGTACAAGAAACGCAACACCGTCGAGCGAACGATCAACCGACTCAAGCAGGCACGAGCAGTCGCCACCCGCTACGACAAGCGGGGCTACGTCTTTCCCGGCACCGTCACCGTCGCAGCCATCGTCATCTGGCTCCGCACGTGATCGCCCGGACAGGTCCTAATCGTCGACACACTTGGGGTACTTCGAGCCCCGGTTGCAGTCGTGGTAGTCGTACTTGCTGACCCGGAACTTCTGCTCCTTGCCCTCCTTCGTGGGATCGACGACCAAGTAGAACTTCTTCCCGTCCTTGGTCTTTTCAGTGACCCGGCCTTCAGGGCCGTGACCAAAGTCCTGCGCGCACCCGGTGAGTGCGAGGGCGGCTACTGCCACGAGGACGGGGGCGAGAATAAGGCGACGCATGTCGTGCTCCGATCAGACTTTGAGACGACGGCAGTCTAGGAGGTCGGCCGACCGTCAGAGCAGGCAGGGCTGCTCACTTCCACGAAGGAGCAAAGCTCGACGAAGGCGACCGCGGGACCTTCCACTCGAAGAGCACATATTGCTGTTCTCGGCGTACTGGCACCGAACTTGACGCCGTGCCAGTTAACTCCGCTCTTGGGAGTCTCGGACGGCAAGGGCCCGGAGAAGGACTGGGGGATGTGCACGCGATGAGCAGCGTGCGGGCCGCCCGGATTGCGGAGGGGCATAACGCCATTCCCGTCGCCAGCAGCGGAACACTGGCCTCGCCATCGCTGAATCCGCCCCTCAGGGATAAAGCTCATTCGAGTGAATGCGGTACGGCGTGATCCGCCGGAAGTGCACAAAGCCAATCGGCACCTACGCACTCAACGCGGACTATCGTCGAGTCCACATCCCTCTGCAGGAGATCCTCATGGACTACTTCGACCTCGGGACCTTCGCCCGGCCCGTATCGACACGTTCGCCGGAAGCACAGCTCTGGTTCAACCGTGGACTCGCCTGGAGCTACGCGTTCAACCACGAAGAGGCCGTCACCTGCTTCGAATCGGCGGCGGCAGCGGATCCCGGCTGTGCCATGGCGTACTGGGGCATCGCGTTCGCCCTGGGCCCCAACTACAACAAGCCCTGGGAGTTCTTCGACGAGAGCGAGCTGCAGCGCACGGTGGAACGGGCGCACGCCGCCGTCGAACGGGCCCACAAGCTGCGTGACGGCGCCACGCCGACCGAGCGCGCGCTCATTGAGGCACTGCGCGAGCGCTACCCCGCCACGCAGGCAGTGGAGGACTGCTCCGTCTGGAACGCGCCCTATGCCGAGGCCATGCGCGCCGTCTACGAACTCTCACCCGATGACCTGGACGTCGCCACCCTCTACGCGGACGCATTGATGAACCTCACCCCGTGGCAGCTGTGGGACCTGCGTACGGGCGAGCCCGCCGTCGGCGCGCGCACGCTGGAGGCGAAGGCCGTCCTCGACCGCGCGTTGCTGACCGCGGCCGGCAGCGACCACCCGGGCACACTCCACATGTACATCCACCTGATGGAGATGTCGCCGACGCCGGAGAAGGCCCTTGCGGTCGCCGACCGACTGCGAGGGCTGGTCCCGGACGGGGGCCACCTGCAGCACATGCCCTCACATCTCGACGTGCTGTGCGGGGACTACCGACGGGTCGTGTCGGGCAACAGCGAAGCGATCAGGGCTGACGAGAAGTACCTGCGGCGAGCCGGCGCGATGAACTTCTACACGCTGTACCGCTCGCACAACTACCACTTCAAGATCTACGGAGCGATGTTCCTCGGCCAGTCCAGGACGGCGCTGGAGACGGCCGCACAACTCGAAGCGTCCATCCCTGAGGACCTGCTGCGCGTGGAGAGCCCGCCGATGGCCGACTGGCTGGAGGGCTTTCTCGCCATGCGGGTGCATGTGCTGATCCGCTTCGGCCGGTGGACAGACATCCTCGCGCTGCCGATGCCCGCCGACCCGGAGCTGTACTGCGTCACCACGGCGATGCTGCACTACGCGCGCGCAGTGGCGTACTCGGCCACGGGGGCGACCGTCGAGGCCGAGGCCGAACGAGAACTGTTCCGTCACGCGGTCGAAGGGGTTCCCGAGACGCGGATGCTGTTCAACAACACGTGCCGGGACATCCTGGCGATCGCCTCCGCCATGCTCGACGGCGAACTCTTCTACCGCCAGGGCGAGTACGACGTGGCGTTTGCCGCCCTGGAGCGCTCCATCGAGCTGGACGACAACCTGCCCTACGACGAACCGTGGGGCTGGATGCAGCCGACCCGCCACGCCTACGGGGCGCTCCTGCTGGAACAGGGCCGGGTCGAAGAGGCCGAGGCCGTCTACCGGGCCGACCTCGGACTCGACGACACCCTGCCCAGGCCGTTGCAGCATCCCGGAAACGTCTGGGCCCTCCACGGCTTCCACGAGTGCCTCGTGCAGCTCGGCAAGACGGGAGAAGCCCGCATCGTCGCCCAGCAGCTCACCGTGGCCACCGCACTCGCGGACGTCCCCGTCGAGGCGTCGTGCTTCTGTCGCCTCGACACCGCCGCCGGCGCGAAGAGCGACTGCTGCTCCGACGGAATCCGTGACCGTACGAACTGATGCCGCGTCCTCGGGCTGGCAGGCAGAGCGGACCGTCAGGCTCCGCGCCTCCCCGTGCTCATGCCATCGGCCCACCCCTCCGCAGCCGCTCCGCGAACGCCCGCGCGGCCGCCAGGTCCCCGGCGCTCGGCCGCTGCTTGTGGAGTCCGCCGACAAGCCTGAAGGGCATCCAGGTGTCGAACGCACGGCACGAGAAGCTCCCGTCCGCCGCGAAACCCCTCCCTTCGAGGAGCCGGATCAGCGGACGGGTGAAAGGCACCGGCGGGAACTCGGACAGCCCGCTGGTAGCGAACACGAACGCACGGCCCCGCCCAGCGGGAAGTCCTTTGACGAAGTTGGTCAGGCGAGGGTGCAGCCGACCGTAGAAGACGCCTGAACCAAAGCCCACGAGGTCGGCGGCGGCCAGCTCCGTCGGCTCGGCCGCTTCGGGGGATACGACCTTCGCACCCAGTACGTGGGCCATGGCGTCGGCGATACGACGCGTATTGCCATGCGACACGGAGACGCACACGATGACACTCTTCACCTGACGATCCCTTCCTCGCTTCCACGGTGAAGACGCCACAGCGGCACCGGATGTGACACCACACCCGCGCGACGACTGCCTGCGTTCGTCGTGACAGCAGCGCCGGCTAGAGGCATGTCCTTCGCTCATCAGCACGGAAACGACGGAGCGTCCACAGTCCGTACAGGGCCAGAAGCGGCTTGGCGATCAGCCACTCGCCGAGGTGGTAGTCGTCCGCGCGCACGAGCCGGTCGGCGAGATCAGGGCGTTGCCTGCGCAAGTACGCGCGGGCCTTGAGCGCGTGAGCCGGCTGGGAGACGATCTTGATGCGGTCGGCGTCCTCAAGCAGTGGGGCCACGTTCGTGATGTTCTCCCACGTCGTCCCGCTTTGGTCTTCGAGGAGGACCGTGCCGTCGAACGTGCGTACCGACTTCGCGTAGTCAGCCATCAGCTGCGCCTCCGCGGCGCCGCCGGTGGTCGCACCGCCGCTGAAGATCACGCGGGTGTTACGCGCGCTGTCGGCCGCGATGGAGCGCAACCCGGCACGGACACGCCAGCGGTTGATGAGGTTCGCCGTCGCTCGGGGGTTCCGGTACCCCAGCACGACCACGGCCTCACTAACGCCCCCGCGGTTCCCCACAAGCGTGCGAGACCAGCGCCAGTTCAACCACTCCCCCCAGGCCAGCGCTACTCCCCCAGCTACCACCCATACCGTCCTGCGTCGCATGCGGCGACTCTAGGCCACCTCAACAGCGTCGTCCCGAAGCACCGACGCCCAGTGCTTCACCTTCGGCCACCGGTGCTGCCCATCTGGCCCCGCCTCCCGCCAATAGGCAGAAGCCAGCCTTGGTGCAGCCTCCTGCGTCGTAGCACACCAGCGGGAGCTGCACACAGTTGGTGCGTGGGAGGATCGGACGCATGACGAACGGGACCGGGGACTTCGAACTGGCCATGGAGGAGCTGCGTGTTGTCGCGCGCTACGCTGCGCAGAGCGCCGAGGAAGTCATCCCGGTGTTCGAAGCCGCGCACCCCGACGATCCACGTCCTCGTGCCGCGCTCGACGCCGCATGGGAATTCGTGAACGGCGCCAGAAGAACCAAGCTCCAGCGCATCACCTCCCTGGACGCACACCGCGCGGCGAAGGAGGCTGCCACCGAAACCGCACGCCTGGCCGCAACCGCAGCCGGCGATGCCGCCTCTGCGGCCTATCTCCATCCGATCGCGAAAGCCACCCAGGTAGGCCACATCCTCCGCGCTGCCGCAAGCGCCGCCCGCGTAGGGGAAC
Source organism: Streptomyces sp. NPDC058773 (assembly GCF_042746015.1). Lineage (NCBI taxonomy): Bacteria > Bacillati > Actinomycetota > Actinomycetes > Kitasatosporales > Streptomycetaceae > Streptomyces > Streptomyces sp. NPDC058773. Next base: position 200,339 of record NZ_JBHYPE010000002.1, read on the forward strand.
TCAACGCAGGCGACGATCCCGACGTCGGACTCCAGCTGATCGAGCAGGCCCGGCAACGCGCCACACCCGTGCTGATCGGTGTCCTCAACCGATACCCGCTCGCGCCGACCGGCAAGAGCCGCGTTGCACAACTGATGGCTGTCCTGGACGCCTCCCTGCGTACTTCCCGCTAAGGAAAGAGAGGGCAACTACAGCCTGGCCTCCGGCTCGACGCAACTGCGGGACAGGCACTGCCCCTCGGCAACATTCCTGAGCGGGCTCAGCCAGCACACCGCCCGGACCGAGACCGGCAGTGGGACGGTCTCGTTCGTGTTTCCTACGGTGCTGTTGTGGTCCCGGAGTGCTTCGTGACGAGTTCGTAGGAACGAAGGCGGTCGCGGAGGTCGTAGACGGGTGTGGTCAGCATCAGTTCGTCTGCTCCGGTCGCCTTGGCCAGCCGGCTGAGCCGGTGCAGGACGGTTTCAGGTGTTCCGACGGCTTGTTGTGTGCGGAAGGCGGCCAGTGCCTGTCGCTCCGCCGCTGTGAAGGGGTGTGTGGCTGCGTCAGCGGGCGTGGGGAACGGGATCTCGCTCTGCCCCTTCAGGAGGCCGGCTTTGACGACGTCCATCGGTCCCACGCGCCACGCGGCTTCTTCCTCTGTCTCGGCGCACACCGTTTCCACGCACACCAGCACCCGGGGCACGTCGCACCAACGGGATGGTGTGAAGTTCGCCCGGTATCGCTCCAGCACCGGTTGGGTGTTTTCCGGCCGGATGTGATGGGCGACGGCGACCGGCAGGCCCAGTCGCGCGGCGAGAGCGGCACCCGCGGTGCTGGAGGCCAGCAGCCACGGCTCCGGCAACGGGTCCAGCGCCACCTCGTCCACCAGGAACGACAGGATCGCGGCCACGTCGCCCTCGTACTCCGCGTCCGTCGCCGGCCCCGCTCCGCGACGCAGCGCCCGCGCGGTCGCCTCGTCGAAGGTCCCGGGCCCCCGGCCCACCCCCAGGTCGATACGGCCCTGGTGCAAAGCCGCCAGCGTTCCGAACTGTTCCGCCAGCGTCAGAGGCGCATGGTTGGGTGCCAGCACACCACCTGAGCCCAGGCGGATCACCGAAGTCGATGCGGCAGCGTGCGCGCTCAGCACCACGGGCGGGAACGCGCCGATCGCGGGCGAATGGTGATGCTCGGCGTACCAGATCCGGTCATAGCCCAGCCGTTCGACACCCTGCGCGAAAGCCGCGGTGTCGCGCAGGGTATCCACGGCTCGGGCGCCCGCCTGGACCATCGCGACTTCAAGCGCCGAAAGAGGTATATCGAACATGCCGTCAGCATAGAGATCATGCGGGTGGGGAGGGAGCAGTGATGGTGCTTTGGCTGCTGACGGGACATCAGCTCGCGCGCCCCAGAAGGTGCGGGCCCACCACGGACATGTCCGGCTGCGGGGGGCCAGGCCCACCACGAAGGCATACAGGCCACAGGGGTCAAGAAGCCCGCCGCGGTCCGGAGTCAGCGCCGGAGGCAGTAATGAGTACCAACACCAGCAAGCAGCAGGCCTGATGTATGCCAGACGACGACGCCCACACCGGATGGCCAGGAGAGACCGCCCGCGGGTGGGGTGAGCCCCGCCATGGCCCTCCCCCGGACCCGGCCAGGACCACACCACCGCGGGCTGGCGGTATGCCAGCCACATGTCATGCACACACAGGCCCAGTTACGCCCCTACACCCCCCCAGACCGCGCAAGAAGGTCCCTCTCCCACCGTGGGCGATGCAGCACCAGCAAGGCCTGATCGTCCTGGGGAGCGCCACCGCTGTGGCGGCTGACGTCGCGGGCCAGGAGGTCCAGGACCGTCGACGGGTCGGGGAAGTGGCCCGTCTGCCGCTGATAGGACCGCACCATGTGCGGGACACGGTCCACGGGATCGTAGAAGACGCCGGCCGGGTCACGCGCCTCGGTGACGCCGTCGGTGAAGCAGAGCAGCATCGCTCCGGGCGGGAAGGCGTACGACTCCACCGGGGACGTCCAGGACCCCAGGCCGGTGATGCCCAGGGGCGGGGCCACCTCCGCAGGCTCCAGCACGTGCGCCCGGCCATCCGCGAGGAGCAGCACGGGAGCGGGATGGCCGCGGTTGACGATATGGACCTGGCTCAGATCGTCGGCGAACTGCACGATCAGCGCGGTGGTGAAACCCTCCGTCGCATCCAGGCCTTCCCGGCGCTGGCTTTCGCGCAGCAGGGCCTCTTCCATGCAGCCCACCAGGGCCGGCAGGTCGGCTTCATGATCGGCGGCGTAGCGGAACACCCCGATGTCGACGCTGACCGCCGTCACGGCGGACAGTCCCTTCCCCCGTACGTCGCCGACCATGGCGCGCACCCCGTACGGGGTCTCCTGCATCACGTAGAGATCGCCGCCGATCAGCGCCATGTCCTCGGCCGGTACGTAGCGGGCGGCGATGCGCAGGTCCCCCAGACGGCTCGGAGGGCTGGGCAGTACGGCACGCTGGGCCATCTCCGCGGCGTAGCGTGCCCGGCTCGCGCTCGCGTGCTGCATGCGCAGGGACCGGTTCAGGCCGACGGCCAGGGCGGTGACGGACGCCAGCGTGATCTGGACCGCCGCGTCGCCCTGCCAGTCGTACGACCCGTCGACGAACGCGAGACCCGCCTGCACGACCATCGCCGTCACGCCGATACCGACGATCCCTGCCGGGCTGAGCAGCGAGACCGCGGCCACCGGTGCCACGGCCAGCAGGGGTGCGGACGACACCGAGGTAGGCGTCAGCAGATCCACCAACGCCGCTAGGGCGATCACCACGGCCGGAACCCAACGGCGCACCCGTGACCACACCGGCATCACCCTCATCAGACCATGATGCCTCCCGGCACCCCCACGACGCCGGATCTGTCCGTGGCGACACCTCTGCCGCAGCCAAACAGCCGACAGTCCGATTCGGGCGCGGTGCCGGTGACGGTGGGGGCGACGGGGACGACCTCAGCGAGCACCGCGGCCGCCGTCGCCGTCCTCGCTCTCTTCCTCGGCCACGATGAGGGCGTCGACCTCCCCGGCCTCTTCAAGGTCGTCAAGGTCGTCAGGGTTCTCAAGGCCTTCATCGTCCTCGACGTCACCGACGACCAGTCCGCTGAGCACCCGGCGCATGGCCCGCTCGAACAGAAGCTGTGGATCCGCTGCCGGATCCCCTCCCGTGCGGTCGGCCATGGCGGCCGCGAGGCGGGGATGGCGGCCTTGGGAGGCCGTCTGGCTCAGGTAGGCGAGTTGCGCCGCATGGCGGTCGGTGGTCCCGCGGGCGGCCTGGATTTCCGCTCGGGCGAACTGTGCGACCAAGGCGCTCATCAAGGCGACGATTTCCAGCTCGGTCCGGCCCGGCAGGCGGGCCGGGGCCAGTGCCCGTAGGGCGTATTCCAGGTAGTCGACGCCCCGCGGCCCCAGCCGTAGAGGTTCCGGTGGGACATCGGGCAGCCAGGGGTGCCGCAGCTGGACGGTCTTGGCCCGGGTCGCGAGGGCGACCAGGTCCTCAACGGGGTCGCCGTGGAGCGGGACGCCGAGGTCGATCTCGCCGGCCACCGCGTCCGCCATCAGGTCGAGCAGGTCGTCGCGGCCGGAGACGTAACGGTAGAGGGATGCCTGGCCGGTGCCGAGTTCCTTGGCCACCTGGCGCATGGACAGCGCCGAGAGGCCGCCCCGGTCCGCCAGCTCGATGGCTGCAGCGGTCAGCTCAGCGTGGCTGTGCACAGCCACGGGGCCGCGGGCACCGCGTTCGGCCCGCGCCCAGACCGTCACAGGTTCCATGGGCACTCGTTCATCTCTCTCCCTGCCTCCTCCGCTCCGGCGGCACATGCACTACTCTAAACTGCGAACACCGGTCGCAGTTTTAGGAGGTTCGGTTCTCGTGTCCTCAACTCAGGAGCATCAGGAGCATCTGTGGGGTCCGGTCCGCTGGGCGGAGAACGGCGCGGTGCGGCTGGCCTTCGACTCGCTGGTCGAAGGAGCCGACGGTGAGCCGCTGCTGATGGCCACGGGGCTGGGCGCCAACCGGTTCTGGATTCCGGACGGGCTGTGCCGGCTGCTGGCCGCGCAGGGCTTCGCCGTGGCCCGGTACGACCAGCGCGACGGCGGGGAATCGACCCACCTGCCGCCCACCGCCACCCGCAATCCCCTCTCCGCGCTCTTCGCCAAGCGGGAAGAGGCATATACGGCCGAGGACATGGCAGATGACACCATCGCCGTCATGGACGCCCTGGGGTGGCGATCGGCGCATCTGCTGGGCGTCTCCCTCGGTGGCGCCGTCGCACAACGCGTGGCGCTGCGGCATCCCGGCCGTGTCCGGACCCTCACCACCATGGCCGCCGTCCCCGGAGACGTCTCGGGGCTGCGGACCATGCGGTACATACGGATGAGCACCCTGGCGAAGTTCGCCCGGGTGAGGTTTCCCGACACCCCTGACGGGGCCGTCGCGGCCGGGGTCGCCGTCTCCCGGCTCGTCGCCTCGCCCAACCGTCCCTTCGACGAGCAGGCCGCCCGGGAGGCCGCCGAGCGCAACGCCGACCGCGGCATACACGACCAGGACGCGCAGAGCCGCCAGATCGGCGCCCAATGGCACGGCCCGCCGATCAGCGCCGTCACCCGGCCCACACTCGTCCTCCATGGGGCCGACGACCCTCTCATCAAGCCCAGCGCGGGAAAGGCGATCGCGTCCCGCATCGCTCATGCGCGCCTGGTCCTTCTGCCGCGCGTCGGCCACGAATTCCCCGAATGCGCCTGGCACAGCGTCGCCACCGAAATCCGCGACCTGGCCAACTCCGAGCGCTGATAATTGCGTTGTCGAGCTGACGTGGCTCCGCCAGGATCTCGGCCATGGAACAGCCCGCTGAAGTCCTTCGCTCGGACCAGGTCGAGTTGCGTCGCTGGCGTGAGCCAGACATCGAGATCCTGCACCGGTTGCTTACCGAGTCGCGCGAACACTTGCTTCCCTGGATGCCCTTTGCGGCCGACCATGACCGGAGGCAGGGCGCGGCCTTTCTGACCAGGTGCGCGGAGGAGTGGGCGTCGGGGCAGGCGTATCACTACGTGATCACCACGGACGGTGTGGCGGTGGGCGCCTGCAGTCTGATGCGCCGGATCGGTCCGGGCGGGCTGGACATCGGCTATTGGCTGCACCCCTCGTGGACGGGTAAGGGGCTGGTCACCATGGCCGCGGCTGCCCTGGTGAATGCGGGACGCCGGATGCCGGGTATCGAGCGCATCGAGATTCATCACGACGAGGCCAACCCCGCCAGCGGGGCCGTCGCCCGGCGCCTGGGCTTCACCGAAGTGGAGCGCGTACGGATACCGGAAGGACCTGCCGCCCCGGGTGAGACGGGCATTGACCTGATCTGGCGTCTGCAGGTCCGCTCCTCTCCTGGAGTACGACGCTGTTGATGGCTACGACGGGCAGCCCGTTTGCCGCTCCACCTCAACTTCCCCGGTCCATCCGGTAGTCAGGACTTCCGAGGCGCCGCAATACGGGTCAGAGGGAGGGGACGGGCCCAGCAGGGCCGGGTTGTCAGTGCCCTGGGGTTCACTGGTCTGTGTCATTTCAGCGGAACGGCCGAGGAGGGTCACGCAGGCATGGATGAGCGGATGGATCAGCGGGGGGATGAGGTGGACGAGTGGGTGGCGGCGGCCCGGAACCCCACGGCGGAGTGGCTGGAGTCCTGTTTCGGGGTGGGGTCGCTGTGGCGGCCGGCGGAGGCGGAGCTGCCCGAGCGGCTGGAGCACGCGGGGACCAGGGAGTTCCTCACCAATGTCGGCTTCCCTTCCGTGCGGCTCGACGGGTTTCTGGAATTCATCGACTTCGATTCGAGCCGTCTGAAGACCGAGGGCCCGTGGTCGGAGGACCCGGACGAGCTGTTCGGGCAGCGGACTCCGGACGACACCTCTCCGCCGACGAGCTATGCGTTCGAGTTCGGTCAGTGCGAGGAGTTCTCGCTGATGGTGGACGGCGTGGTGGGATGCGTCGATCTGTACGACCCCAACGGCTGGGACCACGCGGCGGGGTACGCGGGCGAAGCCCACTCCTCCCTCAAAACGCTGGCGGGTGCGCTGGGGCTGGCCGCGCAGTTCGCCCGTCGCTTTGAGGGAGCGGAGCCGCTGAGCGCGCTGGCGGAGTTCCGCACGGCGGTGCAGGGGCTGGACCCGCAGGTGGAATCCGCCTTGTGGGAGAAGGTCACCGAGGTGTTGGAGGAAGAGTTCGAAGTGGCGGAGGAGATGAAGCAAGACGGGTAGGCGGGGTGCGGCACGGAGCCTGCGGCAGGCTCGCCCGGGACCGGCCGCTGGAAGCTTCTGGTGGCGGGCTCAGGGCCAGTCGTCGTCCACAGGGGCGGGCCCGCTGCCCGGTGAGGTCAGCCGACCGGCACGACGTTGGTGGCGTCCACCGCGGGGCGCAGGGCACGGGCGAGTCGGACGGCTTCGCCTACCGCCCAGAAGTGGACGAAGAACAGGCGGGGTTCGTCCGTCAAGCCGTGATTGTGCAGTTCGACAAGCTCGGCGCCGGCGCGCCGCAGCGCCTTCAGGACGTCTTGGACCTCGCTGGCGATCATGGCGCAGTCGCCGCTGATCGCGGCCCGCCCGTTGCCCAGCGGCTGGAAGTTGAACGCGCTGGTCGACCCCAGGCCCGGAGGGAGTACCAGGTTTCCGTCGGTGATGGTCTCGCGGCGGACGAAGACGGACTTGTAGATCCCGTCGTCGACGGAGCCCTTGACACCCATCGCCTTGTCGATGCCGGCGGTGTCCAGGTCGACGGGCTTGGGCTGGGACAGCGGCAGCGGGGGTGGGGTGCCGGTGCGGTCGAACGCGGCGCGCAGGCCGCGGGCCAGAGTCACCGGATCGGGACCGTGACCATGGACGTGGACCCACCAGATGTCGGGAGTCTGGGCGAGCAGATGCTTGTGGATCGCGGTCTGCGCGATGTTGTGCTGGTGCAGGGCATCGGTGAAGCGCTGCAATTCGTGTTCGGTGACCACCACGTCACCCATCAGCAGCGTGCTGGTGTCCGCGTAGCGCACGAAGGACACATGCGAGCCCAGAGCGAGCGCCGGCTTGACGAGGACGTGGTGCGAGCACACCCGGAGGTCACGGCGTGGGAGCGCCGTGTGGTACATCAGGTTTCGCTTCATGTCGCCGTTGCGCCCGAGCGTGCGAGCCACCTCGGCCCAGTCCGACAAGTCGGTGGTAACCGGCTTGACCAGTGTGCTGCTCCACGCCTCGCCCGTCTTGGTGGACAGGGCCCGGGCAGGGGCCGCGGCACCCGCAAACAACGAGGTCAGGGCAGCCGCGGCCAGTACACGCCGCCGTGGCGCACCCCGATGCGGAGAGCTGTCTTGCTGTGTTTCGTCGGCCATCACGTAGGCACCTCCATGGCGCGATGGAACACGACGGAGGGGAGTCAACGCCGTCTCCGCCACCCCCATGGGGCCAGGTGGGCTAAGCAATCAGCCCGGCCCGCCTATGGCTCCGCGGCTGCCCGCAAAGCCGAGGCGGTGGGACGGGGAGGACACCGAGCGCGCTCCGCCGGTCCCCGGCCGGGGGTGACCTGGCCGGGGACCGACTTCACCGTGCGAACTTCACTGTCCGAACTTCACGGTGCGCACTTCAGGGGGCCGGCTCCATGGGCTGACTTCATGGTGCGAAGTTCCGGACGGCGGCGTGGTGGGGCCTCAGTGGGATTCGTTGAGCACCATGGCCGATCCGCCGCCGCGGCGCCTGGGCTCGGCCACTGCCGTGAGCTTGCCGTGGGGCAGGAGCTCCAGGGCGGCCACCGCACCGATCTCCGGGGACGGGGTGAAGGCCTTCGGGGCGAGGACGAACCGGTGGCCCAGGGCTTCCAGCTTCTTCCGCTCGGGAGAGGCGAGGAAGGCCGGTTCGGCTTCCGTCGCGGTCTGATTCCGCTGTGAGATGCGCGGGGCGGCGACCGCGGCCGGGAGTGACATGCCGAGGTCGACCCGGTTGACCAGGGTCTGCAGCACGGTGGTGATGATGGTGGCGCCGCCCGGTGACCCCACCGCGATCATCGGCTTGCCGTCCTTCAGGACGATCGTCGGCGACATGCTGCTGCGCGGGCGCTTGCCCGGGCCCGGCAGGTTCGGGTCCGGCGTCCCCTTGGTGAGGGGGGCGAAGTCGAAGTCGGTCAGCTCGTTGTTGAGCAGGAATCCGCGTCCGGGCACGGTGATGGCCGAGCCGCCGGTCTGCTCGATCGTCAGGGTGTACGAGACCACATTGCCCCAGCGGTCCGCGGTCACCAGATGCGTGGTCGAGGGCCCCTCGTGCGGCTGCTTGCTGCCGGCCTTGTGCTCGCAGCCCGAGCCCGGGTGGCGCGGGTCGGCGGGAGCCAGCGGGCTGGTCAGCGCCTTGTCGGAACGGATCAGGCAGGACCGGTCCTTGGCGAACTCCTTGGCGAGCAGCGGCTTGGTCGGCACATCCGAGAACGCCGGGTCACCCACCCACCGGTTGCGGTCGGCGAAGGAGATCCGGCTGGCCTCCAGGTAGTGGTGCAGCGCCTGGGTCCGGTCGGCCTTGGAGAGGTGGAAATTCTCCAGGATGTTCAGCGCCTCACCCACGGTGGTGCCACCGGACGAGGACGGTGCCATGGAGTACACGTCCAGGCCGTGGTGCGAGGTCCGGGTCGGCTCCCTGCGTACGGGCTTGTAGTCGGCGAGGTCCTTCGCCTTCATCAGGCCGGGGCGGGCCTTGTGCGAGGCGTCGGGTGCCATCGGAGGCTTCTCGACGGTCCGCACCACATCGCGGCCGATCGCCCCGTTGTAGAGCGCGCCGATGCCTTCGCGGGCGAGCTGCTGGTACGTCTTGGCGAGACCTGGGTTGCGGAAGCGCGAGCCGACCACCGGGAGTTTGCCCTTGGGCAGGAACAGGTCGGTGGTGGGCTTGAATTCCCGGAAGCGCTTCTCGTTCATTTCGGTCTGTGCCCGGAATTCGTCGTTGACCACGAAGCCGTCGCGGGCGACCCGGGTGGCCGGGCGCAGCGCTTTCGCCAGGGAGACCGTGCCCCAGTCCTTGAGCGCCTTGTCCCAGGTCGCGGGCGTGCCCGGAATGCCCACCGACAGGCCCGAGTTGATCACTTCGTCGGTGGGGAGGGGCTTGCCGGTCGAGGGGTCGAGGAAGGCGTCCGAGTGCATACGGCGGGGTGCGGTCTCCCGGCCGTCGATGGTGCGCACCTTCTTGGCCTTGGCGTCGTAATAGACCATGTAGCCGCCGCCCCCGACTCCCGCCGAGTAGGGCTCGACCACGCCGAGTGCGGCGGCAGTTGCCACCGCCGCGTCCACGGCGTTGCCTCCCTTGCGCAGCACCTCGATGCCGGCTCGGGAGGCGTACGGATTGACGCTGGACACCGCGCCGCCGCTACCGGTCGCCACGGCTTTCTTCGCGGGCGGCCGGGGCGTGGGTTCGGCGGCGGACGCGGCGCCGCCGACATTGCAGGAGGTGGCCAGCAGGGAAAGACTGAGCGTTGCCGCGGATGCGGCGGCGACAGCGGCACGGCGGACAGCCATACGGCCTCCAGGTCTTCACTGTGTGGTTGCGAGCGAATTCCGAAACCCTGACATCGGTCGATCGGCGGATCAACGCCGCGCTGGAAGGTTTGCGGGAGATCTGAGGTTTCCGGCCGGTAGCCCGGTGGGGGGCGGATGCGCCCCCCACCGGATTCCGGGGCCTCACGCCCCCGTCGGAACGCCCGCGTTACCGAGGATCTCGCGTGCCGGCAGCGCCGTGCTCTCGGCGGCGGAAAGGCCGGACGCCGACAAGTGTGCGTCCACGATCCGCAGTCCGACGGCGTAGCCTGCGAAGTCCGGCAGGCCGACGGGCTGCTGGCCCATGAGCTGCGCGGTGGCGTCGCCCAGTACGTAGGCGGTCAGGTTCTGCATTCCGGCCACGTCGATATCGGCAGTGATCTTTTCGTAGGCGCGGTCCAGCGGGGCGCCGGTGAGCGCCTTGGACCAGTGGCCCATACCCTGCTCGCCGACGAGTTCCCGTACGAACGCCTCGGCCAGCCCCTCGGCGACGACGTACTCCCCCACCGTGACCGCCGTCGGGTTCCAGACCACATTGGCGTAGCGCACATTGTGGTGGAGCTCGTGGGCGGCGCCGCAGACGATCTTCTGGAGGCTGTGCTCGGTGGGCCACATCGTCAAGTGGATGGCCCCCGGAAAGCCCCCCATACCGAAGTAGCCGGCGCTGCGGCCCATCAGATGCTCGTCATCGGGGTTGCCGAGCACGAGGACGACGTGCACGGTGTCGGCGTGCCGGATGCCGGGCGCCGCGGCGCCGATCCGTTCCCAGGCGGTGGTGAGGGTCTCCTCGATGCGCTCCCATACCCCCGCGTCCTGCATCCGGCGCAGGGCGGGAACGTAGCGCGGGTCGTCACGGTCGAGCCGGAAGCCGCTGCCCTGCTGATGCATCTGGACCGGATCCACGTCCCCCATCGGGGACATCGCGCTCCGGAGCGGGCTGAGTATCTCGCGTAGGGCGTCGGGCCGCTCGTCCAGCGGTCGCTGCAGGAGGTCGAGCATGGCCGACGCGGTGTCGTGCACAACGATCTTCATGGCTCGGACCGTAGGACCTCCCGTTGCGTGAGGTGCAAGTCCTGCTGATGGGGCGGCGGTTGCGGGGCCTCTTCCCCTCACGGATGTTCAGGCGATCCAGTGCGGGTGGCGGGTGGCGGGTGTGCGTGGGAGGCCGTCGGCGAGGGCGGTGGCCATGCGGTGGACGGCCTCGCGCAGGGTGTCCGGCGGTGTGGTGTAGGGGATGCGGAGGCGCTGTTCGAAGAGGCCCGGGTCGGTGGCGAAGTAGGCGCCGCCCTCGATGCGTACGCCGTAGTCCCGTGCCCGTTCGGCCAGCGCCGAGGCGATGGGTTCGCCGAGGTCGACCCACAACGACAGGCCGCCGGGCGGCAGTTGCCAGGTCCACTGCGGGACGTGTTCGGCGAGCGCTTCAGCGAGGGCGGTGCGCTGCCGGCGCAGCTGTTCCAGGCGGGGCGGCAGCAGGTCCCCGGCCCGTGTCAGCAGGGCGAGGGCCAGGAGTTGGTCCAGGACCGAGCCGCCCATGTCGGTGGCGACCCGCTGGCCGGCGAGTTCGGTGACGAGCCGCGCGGGGGCGCGCAGCCAGCCGATGCGCAGGCCGCCCCAGTGGGTCTTGCTCATCGAGCCGAGGGTGATGACCTGGCCGGTGCCGCCGCCGGGTGTGCCGTGGGAGGCGAAGGGCAGCGGGGCGGGGACGTCGAGGGCGAGGTCGGCCAGGGTCTCGTCGATGACCAGCCAGGTGCCGGCGCGCTGCGCGGCCCGCAGCACGCGGACGCGCTCGTGCCCGGACATCAGACAACCGGTCGGATTGTGGAAGTCCGGTATCAGATAGCCGAGTTGGGGCACGACCTGACGCACGGTCGATTCGACGGTCCCGATGTCCCAGCCGGCGTCGGTCACCGGGACCGACACCGTGCGCAGGCGGCCACGGCGCATCGCGTCCAGCGCGGTCGGGTACGACGGATTCTCGACCATGACCCGGTCGCCGGGGCGGCACAGCAGCCCGAGGACGAGGCTGAGTGCGTGTTGGGCACCGGAGGTCACCAGGATCTGTTCGGGCACGGTGGCCAGTCCCCGCCGGGTGAAGCGCTCGGCGAGGGCGGCGCGCAGTTCCGGCAGGCCGTAGGGGTGGTAGCCGGGGGTGTGGACGTGCTCGGCCAGTTGCGGGGCGATCCTGGCGAGCGCCTCGGTGAGGGTCTGCTCCGGCAGTCCGGGGGCGGCCCTGGCCAGGTCGATCGCGGTGTCCTGGGGTCCGAGGAGACGGGTGATGCCGCTGGGAGCCCGGTCGTCCGGCAGGGCCGTCCAGGTGCCGGAGCCCTGGCGGCTGTGGGCGTAACCGCTCTCGCGCAGCAGGTCGTACACGGCGGTGACGGTGGCCCTGCTGGTGTTGAGGGCCGTGGCCAGTTCCCGTTCGGCAGGGAGTTTGACGTGCAGCGCAATACGGCCGTCGAGGATGAGCGCGCTGATGGTCCGGGCCAGGTGGCGGTAGGCGGGGCGGGTTCCTGACGGGTCGGGCAGCATCGCGGCGAGCTGCCGGCTCCCCAGGGTCCGTTGAGTGCGCTCCACCCGGTCCACGGGCCGGAACGGATGCGAATCCGCCATACCACCCTCCCTGGATTGGCCGTACTGCTGAGGCCAATCACTGTACATAGTCGCCGTATTGGCCTTGAGGCACACATGTGCCCATCTACCGAGAGCGTGGGGAGTGCGCCCGTGGAGGCGACCGGCATGGAGCAGGACCGTCAGGACTTTCCGGACCGTACGGAACGCGGCGAGCGCGGACCTCGGCGTCGTCGGCAGGAGCGCATCGGGGATACCGCACCGCCGGACGGGGGCGGCGGCCCCACGGGCGGTCCCACGCGGCTCATGTCCCGTACGACGCCGTCGCCGAAGCCGTCGCCACCGCCCCTCACCTACCTCCCGTTCGGTGCGCGTCCACTGCGCCGGCTGCCTCAACTCCTCGTCGGACTCGGCCTGTACGGCTTCAGTCTCTCGGTCATGGTCAGGGCCTCGTTGGGCGTCAGTCCGTGGAGCGTTCTGTACGAGGGGCTGGAGCGGCACACCTCGTTGAGCTTCGGCACGATCAGCGCCGTGCTGGGTGTGCTCGTGCTGCTGTTGTGGATTCCCCTCAAGCAGCGGCCCACATTCGGCACGGTCGCCAACATCGTCGTCCTGGCGTACTCGGCCGATCTCGGGCTCCTTCTCCTCCCCCAGCACCTCGGGCTCCCCGCCCGGGTCGGTCTGCTCGCCGGGGGCGTGCTCCTGAACGGTCTGTCGGTCGCCGTCTACGTCGGCGCGCGCTTCGGTCCCGGGCCCCGGGACGGGCTGATGACCGGTGCGTCCGCCGTGACCGGGCGCTCCCTGCGGCTGGTCCGTACGCTGATCGAGGTCGCCGTGCTCGTGGTGGGCCTGCTGCTGGGTGGGAGTGTGGGGGCGGGCACCGTGCTGTACGCGCTCGCGGTGGGCCCGGTCACCCAGTTCTTCCTGCCCTGGTTCGTCTGCCGGAGCGCTGCCGAACGGGGCGGGGACAGGCGCCCTGCGGCCTGATGGCGCGCGGGGCCGGATACCGGTGCGAACGCGTTGCGCGAGCGGACCGGCCTGCCCCCAGGAGCGGCGGTGTGTACCCTCTGTGACCGGCAAGCCGGGGGTGCGTGCCGAGCCGGTCACGGGGGATGTGAGGATTACCGGCATGAGTAACAGCGACGTGTACTTCGACATCACCATCAACGGCGACCCGGCCGGCCGGATCGTCTTCACGCTCTTCGACGACGTGGTTCCCAAGACCGCGAAGAACTTCCGTGAGCTGGCCACCGGCGAGCACGGCTTCGGCTACGAGGGCTCCGGCTTCCACCGCGTGATCCCCGACTTCATGCTCCAGGGCGGCGACTTCACCGCCGGTAACGGGACCGGCGGCAAGAGCATCTACGGCGAGAAGTTCGCGGACGAGAACTTCACGCTCAAGCACACCAAGCCCGGCCAGCTCTCCATGGCCAACGCGGGCCCGAACACCAATGGTTCGCAGTTCTTCATCACCACCATCGTCACCGACTGGCTGGACAACAAGCACGTCGTCTTCGGTGAGGTCGTCGAAGGCATGGAGCTCGTCCAGAAGATCGAGTCCCTCGGGTCGCGCAGCGGCGCCACCAAGGCCGACATCGTCATCGCGAAGTCGGGCGTGATCGGCGCCTGAGGTAGCGGAACCGGGGTCCGTGCGTGGGTCGGCGTCGGCCCACGCCGACCCACCGGTCAGGCCTGAGTGGTCAGCTGGCGTACCAGCCGGACCAGCGGGCCACCCGGATCTCCACCACGGGGCCCTGCGGGGCGCGGTCGGCGTATTGCTGCCGGTACTTGCGTGTCAGCAGGTCCACATAGTGCGCGGACGCCGCCGCCTGCCCGGCCGGTGGCAGCACCACGGCTGTACCGTCCGCGCGCGCCCACCACAAGCGGTCCCAGTCCTCGTCATAGCCGTCGATGAGGAGGCAGACCTGGGGGTGGGCGCGGATATTGGCCAGCCGCTTGAGGTGCGCCGAGCGCTTCGGTTTGTGGTCCACGGCGAAGACCAGGGTGTCACCGGTCTGGGCGAAGACCGCCGGAACCAGGTGCGGGCGGCCGGCGTCGTCGACGGTGGCGAGGCGGGCGATCCGCGCCTCGGCGAAACGCTCCCGGGCCCGCTCACCGGTCATCGTCGGCACGGCGGCATCATCCGATCGCTCACCGGAAGCCGTCGCGACGTCGGAGAACCGGTCCAGGTACGACTCGGAGAACCGGTCCAGGTACGACAGGGTCTCGGGCTCCGGAAGCGTCGGAGAGGGGCGGTACACCGAACTTCACAGCGGCTCCCTGGGGTTCCGGGCTTTGCGGGGTCGCGGGGCTGGGGGCTTCGTTTCTCAGGGCCCTGGTTGCGGATCCGGAAGGCCGGCCCAAGGCCAGGTACCCGGATCGGCCCCGGCCCAACAAGGCGTGCGGCCGACCGGGCGATGTCGTGAACTGGTTCCGGACGGGTGTCCGGAGGCTTGCGCCCCGGCGGAAAATGCGTTGCGGTGACGCGCTGAATCGGCGATATGGTCGCCGAACGCCGCGCGGCACCGGCTGCGGCTGCGGCTGCGGCTGCAATCCATGCAACCTGCTGGTCGTTCCTGTAGCACGCCTGAGGCGGCGGACGGCTCCGCCAAGCGCACGGCAGAAGGGCAGAGTGAGTACACACCATGACCGCAAACGCTCCCGGACGGGTGACACCGCAGGGGCCGTGGAACGACGGCGGTGTCGTGGTGATCACCGGCGTCCAGGCAGCCGGCAAGTCCACGGTGGCGCAGGCACTCGCCGAGCGCTTGCCCCGCTCCGTCCATCTGCGCGGTGACACCTTCCGCCGCAACATCGTCCGGGGCCAGATCGCCATGACGCCCGACGCGGAGCAGCAGGCCGTCGCCCAGCTCGAACTGCGCTACCGGCTGACGGCACACTGCGCCGACGAGTATGCGCGGGCCGGCTTCACCGTCATCGCGCAGGACATCCTCATCGGCGAGTACTTGGCCGAGATGACCGGGTTCATCAAGACCAGGCCGCTCGCGGTCGTCGTGCTGCTCCCCGACCCGGCGGCGGTCGAGGCGCGCGAGGCGTCCCGTCCCAAGACGGCGTACGGGCCCGACTGGACCGTGCAGGACCTGGACAAGCTGATGCGGGCCGACACTCCCCGGGACATCGGGCTGTGGCTGGACACCTCGGGGCAGACGGTGGACGAGACGGTCGACGCGGTCCTCAGCCGGGCCTGGACCGAGGGCGCCGTCGTCTGACGGGTGCCGGCGCTCGCCCGGCCCGCTGAGCGACGGCCCGCTCACCGCCCCGGGGAAACCGCCGTGGGTGGCACCCGCAGTACCCCGTAGACGGACCATGCCACCGAGACCACCGGTACGGCGACGACGGCTCCCAGTACGCCCGCGGTGACGCTGCCGCAGATGACCGTGAGGGCCACCACCACCGGGTGGAGCCGGACCGCCTTGCTCATCACCAGCGGGTGCAGCACATGGCCTTCGATCTGGCCGATGACCACGATCAGCACCACGACGAGGGCGGCCACCAGCGGCCCCTTCGCGGCCAGCGCCACGACGGCGGCCACGGCCAGCGCCACGGGTGAGCCCACCAGCGGGATGAAGGCGGCGAAGAATTCCAGCACCGCCAGGGGAAGGGCGAGGGGAATCCCGAGCGCGAAGAGTCCGGCTCCTACAAGAACGGCGTTGAGGGCGGCCACCACCACGATGCCTCGGGTGTAGCCGGTGAAGGTGATCCATGCGGCGCAGCCGGCGGCATGGACGGGACGACGCCCGCGTTCCGGCAACTGGCCGCCGAACCACTGCCACATCCGGTCGCCCGAGTGCAGAAAGAAGATCGAGCAGAACAGCGCCAGCACCCCGACCGTCAGGACGGCCACCACCTGGCCGACGCCGCTGAGCGCGGTGCTGATGAGGGTGGCGCGATGGCTCGTCACGAAACGCGACAGCCGGGCCTGCGCATCGGAGAGGGTTCCCGGACGCAGATGGACCGGCGGGCCTTCGAGCCAGCGCTCGATGCGCTGCACACCGCCGACGAATTCCCGGCGCAGTCCGTCCCACTCACCGGCGACGGTCGCCCCGATCAGGCTCAGGACGGTGAAGACCAGCAGGATGCCGACGACCAGGCCGACCGCGACCGCCGCCGAGCGGGGCATCCAGCGGCTCAGCAGCGTGACCGCGGGCTCCAGGAGGGCCGTCAGCACCAGGGCCAGGAAGACCGCCAGGGTCACCAGGTGGAAGCGTCCCAGTGCGGCGAAGATCGCGTAGGCGGCCGCGCCCACGATGATCAGGCGCCAGGCGTACCCGGCCGCCACCCGCAGCGTCGGAGAGACCTCGGAGCCCTTCCCCGGGCAGCGGTCCGGCGCCTGCCCCCGCGACCGGTACACGCTCAGGGACCGCGCCCCCCGGGCGGTGTGCCGCGCCGCGCCCCGGAGCCGCCGGGGCCCGTTCCCGTGGGTGCCGGGAGTTCGCTCACGCTCCCCGCCGGATCGGATCCGCACTTGGCCGCCACCGCCTCCCGCCCCTCCCGTGGCCAGCGCCGGAAGGGGGACGACTGCCGCGCGCGAGCCGGTGCTCACCCGTGGCGCATACCCAGAGGTGGTATCACCGCGGGGCGGTCTTCGAACGTGTGCGGGCGGGCATGGCCCCAATGGAGCATGCCGTCGGCGCACCCATCGACGACGACCGACGGGCCGACGCGGATCTCCCGGACCGCCTCCGGGCCGCCCCGGCCGTGGTCTACCTCCTCTTCAACGAGGGCTACACCGCCGGCTCGGGCGAGTCGCTGGTCCGCGAGGACCTCTGCCGGGAGGCGATCCGGCTCGGCCGGCTCCACCGCGACGAGCGGCCCGGGCCTATGAGCGGGCCCTGGCCCGTACGGACAACGCGGCGGAGCGCCACTTCCTGGAGCGCAGTCTTCGGGCACTCCCCCGGGGCGTACCCGGCCGGTGAGGCACGGGGCGGTGCGGTGTGTGTCCCTGACGCGGCTCCTACCCGGCCCCGCGCTCATCCATGGGGACGGGGTGCCGTCCCGTTATGCCGGGGCTGCGGTGAGCGACGGCAGAGGGGTGGGTGCGGTGGCGGCCGCGGTGTCCCGGAGGCTCTGGCATTCGTCCGTGAGGTGCGCGAGGGCGGCGGTGAGGGCTTCCTCCGCCTGGTCGTGCGGAGGGTTGTCCGGCAGCACGGTGACGGACAGCTGGCGCAGCAGCTCGGTGTGGGCGGCGAGGGCCTGCCGGGTGCGGGTGTCGGCGTGGTCGGTGAGCAGCAGACGCGCGGCGGTGTTGGCGGCGCGCAGCCGGGGCTGGTGGATACGGCGGTGGGAACGGGGAAGGGCGCGCCAGGCCGTGTTGGCGATGGTGACCAGGCGCCAGATCTCGTTGTCGGCGGGCTCGGTGTCGTAGAACCGCAGGCCGTAGCGGCTCACCAGCCAGTAGGAGGCGGCCAGGACGAAAGCCGTGGCGGCGTCGAACGCCAGCCAGAATCCGAGCAGGTGAGGCTCACCGCAGACCGCGCGTACCGCCAGGGCCGCCCCCGCTCCCCCGGCGCCGAACAGCAAGGACCCGACGAGCACAAGCAGGAGCGCGGCCGGGAGGGCGCCGATGCCGTTGGCGCTGTCGAGGCGCGCCATGCCCTTCCAATGGGGCGCGAGATAGCGGGCGTAGCGGGCGCACCTGGGGGCGGGCTCGACCAGGGCGACACGTCCGGCCCAGCTGACGCTCTGCGGTCTCTTGGCGCTGTTGATGCCCGGGGTCGGGCTGCTGCAGGGAATCACGTGAGCGTCAACGAGCCGTGCCGGAAAACGCGACAGCCGCAGCGGAGGTTTACGGGCCAGATTCCTCCCTCCGGCCGGGCGCACGCCGCCGCGCGCCGAATGCGCCGGTGGCATACCCGGTCGATCATCCGATACATACGCTCGATGGGGGCTCCCCCGGGGCGGCTCCGGGTCCGAGGGGCCGCGGGCCCCGGAGCGGGCCGGATCGGGGCCGGAACGGGGCAGTCCAGCGGCTGGACGCGGCCGACCGGTCATGACGAAACCGGCGGCCGGTCCGGTGGCCCGGTGGCCCGCGCCGTTCAGGGTGAATCTGCCTGGGTCAGCGGGTCGGCGGCGCCCTTGCAGGGCAGGGAGGTTGCGGCCACTGTGGTCGCACAAGGCCAATGGCCGGTCACCGTCGGCAGGTTCCGTCACACGGTTGGAGTGAGCGTGGCTTCCTTCGTACTGCCCCATGATGTGCGCGGCACGGGATCGCACAAGGTCATCCTCGTGCACGGGTGGTTCGCCGACCGGTCTGCCTTCGACCCGGTCCGGGAGGATCTCGATCAGGACGCGTTCCAGTACGCGCGGGTCGATCTCCGTGGGTACGGGGCGGCGAAGGACGCGGCCGGCGCGTACACCACCGGTGAGGGGGCGGCGGATGTGCTGGCGCTCGCCAATCGGCTGGGCTGGGACCGGTTCTCGGTGGTCGGGCATTCGATGGGGGCGAGCGTCGTCCAGCGGGTGCTGGCCGCGGCGCCGCGGCGGGTGCGCCGGCTGGTCGGCATCTCCCCGGTGCCGGCCTCCGGTCTGCCGCTGCCGCCGCAGCAGTGGGAGCTGTTCTCCTCCGCGGCCCACACCCCGGAGAACCGGCGCGCCATCATCGACCTCACCACCGGCGGGCAGCGCCCCGCCGCCTGGCTGGACCGGATGGTGCGGCGGTCACTGGAGTGCAGCGACGCGAAGGCCTTCCGGTCCTGGCTGGACTCCTGGTCGGGGGACGGATTCCAGGCCGAGGTGGACGGCTCCGCGGTGCCGGCGCTGGCGGTGACCGGCACCCTCGATCCCGCGCTGAACGCCGAGCTGATGCGGCAGACCTGGATGCAGTGGTACACCCGCGGCGAGCTGGTCGAGCTGCCGTCGGCGGGGCACTACGCCATGGACGAGACGCCGCTGGAACTGATCCGGGCCGTGGAGGACTTCCTGCGCGCCGACGATGACGCAATCGCGGCCGGATGACCGTGTTCGCGGCCGGTGCCACGGAGCGGGAGGGCCCGGACGTCTTCGACCCCCGGGGCTATGCCGACGGGCTGCCGCACGCGGCGTACCAGCTGCTGCGCGACCGCTGTCCGGTGGCCCGGCAGGAGGAGCCCGAGGTGCTCGGCTGGCCCGCCGGGCCGGGTTTCTGGGCGGTCACCCGGCACGAGGACGTGGTACGGGTCCTGAAGGACGCCCGCACGTTCTCCTCGCATCTGGGCGCGACCCAGATCCGCGATCCCGACCCCGCGGATCTGCCGTTCATCCGGCGCATGATGCTCAATCAGGATCCACCCGGCCACGGACGGCTGCGGCGTTCGGTGAGCCGGGCCTTCACGCCTCGTCAGGTCGACCGTTTCGGGACCGTCGTACGCGAGCGGGCCCGTGCCCTGCTGACGGCGGCGGTCGACACGGCGCGCACCGGGAACGGGGTGGGTGATCTCGTCGCGTCGGTCACCGATGACTTCGCGCTGCTCAACCTCGCCGATCTGCTCGGTGTGCCGGCCGCCGAGCGCGGGCTGCTCCTGGAGTGGACCCGGCGGGTCATCGGCTACCAGGACCCGGACGAATCAGGCCCGCCCGTGACCGGCCCGGACGGGCGGCCCGCCAACCCGCGCTCCCCGGCGATGCTGCGGGACATGTTCGACTTCGCACGGGATCTGGCCGCCCACAAGCGGCGGTATCCGGGCGACGATGTGATGACGGTGCTCGCCTCGGACACCGAACTGGCCACGCCCGAGCTGGAGATGTTCTTCTTCCTGCTGACCATCGCGGGCAATGACACCGTACGCAGCGCGGCCCCCGGCGGGCTGCTGGCGCTGGCCCGGCACCCGGACGCGTACCGCCGGCTGCGCGCGGGCGCCGTGGGGACGGCGACCGCGGTGGAGGAGCTGTTGCGCTGGCATCCGCCCGTGCTCAGCTTCCGCCGCACCGCGGCCCACGACACCGACCTGGCCGGCCGCCGTATTCGGGCCGGCGAAAAGGTGGTGGTCTTCCATGGCTCGGCGAACTACGACGAGCGGGTCTTCGCCGACCCGCACCGGCTGGACCTGGCCCGGTCCGTGAACCCCCATGTCTCCTTCGGCGACGGCCCCCATGTCTGCCTGGGCGCGCATCTCGCCCGGCTGCAACTGCGGGTGTTGTACGAGGAGACCTGCCGCCTGCTCCCCACCCTGGAGGTCGCCGGTCCGCCGCAGCGGCTGGTGTCGAACTTCATCCATGGGCTGAAGTCGCTGCCGCTGCGGCTGTCTTGAGGGGCGGGCGGGGCGGCGGTGGCACCAGGGCCTGGTCACGGAACGGGCGCGGCTTCGGCGTCGGGTGGTGAGGGCAACAGGGCTGCGGTGAGGGGGTGCCGCGGGCTGGAGAGGAGTTGGCCCGCCGGGCCTTGTTCGATGAGGTGGCCGTTGTCGAGCACGGCGATGCGGGTGGCCAGGGTCGCGGTGTCGCGGTCGTGGGTGATGAGGACCAGGGACATGTCCGGGTGGGTCCGGACGAGGTCGGCGAGGAGCGTGCACAGGCTCCGGCGGGTGAGGGCGTCCTGGCCCGAGGTGATCTCGTCGCAGATCAGGACCCGGGGGCGGGCCAGGAGGGCACGGGCCAGGGCGGCGCGCTGGAGTTCACCGCCGGAGAGTTGCGCGGGGCGGCGGCGTACGAGGGCGGCGGAGAGCCCGAGGGTGCTCAGGGTGCGCTCGGCCTCCGCCCCGGCCGCGGGCCGCGGGACGCCGCGCAGACGTACGGCGCTGCGCGCCACCTGGTCGAGGACCGGGCGGTGTTCGTCGAAGGCGGCGCGGGCGTCCTGGAAGACGTACTGGACCGCGGCCAGTTGCGCGCGGGTACGGTCGCGGAGGCTGCGGGGCAGGGCGTCACCGTCCAGCAGGATCCGGCCGTCGTAGCTCCGGTGGAGACCGGCGAGGCAGCGGGCGAGGGTGGTCTTGCCGCTGCCGGAACGGCCCACGACGGCCGTACAGCCGGGCGGGAGGCGTAGTTCGGGGGTGTGCAGGACGGTGGAGCGGCCGTGGTGGGCGGTGAGGCCGTGGACTTCGAGCACGGCTGTGGGGGTGGGGGCGGAGGGCGGGCCGGAGACGGTCTCGTCGGTCCCGTCCGTCCCGTCCCTTTCGTCGGTGCCCTGGGTCCTCGCGCTTCGTTCGCTCCCGGCGGTCCGCGGCGCGGTGTCCGTGTCCGCGCCCGGGACGACCGGGCCGTCCGACGGGGCGATGGCGGCGGCCGGGGTGAGGAGGGTGCGCGTCCAGGCGTGCTGGGGGCGGCTCCAGAGCTGTTCCGGGGTGCCGGATTCCACGATGCGGCCGGCGCGCATGACATGGACGTCGTGGGCCAGGGCCCGGACGACGTCCAGGTCGTGGCTCAGGAGCAGTACGGCGATGCCCTCCCGGGCCACGGCGCCCAGCTGGCCGGCGATGCGCTGCTTCGTCAGGGCGTCCTGGCCAGTGGTCGGTTCGTCGGCGACGAGGGTGCCGGCGCCGGTCAGCAGGGCCTGGGCCAGGACGATGCGCTGTTGTTGGCCGCCGGAGAGCTGGTGGGGGTAGCGGGACAGCAGGGCTTCGCCGTCGGTGAGTTGAGCCTGTGCGAGCGCGCGGAGGATGCGTTGCCGGATCTCGGGCCGGCGGGCGCGGCGGGGCAGATGGCGTACCCGGGTGCGCGCGATGTCCCGGAGGAGGGCGGCGACCGGGCGGGCGGGGTTGAGGACGGTGGCGGGGTGCTGCGGTACGTAGCCGACGAGGGTGTCGGGGACGCACACCTCGCCGGTGACCGCGGCGCCGGGCGGATGTTCGTGGAGCAGGGCGAGTCCGGTGGTGGTCTTTCCGCTGCCGGATGCGCCGATCAGGGCGGTGATCCGGCCGGGTGGCACCCGTAGGCTCACTCCGTCGACGAGCGCCCGGCCGTCGATTTCGACGCGGAGGTCCCGGATCTCAGCGGCCTGGTTCAGGTGCACGGATGGCTCTTCTCGTCTGGTCCGGGAGCGGGCGGCGTGCCGTGGGCGGTGGTGCCGATGCCGGGGGTGCTGTCGTTGGGCGTGGCGTCGTTTGGTGTGTCCTCGTTGGGCGTGCCGTCGTCGGGTGCTCCCTCAGCGGGCGGTGGGGCGGGAGTACGGCCGGTCCGCGAGGTACGGTCCGGGCCGGGCTTCCGGTCACGCCGTCCCCGCCCCGATCTGCCGTCCCGCCTCGTCAGGGCCGCGTCGAAGAGCAGATTGCTGCCCATCGTCAGCGCCATGATCAGCACGGCGGGGAGCACGACGGCCCAGGGCTGGACGAGCATGCCCGTGCGGTTGCGGTCCACCATCACCGCCCAGTCGGCGGCGTCCGGTTCGGCGCCGACGCCGAGGAAGGCGGCCGTGGCGACCAGGTACAGCACTCCGGTCAGCCGGACCCCGGCGTCGGCGGCGAGGGTGCGCAGGGCCGACCGGCCGACGTAGCCGACGGCGGTCCGCCACCAGGTCTCCCCCTGCATCCGCAGTGCCTCGACCGCGGGCCGGGCGGCCGCTTCGGCGGTGGCGGCCCGCACCGCCCGAACGGCGTCCGGGATGTTGACCAGTGCCACCAGCAGCGCGAGACCGCCGGCGCCGGGCGTCAGGACCGCCGCCACCAGCAGGATGAACAGCAGCGACGGGATGGCGAGCAGGACGTCCAGCGGCCGCATCAGCAGCTCGTCCAGCCAGCGGCGGCGGGTCAGCGCGCTCATGAGGCCGAGCGGGATCGCCACCACATAGGCCAGCGCCGTCGCCGCGACGGCGGTCAGGACCACCGGGCGGCCGCCGAGCAGCACCTGCCGCCAGACTTCCCGGCCGACGAAGTCGGTACCGGCCCAGTGCCCGCCGCCGAGGGTGAACGAGGGGGCCCGTGGCCCGGGTTCCCCGGCGAACAGCGGCCCGAGGAGGGCGAGGAGCAGCGGTACGGTGATGATCAGCAGGGCGAGGGTGAAGCGGCGCGGGCCGCGGGCCGTACGGATGCTCATGCGGCCACCGCCGATCGGGGCACCAGTCGGTGTGTGGCGAGGTCCGCGCCGAGGTTGAGGAGCACGGCGGTGCAGCCGAAGACGACCGCCAGGCCCTGGATGACGGGGACGTCGCGTTCCGCCACGGCATTCATCAGGACGGTGCCGAGGCCGGGAATCACGAACAGGGCCTCCACGACGATGACCCCGCACAGCAGCCAGTCGACCGTGCGGGCGAGCTGCTGGGCGGCGGGCGCAAGGGCGTTGGGGAGGGCGTGTGCCCAGCGGACGCGGGCGCCGGGGACGCCGTAGCGGCGGGCCTGGGCGACGTACGGCGAGGCCAGTGCGTCGATCATGCCGGCGCGGACCAGCCGCGCCAGCGAGCACACCGGGCGGGACAGCAGCACCAGTACGGGCAGCACCAGCGCCGCGGGGTGGGCGAGCAGATCGTCGCCGTAGCCGACGGCGGTCGGCGGGAGCCAGCCGAGGCGCAGCGCGAAGACCGTCACCAGCAGCACGCCGAAGGCGAACTCCGGTACCGCGTACACGCCCAGGGTCACCGAGCTGATGAGGCGGTCGACGAGCCGTCCTTCGTGGCGGGCGGCCAGGACTCCGAGGCCGCCGGCCAGCGGCACCAGCAGGAGCAGGGTGAGCGCGGCGAGCAGCAGGGTCGGTCCGAAGCCGTCGGCGAGGTAGGAGCTGACCGGCCGGCCGGAGGTCAGTGAGGTGCCGAGGTCGCCGTGCAGCAGTCCGGCCGCCCATGCCACAAGGCGTTCGTGGGCGGGCCGGTCCAGGTGCAGGGCCTCCCGGATGGCCGCGATCCGCCCGGGGTCGGGCTGGTCGCCGGCGAGCGCCACCGCGGCGTCGCCGGGCAGCGCCTCGGTGAGGGCGAAGACGAGCAGCACGACGGCGGCGGTCTGCCCGGCGCCGAGCAGCAGCCGACGGGCCAGCCACGGCCGCAGACCGGTCACGCGAGCCACACCCTGTCGAAGCGGGCCCAGTCGAGGGTGTTGGCGGGGGCGCGGTGCGCGACGCCGCGGACCGTACGGGCGGTGCCGAGGATCCAGTCGGCGAAGCCCCAGACCAGGAAGCCGCCCTCGGTGTACAGACGGCGCTGCATGCGCGCGTAGACGGCGGCCCGGTCCTTCTTGTCCCTGGTGGACTGGGCCTGCTGGTAGAGCGCGTCGAAGTCCTTGTGGTGCCACTTGGTGGCGTTGGTGGTGGAGCCGGACAGCAGGCGCTGGGAGAAGTGCGACTCGATGGGCATCGCGCCGGAGCGGTAGCAGCACAGCGTTCCGGAGTCGAGGGTGTCCTGCCAGTAGCTGTCCTTGCTGCCCATCGCCACCTTCACCCGCACTCCGGCCTTGGCGGCCTGGTCTCGGAAGATGGCGGCGGACTCGGTGAAGCCGGCGGCGACGGCCGAGGTGTCCAGGGTGACCCGCAGCCCGTCGGCGCCGGCCTTCTTGAGCAGGTGGCGGGCCCGGTCGAGGTCCTGCTCGCGCTGCGGCAGTCCGTCCGCGTAGTACTCGTAGCCCTTGCCGAACAGGTCGTTGCCGACCTCGCCGGCGCCGGAGAGCGCACCGTCCACCAGTTCCTTGCGGTCGGTGAGGAGGAAGAACGCCTCGCGCACCCGCCGGTCGTCGAACGGCGGCCGGTCGGTCTTCATCGCGAACGCCTGCATCGCGCTGTTGCGCAGCCGGACGATCTCGATCCGGCCCTTGCCCTCGTGTGCGCGAGCGGTGGTCGGTGTCAGCTCGTGGGCGTACTCGACCTGGCCGCCCAGCAGGGAATTGACGCGTGCGGACTCCTCGTTGGCGACCAGGAACTCCAGCTCGTCCAGGTAGGGCGCGCCGTCCCAGTGGTCGTCGTTGCGCCGGAAGACGGCGGAACGTCCGGGGGCGAAGGAGACGAAGCGGAACGGGCCGCTGCCGACGGGTTTCGTGTCGAAGTCGGTCGCGCCGTCGGGGACGACATAGGCGCCGAACGCGGCCAGGATGTTGGGGAATTCGGCGGTCGGGCGCTTGAGGGCGAACTCGACGGTGTGCGCGTCGACGGCCCGGCTCGCCTTGAGGTCGAGGGGCTCCAGCGAGGCCTTGGCGCGGAACGCCTTCTTCGGGTCGGCGATGCGGCGGTAGCTGTAGAGGACATCGCGGGCGGTGACCGGCCTGCCGTTGTGGAAGGACGCCTTGCGCAGCCGTACGGTCCAGCGGTCGAGGGCTGCGTTGGGCTCCCAGGACGCGGCAAGCCGCGGCTCGGCGCCGAGGTCGGCGCCGAAGTCGGCGAGCTTGTCGAAGAGGGCCTTGGCGCGGGCGGCGTCGGCGAAGAGGTTGGCCAGGTGCGGGTCGAGAGTCTCGCTCGCGCCGCCGCCCGCGAAGACGGCCCGCAGTCTTCCGCCGCGCCGGGGCTTGCCCCCGCTGTCGGCGGCGTCCCCGGCCGGGTCCGTGCAGCCGGTGAGGGCGAGCGCGCCGAGGCCTGCGGCCCCGCCGGCCGCGGCGAGGAAGCCGCGACGGCGCAGGCCGGGGAAGCGGGGGTCGTTGACGGGGCCTTCGTTCATGGCGGGTTCCTTGCTGTGCGCGGGTGGGTGGCGGGGGTGCGAGCGGGCGTCAGGCGTGCCGGGTGAGCCGGGCGACGAGGTGCAGCCGGTCGCCGTCGGCGGACGCGCCGGGCCGGTCGCCCTCCTGCCAGGCGGGGTCGGTCCGCGGCCCCGGCCCGTCGTGCAGTTCGAGGACGTCGAAACCGTGCGCGGTCAGGGCGTACCGCAGTTCCTGGGGGAAGAGCAGCCGCCATGCGGAGCGCTGCTCGTGGGGCGGGGCGCCGTCGTCGGTGGTCCAGAGGCGGGTGCGGCGCAGGAGTTGGGCGGTGCGGTCGAGGTACAGCGTGGTGGTGGAGGTGTGGACGGTGCCGCGCCAGGTGAAGGCGTGGACGGCGGGGGCGTCGAGCAGTTCCGTGCGGCCGAGGAAGAAGGCGCCGTTGCGCATCTCCGCCACGAGCAGCCCGCCGGGGGTGAGGGCGCGCCGGCAGGAGGCGAGGAAGCCGTCGAGTTCGGCGTTGGTGTGGCAGTAGAGCAGGGCGCTGTCCAGGCAGACGACGGCGTCGAAGGGGCCTTCCTGGAGGTCGAAGTCGCGCAGGTCGGCCTGTACGTAGTCCGGTCCGGGGTGGTGTCTGCGGGCGTGGGCCAGCATCGCGGTGGAGAGGTCCGCCCCGACGACGGTGCGGCCGGCCCGGTGCAGATGTGCGGCGTCGCGACCGGTGCCGCAGCCGAGGTCCAGGACACGGTGTCCCGCGCGGTGGCGGCCCAGGCAGTCCTCGGCCCAGCGGGCGGCGAGCCGTTCGGCGTCGGGGAAGCGGGCCTCGTAGAGCTCCGGGGTGTCGGTGAGCAGGTTGTCGCTGCTTCTCTGCGTTTCCATGGGTGGGTCAGGCCTTTTCCGTCGTCTTGGGTGCCTCGGTGACCAGGGGTGCGGCGGTGGCCGGTGCCTTGGTGGTGTCCCCCGGCAGGCCGCGCAGCCGGTGCAGCCAGGCGACGCCGGCCGCGGAGACGAGGCCGAAGGCCAGGCAGCAGGCCCACGGCAGCCACTGCGTACGGGTGTGTTCACCGGTGTCCATGGCCCAGCCGACGACGGTGTTGCCGGCCGCCGCGGCGATCCCGGAGACCACGTAGAACAGTCCGAAGTAGGTGCCGGTGAGTTCGGCGCGGCCGAAGGCGGGGATCAGCTCCATCACGAACGGCTGGGCGACCATGACACCGAGGTAGAGCAGCAGCGCCCCGGCCAGTACGGGCAGTGCCCGCAGCGCGGCGTCGCCCGGTCCGCCGGCCGGTGTTCCCAGGCCCGCGACGGCCATCGGCGGGATGAAGGAGAGGGCCATCAGGGCGAGCCCGGCGCTGATCCACCGCGCTCGGTTGCCGCGTTCCTTGAGGGCGCGGGTGATCCGCAGTTGCAGCGTGAGGTTGGCGACGGTGCCGATGAGGAAGACCAGTCCGGCCGCGCCGTCCCAGCCGGTGGCCCGCCGGGCGCCGTCGGGCAGCAGCAGGTACAGCTGGTTCTCCATGGTGAACATGCCGACCATGGCCAGCGCGAAGGCCAGGAAGACGCGGTTGCCGAGGACTTCACGCCAGTCGCCGAGGACGCTGTTGCGCGCCGGGGCGACCTCGGAGGCGGGCAGCACGACGGCCTGGGCGACGGTGAGCAGGGCGAAGATCCCGGCGGCGGTGAGCGCGGAGGCCCGGAAGTCGACCAGCAGCAGGGCGCTGCCGAGCAGTGGCCCGATCAGGGCCCCGGTGGTGGCGAAGACATTGAAGAGGGCGAACGCCTCGGCCTTGTCCGCACCCGCCTCCTGTGCGAGGTAGGCCCGTACGGCCGGGTTGAACAGCGCCCCGGCCAGCCCGCTGAGCACGGACGCGGCGAGGAGCACGGGCAGGCCGTCGCCGAGCGCGAAGAGGCCGAAGCCGACGGTCCGCAGGGCGCAGCCGGCGATGATGACCCCGCGCGCGCCCAGCCGGTCGGCGGCCGAGCCACCGATGAGGAACAGGCCCTGCTGGCTGAGATTGCGGACGCCGAGGACGATCCCGACGACCGCGGCGGACATCCCCAGGTCTTCGCCGAGGTGCACCGCGAGGTACGGAATCAGCAGATAGAAGCCGGTGTTGACACCGAGCTGGTTGATCAGCAGCAGCCGGATGGCGAGCGGGAAGCGGCGCATTTCCTGCCAGGTCCTCATCGGGCCGCCTCCTCGTCGCGCGCCGGAGCCGGCCGGCCCGCGGTCCCGTCGTCCGCGGGCGCCTCGCCCGGTGGCGGTGCGCCGTCGGCCGGCCGGATGCCGAGGCCCGGTTCCCGGCCGGCTCGTACGGTGCCGTCCGTGCCGCTGATGCCGGTCCAGGGGTCGTGGGCGAGCAGCAAGTGGCCGTCCAGGTCCGTCCATCGGGCGCGGTCGGCGAGGTGGACGGCGGGGGCGAGTCCGAGGGTGCTGGCGGTGAGACAGCCCAGCATCAGGTCGGTGCCGGTGCCGGCGAGCAGGTCGGCGATGCGCAGCGCGGCGGTGACCCCGCCGCACTTGGCGAGCTTGACGTTGATGCCGTGCACCCGCCCGGCCAGCCGCCGGACGTCGTCGAGGTCTGCCGCGTCCTCGTCGGCGATGACCGGCAGTGGCGAACGGGCGGCGAGTGCGGCCAGCGCCTCGGGGTCGCCGGGGGCGAGCGGCTGCTCCACCGCCTCGATGCCGAGGCCGGCGTAGCGGGGCAGCAGGGCGTCGGCCAGGGCGGGGGTCCAGGCGCCGTTGGGGTCGAGCAGCAGTCGGGCGTGCGGTGCGGCGTCGCGCACCGCCAGTACCCGGTCGAGGTCGTCCTCGGGGTCCGGGGCACCGGCCTTGAGCTTGAGGACGGAGAAGCCGCGCCGGGTCAGCCGGGCCGCCTGCTCCGCGGCCGCCCGGCAGGAGGTGATGCCGATGGTGCGGGCGGTGGCTGCGGACGGCGCTTCCGGGGCGCCGAGCAGCCGGTGCACGGGCCGGCCGGCGCGCTTCCCGGCGAGGTCGAGCAGCGCGGACTCCACGGCCGCGGTCACCGCCGCGGGCGTGCCGGGTGCGGGCAGGTCGCCCGCGCGCAGGGCGTCGAGGGCGCTCTCGGGGGTGGCGCAGCGGGCGAGTTCGCGCCCGGCACGGTGCAGCAGCCGGCCGAGGGTGGCGGCGTCCAGGCCGTAGTAGGCGCTGGTGACGGCTTCGCCGTGGCCGCGGCGGCCTCGGTGCTCGATGGTGAGCCAGAGGGCGTCGCGGGCGGCCATCGTGGAGCGGGAGATGCGCAGCGGCTCGGCGAGTTCGAGCCGTACGGTGCGCTGGCTGACCTTCACGGGGTTTCTTCCCAGGGGGTGGTGGTGCGGGTGGGATGGTGCGGGATGGTGGACGGCCGGTCGGGGTGGGTGACCGGTCCGGGCGGGCAGGCGCCGGCCGGGGCCGCGAGCGGGTCGGCGACCGTCCCGCACCGGGTCCATCCGGTCGCCTCCGCCGCGGTCGGATGCGGGATCTCGACCGGGCGGGTGGCGGCGGTGGCCAGGTCCAGGCCGTGGGCGGTGGCGAAGTCGTCGTCGTAGACGCTGTTGAGATAGCGCTGCGGACCGTCGGGGAAGACGGTGGCGACCACTGCGCCGGGGTGTATCCGCGCGGCCCACGCGGAGACCAGGGCGACCGCGCCGGTGC
Organism: Streptomyces sp. NPDC058773; assembly: GCF_042746015.1. Lineage (NCBI taxonomy): Bacteria > Bacillati > Actinomycetota > Actinomycetes > Kitasatosporales > Streptomycetaceae > Streptomyces > Streptomyces sp. NPDC058773. The sequence continues at coordinate 229,585 of NZ_JBHYPE010000002.1, forward strand.
TCCAGCCGCCGCTGACGAAGTTGCCGGTGGCGAGCCTGCGGCAGGCGTCGGCGGACTCCGCCGGGCCGACCCAGTGCACCTCGTCGAAGGCGTCGTAGGCGACGTTGCGCGGGTGGATGCTGCTGCCCAGGCCGCGCATCAGCCGGGTCCGGGCGGGCTGGCCGAAGATCGTCGAGCCGGTGGCGTCCACGCCGATCAGCCGCAGTCGCGGCCAGTGCCGGCGCAGCGGGCCGATGATCCCCGCGCTGTGGCCGCCGGTGCCGACGCTGCACACCAGGATGTCGAGGTGGTCGAGTTCGGCGGCCATTTCGGCGGCGAGGGAGGCGTAACCGGCGACGTTGTCGGGGTTGTTGTACTGGTCGGGCCAGTACGCTCCGGGCAGTTCGGCGAGCAGGTGCCGCAGCCGGGCCAGCCGGGCCGCCTGCCAGCCGCCCTCGGGCGCCGGCCGGTCGACGAGTTCGAGCCGGACGCCGTGGGTGCGCAGCAACCGGCGCATGGACGGCTCCAGTTCGGTGTCGCCGACCAGCACGACGGGGTGGCCGAGCGCCTGGCCCGCGAAGGCCAGACCGATACCGAGGGTGCCGGAGGTGGACTCCACGACGGGGGCGCCGGGCCGTAGGTGGCCGCGTTCCCTGGCGCCGAGCAGCATGGACACGGCGGCCCGTGCCTTCATTCCGCCCGCGCCGAGCCCTTCGAGCTTGGCCCAGAAGCCGGGGTGCGGGCAGGGGAGGTCGGCGGTGACCCGGGCGAGCGGGGTGCGGCCGACCAGGCCGAGGAGTGCGCGATTGCCGGCGGGGTGCCGGACGGCCGTGGTCACCTGGCGCCTCCGGAGGTCTGGTCGCGGTACTGGTGGATGGTGCCGGGACCGCCGTCGAGCCAGAAGAAGGGGTACGGCTCGGCGCACACCGCGCTCACCCCGGCTCCGAGGAACCGGGGCAGCACCGCGCTGCCCGTCTGCGCGAACATCACCAGGGGCTTGCCGTGGCGGAGTGCCTGTTGCCGCAGCGGTTCGAAGCTGCCGTTGCCCAGCGTCATCCCGGAGGCGAGCACCGCGTCGCAGTGCGGCAGTTCGGCGAGCGCGTCGGTGCGGACCGGCTCGCCCCACTCCGTCGTGCCGCCCTTGAGGTCGCAGGGGACGTAGGACAGTCCGCGCGCACGCAGCGCCTCCAGCAGCGAGTTGACCACGCCGACCACGAGCACCCGGGCGCCCGGCGCGGCGTCGACCAGTCCGGCGACGGCCCGTGCCCTGGCCCGGGACTTGCGCAGGGACGACCCGGCCGGCAGCGACCAGGACCGGGCGCCGTTCGCGGGGGTGTGCGGGAGGACGTGCATCAGGTAGGTGTCGAGGGCGGCCACCCGCACCGGGCGCAGTTCATGCGTCAGCAGGCGGGCCAGGTCCGCGCCGACGCAGTCCTCGACCGCGGCGTCCGGCAGTTCACCGGGCTCCACGGCGCAGGAGCCGACCGCGGCGGCCAGCCGCAGGCTCAGCACCTCGTTGCGGTAGCCGCCGCTGCGGCCCTCGTGGCGTACGGCCTGCCGGGTGCTGAAGGCGACGGCGACCCGCTGGGTGCGCGGGTCGGGCCCGAAGTGGCCGCCGAGGACGCGGTCCACGAGGTCGTCGTACGAAGTGGCGGTGGCCGGGCGATCGGTGGTGGGCGTGGTCATCGGTTCACCACCCGCGGGCGCAGCTCGGACAGCAGGCTCTCGACCCGCCGGCGTGCGCCCGTCCCCTCGGCGTCCCCGGCCATCACATGCCCGAGGTACTCGTTGTTGCTGCCGGCCGCCTTGACCGTCGTGCCGGGCTCGGCGAGCCGGACTTCGAGCACGTCCGGCGCGCTGCGCACGAGGTCCGCGCCATCGGTCCCGGCCAGCACGCCCACGGCGTCCGGGACGAGGAAGCCGATCGCGGCGCTGTGCAGCCCGGTGTCGCGTATGTGCAGGTCGGGGCGCTGCCCCAGTGCCAGGTCCACGGCGGCGGCCGCGATGTCGACGCCGGTGACATGGCGGACGAGTTCGGTGATCCGGTTGCCCGCGGGGCGGGGGTTGACCTCGATCAGCCGTGGTCCGCCGGGCGTCAGCTTGATCTCGGTGTGCGCCACGACGCCGTCCAGGCCGAGGGCCCCGATCGCCTGACGGGCCGTCTCCCCCGCCGCTTCCGCATCGGCCGCCGGGAGCGCGGCGGGAAACATGTGGCCGGTCTCGATGAAGGCCGGTGCCCCGCCGACGCTCTTGTCGGTCACCCCGATCACCTCGGTCCGCCCGTCGAACGTCGCGGTCTCGACGCTGACTTCCGGCCCGTGCAGCAGCTCTTCGAGGAGGACCACGGGCGCCCGGCGCTGACCGCGGGCATTGACGGGAAACGCGTCGAGCGCGCGGTAGGCGCGGGTCAGCTCCGCCTCGTCGTCGACGCGCCGGACGAACATGCCGGCGCACAGGTCGACGGGCTTGAGCACCAGCGGATAGCCGATGCCGGCCGCCGCGTCGGCCGCTTCGGAGCGGTCCGCGCAGACCGCGAAGCGCGGCCCGGGGAGCCCGGCGGCGGCGAGCAGTTGCCGGGTGGCGTCCTTGCGACAGGCGTTCTCGACGGCTTCGGGCGCCGGGCCGGGCAGCCCGAGGCGGCCGGCGATCTTGGCCGCGGTCGGGAGGTAGTAGTCGCAGGAGGTGATCACCCCGTCGAAGCCGAGCGCGGGGTGCAGCCGCTCGACGTACGGCAGCAGGGTGTCCAGGTCGTTGGTGTCGGCGGTCAGCACATGACGGGCGCCGAGCAGCGGGTGTGCGGTGCCCTCGGGCGCGGAGCGCAGGTAGTGGTGCAGGTCGCGGGTGAGGAGGGTGAACTCGTGTCCGCCCTCGCGGATCGCGCGTGGGAGCAGCCTGCTCATCGCTCCGACCCAGCTCTCGACCATCAGCAGATGAGCCACGGTGTCCCTTCTTCGCAGCGTTGTCCGGGGGGTGTGGGGGCGGTACGTGACGGAACGACGGCCTTCCGGGGCGGGCCGTCCGCTTGACCGGGCCACACTGTAAACGATAATCATTTTCACCACCAAGTTCCGTGGCCCCTCCGCCGCCCTCCCGAATGCGAGACCCGTGATTCCTGCCGTACGCCGCACCGGCCTGCTCTGTGCCCTGACGGCCACCGCCGCCCTGCTCCCGGCCGCCCCGGCACCCGCCGCTCCCCCGCCCCCGGCGCTCCGCTTCGGTGCCTGCCCGGACTCCGTACCGGACCCGCCCGCGCCCGCCCGCGTCGAGTGCGGCCGGCTCCGCGTCCCCCTGGACCGCGCAGACCCGCACGGCAGACACCTCGACCTCGCGGTGTCCCGCGTCCGCGCCTCCGGACCGGCCGCCGAGCGCCGGGGCGTCCTGCTGGTCAACCCCGGCGGGCCCGGCGGATCAGGCCTCCCGTACGCGGTGACCAAGCGCGCCAAACTCCCGGAGGCGGTGCGCCGTTCGTACGACGTGATCGGCTTCGACCCGCGCGGCACCGGTGCCGGCGCACCGGCGGACTGCGGCCCGATGGGCGGCCTCTTCGACCGCCCGGGACCGGACCCGGTCCCGTCGGGGCGGACGGCCGAGCGGGCGTACCTCGACGGGCTGCGGCGCACCGCCGACGACTGCGCCCGGCACGTCGCCAAGGCCCTGCCGCATCTGTCGACCACCGAGACCGCCCGGGACATGGACGCCCTGCGGGAGGCGCTCGGTGAGCGCCGGATCAGCTATCTCGGCGTCTCCTACGGCAGCTACCTCGGGGCCGCCTACGCCGCTCAATTCCCGCAGCGGGTGGGCCGGATGGTGCTGGACAGCGTGGTCGGCCCCGAGGAGTGGTACGACTTCGACCTCCGCCAGAGCCGTGCGCTGGTACGCCAGCGGGCGGTGTTCTTCGACTGGGTCGCCCGGCACCGGAAGCACTTCGAACTCGGCGCCGACGGCCCGGCGGTGCGTGCCGCGTACCAGCGGGTGCGGGACGGTCTCGCCGAGCGCCCGGTGGACGGCTTCGGGGCGGCGGAGTTCGACCGGGCCGTCTACCGGGCGCTGGGCCGCACCGAACGCTGGGCGGGTCTCGCCGACGGCCTGCGGACCTATCTGCGGGACGGCACCATAGGCCCGTTGCTTCCGGCGGAGCCCTTCGACGGCCCCGCGTCCCGTACCTTCGAGGCCGCCAACCGCACGGTCAAGTGCGCGGACGGGCCGGCGCCTTCACCCGGCCGGGTCGTCGCCGACATCCGGCGGATGCGGCGGCTCGACCCGCAGCCGGTGCTCACCGGGATGGAGGCCTCGGTCTGCGCGTACTGGCACCACCGTCCCGCACACGCCACCCCGCTCGGCAGCCCGGCCGCGCCACCGGTCCTGCTGGTCGCCTCCGAGCACGACCCCGTCACCCCCGTCGAGGGAGCCCGGGCACTCCAGCGGCGACTTCCCGGCTCCCGGCTCGTCACCCTCCACGACGACTACTCGCACGGGGTGTTCGCCAGCCGCGGCAACGCCTGCGTGGACGGGACGGCCGCGGCCTACCTGACCGACGGGACCGTACCGCGGGATGACGTGGACTGCGCCGGGCCCGGACTGCCCATGCCATGACGCACGTTGACTGACAGCCGTCGGCCCGGCCCGCACACCGGCGGCCGGGCCGGCACCGCCCTCCGCCCGCCCGTCACCCTCCCCCGCGCCCTCCGGGGCGCAGATCGCGCAGCGGTCCTTGCCGTCCCAGTCGTCCCAGCCGAACGCCGCGGGCGACAGGGCCAGCCCCTCCAGTTCGCTGCGCACCGCCACCGGTACGCCCACACCGCCGCGAGGCAGGGATGAGAGGCGTCGTGGAAGGCGGGTGAGGCGGACGAGGCGCCGGTCGCGACCACCCGCCCGGACGGCGCCCGCACGATCCCGCGCGCCGGTGACGCTACCCCTTCCCCGGGGCCGCGGCCTCGAGATCGTCGACACTGCCGGTCATGACCGCCGGGAGGTGCTGGGTGAGGTGCTCGACGGGCCAGTCCCACCAGGCCAGCGCCAGCAGCCGGGCGATGTCCGCGTCGTCGTACCGGCGCCGGATCAGCCGGGCCGGGTTACCTCCCACGACCCCGTAGTCCGGAACGTCGTCGACGACCACCGACCCGGACGCGATCACCGCGCCGTGTCCGATGCGGACACCGGGCATCACCATGGCGCCGTAGCCGAACCAGACATCGTTGCCGACCACGGTGTCACCGCGGCCCGGCAGACCGGTGATCAGGCCGAAGTGTTCCGCCCACGAGCCGCCCATGATGGGGAACGGGAACGTGGAGGGGCCGTCCATACGGTGGTTGGCGCCGTTCATCAGGAAGCGCACGCCTTCGCCCAGCGCGCAGAACTTCCCGATGACCAGCTTCTCCGGCCCGTAGTGATAGAGCACATTGCGGGTCTCGAACGCCGTCGGATCGTCCGGGTCGTCGTAGTAGGAGAACTCCCCGACCTCGATCAGCGGCGAGGTCACCAAGGGCTTCAGCAGCACCACACGCGGCTGCTCGGGCATCGGATGCAGCGCGGTCGGATCAGCGGGCACACCGGGAACAGCGGGCATCACGCATCAGCTCTCTCACACCTCGCGGATCAGAACCCGACCATGATCGCAATGGGCCCCGAGCCGATCCACCGACTTTTCCGATCCGCCGGCTCTCACGACCGGCGGCGGGGTTTGCCACGCCGGCCGCCGCCCTTGGGACCGCCGGAACCGCTCCGCGTGCTCTTGCCGCCCGGCCGCCCCGCGGTCTTGCCTCCCCCTGCCGTGCCTGCCGCTTTGCCCGCGGCGGGCTTCCACCGGGCGCCGCCCGCCTCGGGGCGCTTGCCCTTCGGCTGGGCCGCCGGCTGGGCCTGTGTGCGTCCGCGGCTGCTGTTCACGGTCCGCCCGCGGACGATCCCGATGAAGTCCTCCACCATGTCGGTGGTCTCCTCCTGCGGCCAGGACAGTGCGACGCGGGATGTGGGGGCGTCCGAGACCGTGCGGTAGGTGAGGTCCTTGCGGTGGTGCAGGCGGGCGAGCGACTGCGGGGCCACGAGGACGCCCACCCCCGCCGCCACCAGCTCGATGGCGTCCGCGGTCGTCGCGGGGCGCTCGATCGCGGGCTGTCCCGGGCGGCGCTCCCAGTCGAGGGTCTCGTCGAGCGGATGCAGCACGATCTCGTCGGCCAGGTCCTCGGCGGACACCTCGTCGACCGCCGTCACCAGGTGGTCCTTCGGCACCACGACCACGGTCGTCTCGGTGTAGAGCGGAATCGCCGCGAGATCGTCCCGGTCCACCGGCATCCGTACGAAGCCCGCGTCGGCGCCACCGTCCCGCAGCAGCGCACAGGCGTCGCCCGCGGACACCGGGACCAGGGTCAGGGGGATGTCGGGCAGCCGCTCGTTCCAGATCCGCACCCACTTCGTGGGCGTCACTCCCGGGACGTAGGCGAGCCGGAACGACGGGGGTGCTTCCGAGCTTGTCACGCCCGCCAGGTTACCGGTCGTGGTCGGAGCCCGTGCACACGCTCGATACCCTTGACCTCATGAAGTCGCACCAGACACCCCAGACGATGAAGCCCGCGACCGCGGCGAAGAAGCTGGGGGTGTACCTCGAGGCCACCCCCGCCGAGTTCCAGGAGGGTGTCGTCTCGCGCACCGAGCTGAACGCTCTGCAGGCCGATCCGCCCGCATGGCTGGTGGACCTGCGGCGCAACGGCCCGCACCCCCGGCCGGTGGTCGCGGCGAAGCTCGGCGTCTCCATCTCCGGTCTCGCACGGGCCGGCGTCACGGAAGCGCTCACCACGGAGCAGATCGACGCCCTGAAGCAGGAAAGCCCCGAGTGGCTGCAGCGCGAGCGCGCCACGCAGGCCGAGGTCCGCAAGGAAACGGCCCGGATCAAGGAGAAGAACGCGGAGCAAGCCGCGCAGCAGCAGAGCCCGCGCGCCTGACCTCTGCCCCTTGTCCCTGGGGGCTTCCGTCCCCTGCCCATGAACGATGTCGCCGCGGGCGCGCGGGTGCTCACCCGCCCGCCCGGCCCGGCCGGATGGGCGGCACACCCATCGGTAGCCGCCCGTCACGGACACTCCACCCTGAGCGAGTCCGGCCACCCGCCCGGTTACTCGAAGCGCGAGGGGTCCCCCGCGCCCCGGCGGACGATCTCGACATCGCCGCCGGAGAAGTCGATGACCGTGGTCGGCTCGGTACCGCAGTCGCCCGAGTCGAGCACCGCGTCCACCACGTGGTCGAGCCGCTCCTTGATCTCCCATCCCTGTGTCATCGGCTCCTCCTCGTCGGGCAGGAGCAGCGTGCTGGAGAGCAGCGGTTCACCGAGCTCGGCGAGCAGGGCCTGCGGAACGACATGGTCCGGGATGCGGACGCCGACCGTCTTCTTCTTCGGATGCAGCAGCTGGCGCGGCACCTCCTTCGTCGCGGGAAGGATGAAGGTGTAACTGCCGGGCGTGGCCGCCTTCACCGCGCGGAACACATCGTTGTCGATGTGCACGAACTGCCCCAGCTGCGAGAAGTTCTGGCACACGAGGGTGAAGTGGTGACGGTCGTCGAGGTTCCGGATCGACCTGATCCGCTCGATGCCGCTGCGGCTGCCCAGCTGGCATCCCAGTGCGAAGCAGGAGTCCGTCGGATACGCGATGAGGGCGCCGGAACGGATGCTGTCGGCGACACCGGTGATGGTGCGCCGCTGGGGATTCTCGGGGTGTACGTCGAAATACTTCGCCATCCGTCGAGCCTACGTGATCAGGTCAGGCGCACCCGGAGGGCGAAGTAGGCGCCGCCCCGCTGAGGGCCCCGGAGAGAAGGGCCGCGGGACCGGCGGGATCACCGCTCCAGCAGCATTCGGGCGATCGTGAGCTGGTCCTGATCCAGCTCGTCCTCGCCGTCCTCGATGTTCCACAGCAGGTTCTGCAGGGCCCGCCCCAGCGTCCAGGCGGCGGCCCGCTCCCGGTCGAGGCCCAGCACCTCGGTCATCAGGTCGAAGCGGTAGCGGACTTCGGGCGGGTCGAAGAAATCGGCGAGCGCGGGCATCAGCTCGAAACCCGGGTCGCCGGCCAGCGGCTTGGGGTCGATGGCGAGCCAGGGCTCGCGCTCCCCGGCGAGGATGTTGTCGTAGTGCAGATCCCAGTGGAGCAGCCGGTCGCCGGGGTCGCCCACGACCTCGCGGACGGCCGCCGCACAGCTCTTCAGAACCGCACGCCCGGCCGGGTCCGCGACTTTCCGCACCGCGGCCGGCACCGAGTCGAGCATGCTCTGCGCGATGTCGCCGAGCTGCCGCATTCCGGCCGGTGCGGGTACGCCGGTGAGCCGGGCCAGCAGCTCCGCGATGATCCGTACGGCCGCGCGGGAGTCGTCGAGCGTCGACAAGTGGCGCTTCTCGTCGAGGCGTTCGAGCAGCAGGGTGTTGGTGTCCGCATCGTGGTCCAGCAGCCGTACGACGCCGTCGCCGCCCCAGACGCGCAGCGCCACCGGCTCGCCCGCGCTCTCCTCGTCGAGCAGTTGCATCTTGAGTGCGGCCGGTGTCCCGTCGGCCCGCTCGACCGGCAGGACGAGCGCCGCCATGCCGCACAGCGAGGGCCCGGCCGGCCGCAGCTCCCAGCGGTCGAGGAACTCCGCGGCCCGCTCCGGCAACGCGGCGATGAAGTCACGGCCCGCCGCACCGTTGATTTTGATCTGCGTGGCGACCAGCTCTTCCGGAATGTCGATCACACGGCCGATCCTAGGAGCGGACGTGTCGCGGCTGGTAGCCGAATATCTGCCGGGACGACTCCCCACGCCCCCTCAGTCGCGCTCGACGAACAAATGCCGGGGTCCGCGCAGCACCGGACTCTGCCGGTACGGAGGCGGGTCCTCGGTCAGGCGGGGTGTGTCGAGGTGCTCAAGGAGCTCGTGCAGGGCGATCTGGGCCTCCAGGCGGGCGAGTGGGGCGCCGAAGCAGCTGTGGATGCCGCTGCCGAAGCCGAGGTGCTGGTTGTCCTCGCGGGCCGGGTCGAAGCGGTCGGGGTCGCGGAACCGTTCGGGATCACGATTGCCGGAGGCGAGCATCAGGATGAGCGGGGCGCCCTTGGGGATGGTGAGCCCGGCGACCTCGATATCGGCCAGCGGGGTGCGCTGCGGGAGCATCTGGACGGGCGGCTCGTAGCGCAGCAGCTCCTCCACCGCCAGGGGCATCAGCGCGGGGTCGCGGCGCAGGCGGGCCAGTTGGCCGGGGTGGCGCAGCAGGGTCAGCACGCCGTTGGTGATCAGGTTGACGGTGGTCTCGTGGCCGGCGATCAGCAGCAGCACCGAGGTCGTCATGATGTCGAGCGGGGTGAGCTGCCCGTCGGTGCCGTGGCCCGTGGCGAACGCGGAGAGCATGTCGTCGGACGGATGGTCGCGGCGCTTCTCGGCGAGTCCGCCCAGATACAGCGCCATCGCCTTCCGGGCCTCCGCGGCGGTGCGTTGGCGCTCCGCGGGGTCGTCCCCTGGGCTGGGGTCGATACCGGTGACGATCGCGTCCGACCACTCACGGAACTGCGGTTCGTCCTCGATCGGTACGCCCAGGAGGCGGCAGATCACGGTGACGGGGAGCGGGTAGGCGAAGTCGTCGACGATGTCGATCCGTTTCTTGCCGTCGAAACTCCCGATGAGGTCCTTGACGACGCGGGAGATTTCGCCGTGCATGGCGTCGATCCGGCCGGGGGTGTGCGGCGGGCCGAAGGAGTGCATGGCCAGGCTCCGCAGCCGGTGGTGCTCGGGGTCGTCGAGTCCGATGAAGGCCGGCGGGAGTCCTTCCTCGGCGACGTCCCGCTCGTCCGGTGCGGTGCGGTTGCGGCGGTCCGAACTGACCCGAGGGTCGTGGAGCAGCGCGGCGATCTCGTGGTACGTCCCGACCAGGTAGCTGCCGTCCTCCTGCCGTGCCACCCGGTGCTCGCGGAGTTCGGCGTAGAGCGGGTAGGGGTCGGCGCGGTGGGCGTGGTCGGTGATCCGTTGGAACAGGGTGTCCGCAGCCATGCGCGGGGGCTCCTCATCGCTGTGAAGGGGCGGTTCTCCGCCGTGGAGTGGCGCTTCGCCGCCATGGGTGGCAGTTCGTGGCCATGGGTGGCGGTGGTCTCAGCGGGCCGGTTGCACCAAGGTCAGGCGGCGGTCCGGCAGATGACCGGTGAGGGCGACGGTCGGACCGTGCGAGAGCATTTTCGGGTCCGGCACGTCGGAGGGGACGGGGACCGGGGACTCCCTCTGGTCCGCGGCTCCCGGCGGGGGTGGGAACGGCGCGGCGGTCTCGATCAGCCGCTGGTAGTACTCCAGTGACCTGGCCTGGTTCACGCTCACGGCCGCGGTGACCCGCCCCCGGTAGCCGTAGACGGCGACCAGTCGGGCGTCTTTGAGCGAGCCCTGGGCGATGACCACCTGGTCGGAGAACGTGGGTACGCCCACGGACTTGATGTTGAGGCCGAACTGACTGGACCAGAAGGCCGGGACCGTCAGGTGCGGACGTCTGCGGGGCCCCGGGTTGACCATGTTGTGGGCCGCCACCTCGGCCTGGGCGACCGCGTTGCCCCAGTGCTCCAGAGAGAGCAGCTGGTACTCGAAGAGCGGGTGCGGGAAGCGGGCGACATCGCCGGCCGCGAAGATGTCATCGGTGACGATCCCGTACATGTCGAAGGCCCGGCACCCCGCGTCACAGGTCACGCCCCGGGGGCCCGCGGCGAGTTCCGATTCGGCCAGCCATTCGGTGTTGCGGACCGCGCCCAGGGCGATCACCGCGACATCGGCATCGACCCGGGTGCCGTCGGAGAACTGGGCACCGGTGAGCCGGCCGTCGCCCTCCAGCGAGGTGACCGTCACCCCACAGCGCAGGTCGACGCCGTGCGCCCGCTGCAACTTCGCGGCGAGCGCTCCCAGCGTTCCGCCGAGGGCACCGACCAGGGGCGCCGGTCCGCGCTCCGCGACCGTCACCGCCAGGCCGCGCTCCCGGCAGGCGGAGGCGATCTCCGAACCGGTGAAGCCGGCACCGACGACCAGGACGCGTCGCGGTCCGGCGTCGAGCCGTTCCGCGAGGCGGCGCGCATCGTCGCTGGTGCGCAGGGTGAACACCCCGTCCAGGGCCGCCTCTCCCGGGTGCGGCCAGGGCCGGGCACGGGTTCCGGTGGCGATCAGCAGCCGGTCGAAGGGGACTTCCGCACCATCGGCGAGCAGCACCCGCTTCCCGATCGGATCGAGTCCGGTGGCCCGCACCCCGAGCCTCCACTGCGCGTCCACGTCACGGCGCTGAGGCAGCCCGGTGTCGCACGCGGGGACCTTTCCGAGCAGCACCTGTTTGGACAGCGGAGGCCGGTCGTACGGGGGCTGCGGCTCCTCCCCGATCAGGGTCAGCGAGCCGGTGAACCCCGACTCCCGGAGCGTCTCGGCGGCCCGCAGTCCCGCGAGCGAGGCGCCGACGACGACGATCCGGCCGTCGCGTGGTTCACCGCGCACCGGCGCCCGCCTCCTCGCCCAGGACGATGGCCTGCACCGGGCACGCCGCCACGGCCCGGCGCACCCGTTCCAGCTGCCCGTCCGGCACCACCGGGTGGTACAACAGGGACTCCTCACCATGCATCGCGAACACCTCGGGGGCGAGGAACGCGCACTGCGCATAGCCCTGACAGCGATTGAGATCCACCACGACGTTCAACCCCAGCCACTCCTCTCCACCGCCCACCGGCACATGCGTCGTCTCCGTCCTACTAGCGGTGACGCCGGAGCGCAGAGGATGCTCCGCCATCCGGGGGTTCACGCGGGGTGAGCGGAAGGGGTGGCCGAACCGCTCGCAGCAGACGGGGGCGAGCGGACGAGGCCGTACGCCTCGCTCCGTAGGCGAGCGCGGACGGCGGCAATTGGCCGCCGTGGAGAGTTCACTTCCTGCACACGAATGAGCTGTCGCCACAGCCGTGCGTCACCGGGTATCGGAGCGGCGAAACCCTCCCCGGCGAACGGCTGTCGCAACCCGGCAGGTCACCCGCGAAAAGCCGCAAAGCAGTGGCACCCGGGCAGAGTTCGGACCCGGCGCAGCGTCCACGGTGCCGCGGACGAGTCTCGTATGGCTCATTCACGGCTCAAACCTTGACTGTCGTGCACTGCTCGCGAGACACCCGAACTCCCGCTGCCGACAGGCGGGTTGAGCCATGAAGCCGCTCCCGTACGTCATGTCCCCGAAGATAAGGGACTGCGATTCCGGGTTAATTGCGGAGAGAGATGAGTAACATCCAGCCAACCGTAGATCGATCAGGCGATAGAGAGCAGGCTGTGTCATGTCAGACTCGGAATTCGCTGCGCAGGTAGCTGCCAAACTGAAGAGCATCGCGAAAGAGATCGACGAACTGCAGAAGCTCAAGGTGAAGCTGGAGGACCTCCAGAAGCACCTGGGCGCCGGTTCCCGGAACACCGCCGTCACACCGCAACCGGCCGAGCCCGGACCCGCGGTGACGAAACCGGCGACGGTCCCCCAGGCGCGGCGGGCGCAGGCCACCACCGCACCGAAGGCCAAACCGACGACGAAGGCCCCGGTCAAGTCGGCGAAGAGCGCGAAGAAGAAGACCCGGAAGGCCAAGCCGGCGCGGGCCGCAGGGGGCCGGCGGAACTCCACCCGCGCGGACCGCGTCCTGGGGCTCCTCGACGAGCAGCCGCGCACGGTCGCGGAGGTGGCAAAGCTGCTGGCGCAGCAGCACCCGGACCACTCCGCACCGGAGACCGCCGTCCGCAACACCCTGGAGACCTCGCTCGTCGCCAAGGGCCTCGTACACCGCACCAAGCAGGGCCGGAGCGTCTTCTACTCCCGCCCCGCGTCCGGTGCCGAAGCCGAGGCGGCCAAGGCGGCCGAGGCACCCGCCACCAAGGAGGAGGCCGCATCCGCCTCTGCCTGACGGGAGTGCTGTCCGGCGCTCGGCCACGCCGTCGGCCCCCGCCTCATGGCGGGCTCGCCGACGGTGAGCCGAGCCGGACCCGTCCCAGGGGAGGAAGCCTGCGGCAGTGGTGGGAGGGCTTGGCCGGAGCGGTCGCGCACGCGGAACCGGACCGCGAGTCATATCACCGGCCGCTCCGCCTGTAGGGTCGGGGCGCAGTGGTCCCACCACGGCAATCAGGTTCCCGAGCTGCGGAAACGCCATGGATCGGCCCGCGGCCCCCGGCCCGGAACGAGACGTCCGGCGCGCCCGCGAACGGCCCCGCCCCGGCGGGTGGCAGGCTTTCGCAGCCGCGGTCCTGACGCTGTCGGTGAGGGCGGTCGCAGGGGGGTGAATCGGCCCAGTCTTGACTAACCGGCCCTGCCCGATCTTGACTGCCAGGGTCCCACCCCTGCCAGGGCCCCCACCAGGGGTATTGGCCTACTCACCGAAGGTCACGAACATGACGGTTGACGTCTCCGCCGCCACTGAGGTCGGGCAGTTCCTGCTCGGCGACTCCTTCCCGTGCCTGGCCGGCCGTTCGGCATGGCGACAGGGTGGTATCACCCATCGCCATTACACATGGTTCGGGGATGACACCGCGGCCGAGCAGCTGGCGGCGGATCTGCAGGAGTATGTGGAGGCGGTCGACTGGGCCGCCAAACCCTTCACCAGCTTCGTGGCCACCTTCTCGGGGCCGCTGAATCTGACGGAGATCGAGTTCGAGCAGCTGCTGTGGGAGCAGCTGCAGGCGTTGCACGACCACGACAGCCGTCAGCACTCCTGGGCCGAGGGCTACGACCGGGACCCGTCGTCCGGTGCCTTCGCGTACAGCGTTGCCGGGCACCCGTTCTTCGTGATCGGGCTGCACGAGACGCACAGCCGCATCGGCCGCCGCCCGCCCTTCCCGATGCTCGCGTTCAACTCCCACCACCAGTTCGACCGGATCAAGGCCGCCGGACTGTGGGACCGGCTGGCGGAGAAGATCCGCAAGCAGGACATCGAGCTCCAGGGCAACATCAACCCCAATCTCCTGGAGTACGGGGAGCTCTCCGAGGCACGGCGCTACTCGGGCCGCCCCAAGCCGGCCGACTGGGCCTGCCCCTTCTCCGCCCGGGTCTGAGCCCGTCGGCGGCCGGGAGCGACAGCACCGGGCCGCCGTGCGCATCCGCCGCCCTCCGGACTCGTCCGAGGGCGGCGGTGCCGCATCTACGGGCCGGGCGCCGGCCCGCCCCCTCGGCGGCGGGCAGAGCGCCCTGACCAGCGGTCCCCAGGGCCGTCAGGCGGTCCGGGCCTGCCCTACGCCGAGCCGGGCGACCTGGCGCTCGTGCAGGCGACTGAGGAGCAGCAGCGAGACGATCGCTCCGACGAGGGCGCAGGCCATGTCCCACTGGGTGTCCCACTGGTCCCCCTGGGCGGCCAGGAACGCATCGGCCGCTTCACCGCCGGCCAGCGCCGCCCACCACTCGATCATCTCGAAGAACGCGCTGAAGGCCAGGCATGCGCAGACGGTCAGCGGGGCCAGCCAGCGGCTCCCGCGCAACGGGGAGGTCCGGAGCAGCAGTTCGCGCACCAGGATGGCGGGCACAAAGCCCTGCACGAGATGACCGAAGCGGTCGTAGGGGTTGCGGGAGAGGTCCAGCGCATCCTGCAGCCAGCGCCCCGCCGGGACCTCGGCGTAGGTGTAGTGGCCGCCGACGATCAGGACCAGTGCGTGCGCGGCGAGCAGACAGCACAGGAGCGGGCTGAGCGGAAAGCGCTTCCGCACCGCGACCAGCACCGGTACACCGACGATCACCCAGCAGACCTCCATGAGCCAGGTGGGCCGGTCGTGCGGCTGGAGGCCCGACAGGGCGAGTGCGAGAAGCACCGCCGCGAGCAGGACCGGCGGCAGGGTACGGGGAGCGGTCATGGCCTTCATGGATCAGCCTCGGAGAAATCGGGTGCGGGTCGGCGCGGCACCGCCACGGGCGGACCGTCGGGGCGACGCGCAGGCCGGCCGACGTCGGCGGACCACCTTGTCCCGGGACGGGTCTTTTGGGCCGCGCACGTTCATCGGGTTCAGCGTCGTGGCCGCCGCGGACGCTGTCATGAGTACCGCTACTCAGTTCCCTGCCGGTCGCCCGGAGCCGCAGTTGACGTCGTCCGCCATTTGCCCGGACCGCGCCGTCTGCCTTTGCCGGGACCGGTCTTGTGCCGTTGCCGGGCACCGGGCGGGACAACGAAACGGTGTGGACCGAGACTCTGCTCGGCCCCCACCGTCATCGGCCGCCCCGGCTCGGTCCACGCGGCTCAGCCGGCCGGACCGAGGCCTGCCGGGGTCCTACTCCACCGCGTACGACAGCTTGTAATGGGCGTCGTCCTCGGTGAACTCCAGTACACCGCGGCCGCGCCGGACCGTGTGCGCCCCGAGGAAGTCGTCGTCATCGCCGCCGTAGTCGGCCTCGTAGATCTCGATCAGGGCCTTGCCGGTGAACTGGACGTACTCGTCGATGGTGTCCGTGTCCCCCGCGTCCATCGAGTGGAAGTTCACCACCTTGCCGTTGACCTTGACCACGACGTCGTCATGAAAAGTCCAGTCCTCCTGCTCGATGCACTTGATCTTCTTCAGGTGAAGTGTGGGCATGCCGCTCCCCCGGTCCTTTCGCTCGTGGCCAACTGCACGATCCATGCTCCCGCCGCGCGCTGAACGATCTCTGAACGACGACGGACGGGCCGCCAGGGCCGGTCGCGTTCCGCTTGACGCAGCCCGCCAGGACGCGGCCAAGGATGTTGAGGATCGGTCAACGCCGCGGATTCCGGCCCGAGTCTGCTGAGGCAGTAGTGACGTGCACATGGCGCGTATACGATCGATTGCCCCCTACACGAAGGACTTCCCCCCATGAAGACGACATCCGCGAAGACGACCTCCACGAAGGAGCCCTCGGTCCGCAGAGTCACCTGGCGCATGCTGCTCGCGCTGGGCGGTATGGCGGCGTTAGCCGTGCCGGCCGCGGGCCCCGCCGAGGCCGCCTCGCACACCGCGGACCAAGGAGCCCGGACCGGCCGGTGCGTCATGGTGTATTTCGACCTCGGTGAGACGTTGGTGCACACGGCCGAGGACAAGAGCGTGCACTACCTGCCGGGAGCCGCCGAGTATCTGCGCGCGCTGCGTGCCCGCCACATTCCCGTCGGCCTGATCACCAACGTGCCGCCCTCCTGGGGCGCCACCGACGAGGAGCGTGCGGCGGAACTGAAGAAGGTGATCGACAAGGACTGGGCGGGCAGCAGCCCGTTCGCCTGGTCGGACTTCGGCGACCGGATCTTCACCCCGCGAACAGAGGCGGAGCGCAAGCCCGCCCCCGCCCTCTGGAAGCGCGCCAAGAAGGCCGCGGGCTCCTGCCGGGTGGTCTACCAGGCGGAGACGGCGGAGGAGACCCAAGTGGGCAGTTCCCTCGGATACCTCGCCTACCAGGTGGACCGGCCCGGCTGGCCCGCGTTCCTGCCCGTGCGGGTGATCACCGCGCTCTCCCATCTGCCGCACGGGAACCCGGCGCCTTCCAAGGGGCGTTGAGGGCCTCGGCCTGCCGGCGGGACGCCGTGCGAAGGCGCCGACCCATGGGTGCCGGCCATGGGTGCCCGGTCGTGAGCGAGCCTGGCGCCTGACGCAGCGGCATGCGGTGACTGAGAACGGGAGTGGAGGGCCTCCGGTCCGGATGCCCTCCGCTCCCGCTTGCCGGGGCAGGACGCCCGGCAACCGCGCCCATGGTCCGCATCGCGGTCAGATCAGATCGCGCCAAACCGTCCGCCACGGATTACGGAATCGACGAGCTCTCCCGGGCACAGCTCAGTCCTGCTGGGCACCCCGGCAGATCGTTCACACGATGCGGCGAGCCGTCTCAGGCATGGTGCCCGGCCCACGATCGGGCGCGAGAGCAGTCGGCAGGGCAGCCGGATCAGTCGACCGGCTCATGGGGAATGGGCTGGTCGGTGCGGAACCCCGCGGCCTTCTGACCGCCGGTCCGTCCGGTGCCGGCCTGGTCGGTGTCGGGAACCGTCTCGTCGGGCCCGTCGCTTTCGCCCTCCGACAACTCGGGGTCCCAGGGGTCGGGCACCGGGCTGTCGGCATCAGCCTGGTGGTTCGGCATGTCATGGGGCAGCGGGGTGCGGTCTTCGCCGGTCGCGTCGTCACGGGTCATCGATGGACGTGCCTCCTCCACGATTACGTTGAGCGTCCTGGCCCGGTACCCGGGTTACGCCGCGCCATGCCCGAAGTGGACGGACGGACCACCCGCCCTCCCACGGCAGTCGACCGCCTCCGGAAACGACCCGGCCGCCGAATTCCGCGCCACCGTGACATCCGTCATACCGACGCCCGGCATCAACTAAGCGGGATAGTAGAAAGCCTCCCGACGACATAAGGGACTTGTCCACCTTGGGGCGGGAATTTCACGCACAGAACCCGTCGCCATGCGGACCGCTCGATGGCTTGGCTCACGCCGCGAATACCTAAACGCATCTGACGGGGCACCAGTGATCACGAATGCGCCGAAATCCGGACCAGCACGTTCGTACATCCACTTCAAGGGTCGTGCGGTACTACGAAGCGGAGTAGTACTGAGGTCCGTTGCCTTGCCCTGCAGGGGCCCCAAGAATGACGACCGCAAGGCGTCTTCGCAGCTCAGGCGCGGGGATTGCCAGAGCCAGCCGCGCCGGGGGACGCTCCGCAATTACCGAGTGAGGTCACGCATGAGTAAACATCGCAAGAAGCGGCACCACCGGCAGATAACCATCGCTGCCGTCGCCATAGGTGCCGTGGGCGTGCCCTCTGTTGCCATGGCCTGTCTGCACGGGCAGGAGAATTCCAGTGGCCGGCACCACGGCAATTGGGATAACGCTTCTTACGATCACCAGTGGTCGAAGGAACACCGTTCATGGAAGACCCATGAGGGGTCACGGAAGACCCATGAGGCATCGCGGAAGGCCCGCGAGGGATCGAAGCCGGCGGCGAAGACGACTCCGGCACCCGCCGTGTCCCCGAGCGCCTCGAAGGCCGCCGCCACGGCATCCGGCGCCACGGCCCGCGTGGTGGAACTCGTCAACAACGAGCGCCGCAAGGCCGGCTGCTCGCCGCTGACCGTGAACGCAAAGCTGACAAAGGCCGCCCAGGATCACAGCAAGGACATGGCGGACCATCGGAACATGTCACACACGGGCTCCGATGGCTCCAGCCCGGATGACCGCATCACTCGGGCCGGTTACAACTGGAGTT
The DNA here is from genome assembly GCF_042746015.1 of Streptomyces sp. NPDC058773. Taxonomy (NCBI): domain Bacteria; kingdom Bacillati; phylum Actinomycetota; class Actinomycetes; order Kitasatosporales; family Streptomycetaceae; genus Streptomyces; species Streptomyces sp. NPDC058773. The sequence goes on from NZ_JBHYPE010000002.1 coordinate 247,714, forward strand.
CCTACGGCGAGAACGTCGCCTACGGCTACTCCACGCCCGAAAGCGTGATGAAGGGCTGGATGTCCAGCCCCGGCCACAAGCGCAACATCCTCGACTGCTCCTTCAAGGAGATCGGCGTCGGCCACGCACAACCCGACGACTACTGGACGCAGGATTTCGGCACCGCGCGATAACGGACGTCGAGAGCGGGCGCCGTCAGCTGACCGCAGAAACCGAGCCGGCATCCCCTGCCCCGCGCAATCCACACAGAACACCGCAAGGTCCCCCACCGGATTCCGGTCGGGGACCTTTGTGTGCGTTGCCGCCCCGACGCCGTCGCCCTGACGTTGCCGCCCGACCGAGGAACCGAGCCCCCGGAGGGCTCAGGCCCCTAAAGCAGATCGGTGGCCGAGTCCGCCAGCCGCCGCCGGGCCGCGCGGGCGGCGGGCACGATCGAGGCTGCCGCGGCGATGGTGACCGCAAGGGCGATGACCAGCAGGAGGATGCCGAGGGACGGGTGCTGGGCGATGCCGGTGCCCCAGCCGCTGGTGCGGCCCTGGAGATTGATCAGCCACTGGGCGGCGAGGACGCCGAAGGCCGTGCCGGCGAGTGCGGCGGCCAGGGTGATGAAGGCCGTGGCCGAGACGATCACCGCAGTGATCTGACGGGGCGTCAGCCCGACGGCCCGGAGGGCGAGCAGGTCGCGGCTGCGGTCGCGGACACCGGCACCGACCGTCGTCGCCAGTTCCACCAGCCCGATCAGGGTCAGCACGGCGATCAGCCCGACGCTGACGGCGCGGACCGCGGACAGCTGGTCGGCGGGGTTGGGGGTCTCACGTACCTCCAGGCGGCCGGCGGATGCCTTGGACAGGGCGTCGCGCACGGAATCCGGGTCCGCACCGGGGCGCAGGACCAGCTGGTAGAAGTCCGGGCGTGAGGGGTGGGGCGCCCCGGGGGCCCCGGACGCCTCCTCGTCGGTGTCGCCTTCGCGCAAGGTGTCCAGGGTGGTGGTGATGACCCGGCCGGCGTCGGCGGTCTCGATGCCGCGGCCGACGATGTGGAGGACGTACGGGCGGCCGGCGACGGTCATCCGGACCCAGTCGCCGACCCGCGCGTCCAGGAGGTCGAGCAGGCCCTGCCCGGCGACCGCTTCGTCGGGGCCGTGGGCGGCGCGCCCTTCCACCACGGCGCCGGGGTACGGGCGGGCTTCCGCGCCGAGCCCGCGCAGAGTGATTGTCCCGGTCTGTCCCGGTACGAGGGCCTGGACCTCGGCACCCGGGTAGGCGGTGATCTGCCGCTGCGAGGCGAGGAGTTGGCGTAGTTCCGGGTCGCCGAGGGTGTCGGAGCGGGCGGTGAGGGCCGCGGGCAGGCCGACGTTCTCGGGGTGTGAGGTGAAGCGGTCCAGGGTGCTCCAGGCGCCCAGCGCGATGGTGATCAGCAGCAGCGGGACGGTCAGCCGCGCCACGGCCGCCGAGGAGCGCAGCGGACGGTGGAAGGCGCCGCGCCAGCCGAGGACCAGTGCCGGCGGGACCCGGAGGCCGAGAGCCCGGCGGGTGAGCGCGGAGGCCCGGCCGCCGGGGGCCGTGGCGGCGCGGGCGACGGGCACCGGCGGCACCCGCCCGGCCCGCCAGGCCGCCAGGCAGGTCGCCGCGCCGATGAAGGCCAGCACACCGCCGGAGATCACCAGGGTCAGCCAGGCGTGTTCGGGCAGCTGCCGCCACAGGGCCATCGCCTCCCCGATCCGGCCGGGGACCAGCGCGCCGGCCGCCTGGGTGACCAGCGCCCCGAGGGCCACGCCCAGCAGCGCGAGGCCGAGGTGGAGGGCGACGAACATGCGGACCACCTGGCCGGGGGTGAAGCCGATGGCCTTGAGGATGGAGATGTCCCGGAGATGTCCGCGGATCCTGGTGCTGATGGCACCGCCCACCGCCAGGGCGGCGGCGAGCAGCGCGCCCAGCCCGAAGAGGCCGAGCAGCCGCCCGAGGAGCTGGTTGTCGCCTTCGGCCTCGGCCTTGGCCTGCCGCCAGGTGGAGACATCGGTGATCTGGTCGGCGCCGAGCAGGGTGACCGCCCGCTGGACGACGTAGTCGGTGTCCGCGGGGTCGCCGAGCTGGAGGCCGATGGTGCGTCCGCGCCGGTCGCGTCCCGCGTCGGAGGCGTCGAGGGTCCCGGGGAGCACCCAGGCCACGCCCGGGGTCTCGCCCGCGCGGAAGGTGACCTCGGCGGTTTCGGCGACGCCCACCACGCGCAGATGTGCCGCGAAGCCGCTCAGCACGATGGTGTCGCCCGGTTTGGCCCACATGGCACGGGCCACCGAACTCTCCAGGACGATGCCCTTGGTGGCCCCGGCATCGGCGCCCGCGTCCAGCCAGCGGCCCGCGGTGATCTGGGGTGCGGCGGTGGCCGGGCGCTTCGCCGCACCGCGCAGTTCGAGGGTCGCCCTGGCGTCGCCGGGCTGGAGGCTCGCGGTGGTGCGGACCGTACGGAAGGGACCGGAAGTGGCCCGTACCTCGTCGAGTCCGGTGAGCGATCCGGTGGCGGCACCGCCTTGGGCGTGGATCCACACGTGGGCGCCGGAGGACTGGGTGAAGGCCCGCTGCCAGGGGTCGGTCGCGTAGGCGAAGAGTGCGGTGGCCAGCAGCAGGGAGATGGTGATCCCGGCCGTGGCCAGCACGGTGAGCACCGCCGCCGGGCGGTGTGCCGTCAGGTGCGCCTGTGTCCAGCGCGCCGCTGCTCGCACGGGTCAGCCCTGGAGCTTGAGTACGTCGGCCACACCGGCCGCGGGGCGCTTCGGGGCGTCGCCGAGGTGGGCGTCGTCGACGACCTGGCCGTCGAAGAAGCTGATCACCCGGTCCGCGGCGCTGGCCATCCTGGCGTCATGGGTGACCAGCAGGATCGTCTGGCCCCGCCGGTGGAAGCGGGCGAGCAGCCGCAGCACTTCCCGGGTGCCCTTGCTGTCGAGGCTTCCGGCGGGTTCGTCGGCGAGCAGCAGGCTGGGGCTGTTGACCAGGGCGCGGGCCAGGGCGACGCGCTGCTGTTCGCCGCCGGACAGCTCGCCCGGTGTGCTGTTCTCCTTGCCGGTCAGCCCCAGCTCGTCGAGCAGCTCGGCCCGGTCGGTGCGGGCCTGCCGCGGGGACCGGCCGGCCAGCAGCGCGGGGAGTTCGACGTTGTCGGCGACGGTGAGATTGGAGACGAGGTTGAAGAACTGGAAGACGATGCCGATGTGGTTGCGGCGCAGCACCGCCCAGCGGGCCTCGCTGTAGGCGTCGACCCGGCGGCCGTCGAGCCAGAGGGAACCGCTGTCCGGCCGGTCGAGGCCGCCGAGGAGATGCAACAGCGTGGATTTGCCGGCGCCCGAGGGGCCGGTGAGGGCGACGAATTCACCGCGTTCGATGCTGAGGTCGACGCCGCGCACGGCATGGACCGGGGCAGCGCCTTCCGGCCGGTGGGTCTTCACCAAGCCGGCTGCCCGGACTATCGGGCCGGACGGCTCGTCCCGGTTCATTCCAACTCCTCCTGACAGCGCTCCAGCCAGTCCAGGTCCGCCTGCAGATGCAGCATCGCGCCTTCGATCAGCAGTTGTGCCACCCGGTTCTCCCGGTCCTCACCCGCCGCGAGTTTCGACAGGTCACGCATGGTGTTGAGGTAGTGGCGGCGCTGCTTGTTGATCAGGGCGATCTGGTCTGCGGTCCCGGTGTGGGGGGCCAGGGCGAGCTTCATGAAGAATTCGTCCCGGACCCGTGGTTCGGCGGTGGATTCCTCGAACCAGGCGTCCACCGTCTCGCGCCCTGCCGCAGTGATCCGGTAGATGCGCTTGTTCGGGCGGTCCGACTGCTCGACGTCCTCTCCCTCGATCAGGCCCGCCTTCTCCAGCCTGCCCAGGGTGACGTAGATCTGGCCGACGTTCGGCTGAGGGTATGCGGCGCCCAGGAGGTTCTCAAGGCCTTGCTTGAGTTCGTAGCCGTGCGCGGGGCCGCTGACCAACAGCGCCAGGAGTGGCAGCCGCACGCTCTCCCTCTCCCTCCCCGCCCCGTGGGTGTCTTCCGGATCAGCCCTAGTTGCCGGTCATCTGACCCCATACGGCTGTGAGCCGGGTCGCTCACGCATCTTCCTGCAGCATCTAGTATCCCGCATGGCTAACAGGTATACATGGGGCGGGCTGTCGGTCCGTGTCCTGTCGACGCCTGGTGCAAGGAGGAGCCCATGCGGTGGAAGCGTGCCGCAGGCCGGGCTCTTCTGGTCTGCGCCCTTCTGTTCGCAGGCAATGCGGGCGCGCAGGCCGGGGAGCCGGCGGGCGGCTCGGACGGCCGGGGTCCGATCACCCTGGTGACCGGCGGCGACCTCACGGGCTATCTGCGGGGTGTCCTCAAGGGCTGGAACGACCGGCACCCGCGCGAGCAGGTGACCCTGGTCGAGCTGCCGGACGCGGCCGACGAGGTGCGGGCGCAGATGGTCACCGAGCTGCGCTCCCGCAGCGACCGCTTCGATGTGCTGAACATCGATGTGGCGTGGACGTCGGAGTTCGCGGCCGCGGGCTGGATCAAGCCGGTGAACGGTGCGCAGTTCCCGCTGAAGCACTTCCTTCCGCCCGTGGTGGACACCGCCACCTTCCGCGGACGGCTCTACGCGGTCCCGTATGTGACCAATGCCGGGCTGCTCTACTACCGCAAGGACGTGCTCGACCGGGAGGGCGCGCGACCGCCGCGCACCTGGGCCGAGTTGGCTCACCTGGCGAAGACGGTGGCGCCGAAGTACGGGCTGGACGGTTACGCGGGCCAGTTCCTGCCGTACGAGGGGCTGACCGCCAATGTCGTCGAGGCCGTCCAGTCGGCCGGCGGCACGGTGCTCGCGGGCGAGGGTTCGCGGGTGACGGTGGACTCCCCCGCGGCCCGTCGCGGGCTGTCCTTCCTGCTCGACGGGGTGCGCGAGGGCTGGATTCCGCAGCGGGCCCTGACGTACAAGGAAGAGGAGTCCCGTAAGGCGTTCCAGGACGGCCGGCTGCTGTTCCTGCGGAACTGGCCGTACGCCTATGCGCTGGCCAATGCGCGGCCCTCCGGGGTGGCGGGGAAGTTCGGCGCGGTGCCGCTGCCGGGTCCCGGCGGGCCGGGCTCCAGTGCGCTGGGCGGCTCCAATCTGGCGGTCAACACACAGTCCCGGCACCAGAAGACGGCCACCGAGCTGATCTCGTATCTGACGACCGAGTCGGTGCAGCGCCGGGTGCTGGCCGAGGGCGCGCTGCCGCCGGTCTGGGCCGATCTGTACACGGACCCGGAGCTGGTGCGGCGCTTCCCGTATCTGCCGACGCTCAAGCGGGGCGTCCTGGCGGCCAAGCCGCGCATCAAGAGTCCGCACTACGACCAGGTGAGCCTGGCGGTGCAGGCGGTCATGCATGACGCGCTGATCCACCGGCGGAGCACGGATGCCGCCGTCGCGCGGCTGTCGCGGGAGTTGTCCGCCATCGTCGGCCGCGGCTGACGCACAGCTCTCGGCGCTCACTCCACCTCCTACTTACTTGTTAGGTAGGCGATGGCTTCACATTTCCCCGCAAATTCGGGCATCTCGCAGCGAGTTTCGAAAGTTTCGTTGACACTCGAAAGACATCCCTACTTAACATGCATGCATAACAGCGATTGCACGCCGCACGGCTTGCCCATGCACGAACGGGATCACGGCAGATGCTCATAGCCACGGCAGGGAACGGCTCCTCGGCCGACTCCGCGCCCTCCCCCTCCCTCACCGATCCGGACTCCGCCGCGCTCACGCCGGCTTCCGGGAACGCGCCCCGGAACACGGCACAGCGCTGGTGGCGCGACGCGGTGATCTACCAGGTCTACGTCCGCAGCTTCCTCGACAGCACCGGCGACGGCATCGGCGATCTGGCCGGTGTGCGGACGGGGTTGCCGTACCTCAAGAAGCTCGGGGTGGACGGCATCTGGCTCAGCCCCTTCTACCCCTCCCCCCAGCACGACCACGGCTACGACGTCGCGGACTACCGGGATGTCGACCCCGTGTACGGCGACCTCGCCGAATTCGACCGCCTGGTGGCCGACGCCCACCGGCTGGGGCTGAAGGTGCTCCTGGACATCGTCCCCAACCACTGCTCCGGCGAGCACCCGTGGTTCCGCGCCGCCCTGGCGGACGGTCCGGGCAGCGCGGCCCGGTCGCGCTTCCACTTCGCCGACGGGCGCGGGGAGAACGGTGAACTGCCGCCCAACAACTGGCGGGCCATGTTCGGCGGCCCCGCCTGGAGCCGGGTCAAGGAACAGGACGGCCGTGACGGCGAGTGGTACCTCCACATGTTCACGCCCGAGCAGCCCGATCTGAACTGGCGCACCCCGGACGTGGGCGCCTACTTCGACGAGGTCCTGCGCTTCTGGCTGGACCGCGGGGTCGACGGCTTCCGTATCGACGTGGCCGCCGGGCTGTTCAAGCACCCCGAACTGCCCGACTCCCCGGACCCGTCGGCCGACGAGCGGACCCGCGACTCGGTCAACCCGCTGGCCTGGAACCAGCCCGAGGTGCACCAGGTGTGGCGCGACTGGCGTGCGCTGTGCGAGGAGTACACGGCCCGCGACGGCCGCGACCGGCTGCTGGTCGGCGAGGTCTCGGTCCGGACCCCGAGCGAGCAGGCCGCGTACGTCCGCCCCGACGAGCTGCACCAGGCGTTCTTCTTCCACCTGCTGACCGCGCGCTGGGACATCGACACCTTCCGTACGGTCATCTCCGAGGCGCTCACCGACATCGCGGGCACCGGCTCCACGGTCACCTGGGTGCTCAACAACCACGACCAGGTCCGGACCGTCACCCGGTACGCGGCCGACCCCGGGGGCGCCGGGCGGGCGGAGTCCGCCGGCGGGCTGGGTCCGGCGCGGGCCCGTGCCGCCGCGCTGCTGATGCTGGCGCTGCCCGGTGCGGCGTACGTCTACCAGGGCGAGGAGCTGGGCCTGCCGGAGGTCGTCGACCTGCCCGACGAGGTCCTCACCGACCCGATCTACCACCGCACGGGCAGCCGGGAGCACATCCGCGACGGCTGCCGGGTGCCGCTGCCCTGGTCCGGGCACGCCTCGCCGTTCGGCTTCACCAGCGGTACCGACGCGGCGCGGCCGTGGCTGCCGCAGCCCGACTGGTTCGCCGAGCACGCGACGGACCGGGCGCTGGCCGACACCCGGTCGTTCTGGCACCTGTACCGCGAGGGGCTGGCGCTGCGGCGCAGTCTCCCGCAACTCGGCGAAGGCACCCTGCGCTGGCTGGACTCGCCGTCCCAGGTGCTGGCGTTCGTCCGTGGTGACGGCCTGGTCTGCGCCGTCAACTTCGGCACCGAGCCGGTGCCCGCCCCCGTACCGGGTGTCCCCCTGCTGGCGAGCGGCGACTGCCCGGCAGACACCCTCCCCGGCTCCACCGCCGCCTGGTGGATGGACACCCCCGAGTCCCGATAGCCCCCGACGGCCCGACCCCAGAAGCTCTCCCCCTCGCACCTCTCCGCAGTACTCCCGAAGGGAATCCCACGATGAGACGACCCGCAGTACGACACACCCGAGCCGCCCTGTCCGGTGCGGCCGTGCTCGGCCTGACGCTCTCCGCCACCGCCTGCGGCGGCGGGGTCTCCGCCGGGGGCGGCAAGCAGGAACTGAGCGGTGAGAGCATCACCGTGGCCGGTGTCTGGACCGGTGTGGAACAGCAGAACTTCAAGAAGGTCCTGGACGCGTTCTCCGAGAAGACCGGTGCGAAGGTCACCTTCTCCTCCACCGGCGACAACGTCTCCACGGTGATCGGCAGCCAGGTCGAGGGCGGCAACGCCCCCGATGTGGTGATGGTGCCGCAGGTCGGCGTGCTCCAGCAGTTCGCCAAGAAGGGCTGGCTCAAGCCCCTCTCGGCGGAGGTCGGCGCCGAGGCCGACAAGAACTTCGCGAAGGTCTGGAAGGACTACGGCACGGTCGACAAGACCTACTACGGCCTGTACTTCAAGGCCTCGCACAAGTCGACGGTCTGGTACAGCCCGGAGGCGTTTTCGCAGGCCGGCGTCGAGCCCGCGAAGACGTACCAGGAGATGCTGAAGTCGGGCCGTACGCTCTCCGACTCGGGTGTGCCGGGGTTCTCCGTCGCGGGCGAGGCCGGCTGGCCGCTCACCGACTGGTTCGAGAACATCTACCTCTCCCAGGCCGGGCAGGAGAAGTACGACAAGCTCGCCGCCCACAAGATCCCGTGGACGGACCCCAGTGTGGTCAAGGCGCTCACCGCGCTGGGCAAGCTCTTCGGCGACAAGAACCTGGTGGCCGGCGGCGGTTCGGGAGCCCTGCGCACCGACTTCCCGGAGTCGGTCCAGCAGGTCTTCGGCCCGGAGCCGGGGGCCGCCATGGTCTACGAGGGGGACTTCGTCAGCGCCCTGATCACCGATGAACTCCACAAGCAGGTCGGCAAGGACGCCAAGTTCTTCCCCTTCCCGGCGGTCGACGGCGGCAAGGCGCCGGTGGTCAGCGGTGGTGACGCCGCCGTGGTGCTCAAGGCCGGAAAGCATCAGAAGGCCGCGATGGAGCTGGTGAAGTACCTGGCCACGCCCGAGGCCTCCGGCGTGTGGGCGAAGGCCGGCGGCTACATCTCACCCAACAAGAAGGTGCCCGCGGGCGCTTACCACGACGAGGTCACCCGCAAGGCCGCCCAGTCGCTGACCGACGCCGGGAACTCCGTCCGCTTCGACATGTCCGACCAGGCCCCCGCGGCCTTCGGCGGCACCCAGGGGGCCGGCGAGTGGAAGCTGCTCCAGGACTTCCTGCGCGACCCCTCGGACCCCGAGGCCACGGCCCGCAAGCTCGAGGCCGCCGCCGCCAAGGCGTACGGAAAGTAAGGACCAAGGCCCGATCCCATGCCTGTGACCACTCCCGCGGTGCCGCCCGCCACGTCGCGCGGCACCGCGCCCCACCCCCCGGGCGGCACACCCGGCAGCAGGGCCGGCGCACCCGTGCGGCGCGCGGTCCGGCGCCGCCGTCAGATCGCCGCGGTCTTCCTGTTCCCCGCGCTGTTGCTGCTGGGCGCGCTCGTCGCGTACCCCATCGTGTTCTCGGTCATCCGCAGCCTGTACGACGCCTCGGGGGACACCTTCGTCGGCGCCGACAACTACACCGCGATGTTCCAGGACCCCGCCACGCTCCGGGCCATCCGCAACAGTGCGATCTGGGTCGTCTTCGCCCCCGCGCTGCTGACCGGACTCGGTCTGGTGCTCGCCGTCCTCACCGAGAAGATCCGGTGGAAGACGGCGTTCAAGCTGCTGATGTTCATGCCCATGGCGATCTCCTTCCTCGCCGCCGGCATCATCTTCCGTCTCGCCTACGAGCAGGACCCGCAGCGCGGGGTGCTCAACGCGGTCACGGTCGGCATCCACGACAGCGTCCAGGGGAAGTCCACGTCCTTCCCCACCGCCAAGGTGCGCTTCGGCGACAAGCAGCTGACCAAGGGCCATGACGGCTCCTACCGCACGACGCACCGCACCGGGCCCGGGAACACCGTCAACCTCGGTCTGGTCGGCGTCGCGCCCAAGGACATGCCGTCCAAGGCCCGGCCCGCCGCACCGGCCGCCAACTCCCCGGCCGCCGACGGGGAACTGCGCGGGGTGGTCTACCTCGACTTCACCCCGGGCGGGGGCGGCAAGCCCGGCCGGGTGGACCGCGCTGAGCGTGGACTGCCCCGGCTCGCGGTCGAGGCGGTCGACTCCCACGGCAAGGTCGTCGCCACCGCGACCACCGCACCGGACGGCTCCTACCGCCTGGCCGGTCTGGCGCCCGGCTCGTACACCGTCCAGCTCCCCGCGAAGGACTTCGCCCCGCCGTACGGGGGCGTCTCCTGGCTCGGTCCGGCCCTCATCACCCCCGCCATCATCGGCGCCTACATGTGGATCTGGACCGGCTTCGCGCTCGTCCTCATCGGCGCCGGGCTCTCCTCGATGCCGCGGGACGTCCTGGAGGCCGCCCGGATGGACGGGGCCAACGAATGGCAGGTCTTCCGCCGGATCACCGTTCCGCTGCTCGGCCCGGTCCTGGGCGTGGTGTTCGTGACGATGGTGATCAATGTGATGAAGGTCTTCGACCTCGTCTACATCATCGCCCCCGGTCCCGTACAGCAGGACGCCAATGTCCTGGCCCTGCAGATGTGGCTGGTCTCCTTCGGCGGCGGCAACAACCAGGGACTCGGCAGCGCGCTCGGTGTCCTGCTGCTGCTCCTGGTGGTCCCGGCCATGGCCCTCAACATCCGACGTTTCCGCAGGAGCCAGTCATGACCACCGTCCACGGAACCCCCGCGTCCGGCCGGCGAACGCGTACCGGGCCGGTGAAGTGGCTCAGCCGCGGCGTGATCCAGGCGTTCCTGCTCGTCATCGGTCTGATCTGGCTCACGCCTGCCGCCGGGCTCTTCCTCTCCTCGCTGCGTACGGAGGAGGCGAACGCGAGCAGCGGCTGGTGGACCGCGCTCACCACGCCCGGTCAGCTGTCGCTCGACAACTACGCCTCGCTGCTCAAGGATTCCGGCATCGTCCAGGCCTTCTGGAACACGGTGCTGATCTCGGTGCCCACCACCGTGGCCGTCGTGGTGATCGCCGCGCTGGCCGGGTACGCCTTCGCCTGGATGGACTTCCCGGGCCGGGACTGGGTCTTCCTGGTGGTGGTCGCGATGCTGGTGGTGCCGGTGCAGATCGGGCTGCTGCCGGTGGCCAAGCTGTTCGGCGCGCTCGGGCTGTTCGGCTCGATTCCCGGTGTGGTGCTCTTCCACACCGCCTACGGGCTGCCGTTCGCCATCTTCCTGCTGCGCAACTATTTCGCGGAGATTCCCAAGGAGATGCTGGAGGCGGCCCGGATGGACGGGGGCGGGGAGTGGCGGATCTTCTCCCAGCTGGTGCTGCCGCTGGGCCGGCCCGCCATCGCCAGCCTCGCCATCTTCCAGTTCCTGTGGGTCTGGAACGACATGCTGGTCGCCCTGCTCTTCGCCGACAACGAGTCACAGCCGCTGACGGTGGCCCTCCAGTCGCAGATGCGGCAGTTCGGCAGCAACATCGGGGTGCTGGCGCCCGGTGCCTTTCTGTCCCTGATCGTGCCGCTGATCGTGTTCTTCGCGTTCCAACGGCACTTCGTCCAGGGCATCATGGCCGGTTCGGTCAAATAGCCGGTCCGGGCAAGGGACCGGTGCAGGAGGGGACGGCGCGCGGCACGGATCATCGTGTCGCGCGCCGCGCCGTACCGCCGTACCTCGCCCGGGAACGCCGCATTATTCGCTCGTCCCCGGTCCGTGCACGGACTAGGTTGGCGCGATGTCCGAACTACGTACCGCGCGCCTGCTGCTCCGTGCATGGCGGGAGACCGACCTCGGCCCCTGGGCCGCGATGAACGCCGATCCGGAGGTGCGGGCGCACTTCCCGGATGTGCTCACGCCGGAGCGGAGCGCGGCGTCCGTCGCGCGCTTCCAGGCCGATATCGCCGACCGCGGCTGGGGATGGTGGGCGCTCGAAGTGCGCGCCACCGGCGAGTTCATCGGGTTCACCGGTCTGGACCCGGTGGACGAGGACATGCCGTTCACCGGTGTGGAGGCCGGCTGGCGGCTGGCCCGTTCGGCCTGGGGGCAGGGCTATGCCACCGAGGCCGGCGAGGCCGCCCTGGCCTTCGGCTTCACCGCCCTCGGCCTGCCGGAGATCCTGGCGGTGACGACCACCACCAACCTCCGCTCGCAGGCGGTGATGCGCCGCCTCGGCATGACCCGCGACCCCGCCGACGACTTCGACAACCCCGACGCACCCGGCGGCCCGCTCCGCCGGAACGTGCTGTACCGGATCTCCGCGGAGGCGTGGCGGGCCGTCGAGCGGGGGTGACGCCGGCCCGCGCCGTCAGGGAAGCGACGGGGCCGGGGAGCCGGTGGGGGCCAGGGTCTCCAGCCCGGCCGGCAGCGGCTGCGTGTGGATCACGCCCAGCCGTTGGGTGGCCCGGGTGAGCGCGACATACAGATCGCTCGTACCGAACTTTGCCGGCTCCACCACGAGCACCGAGTCGAATTCCAGCCCCTTGGCCTGCCGCGGGCCGAGCAGGACCACCGGACTGGTCAGATCCGGGGCGGCTCCGGCGGACACGGCCGGGAGGGCGGCGGCCAGCGCCTCGTGATGGGCGAGCGGGGCGATCACCGCGAGCCGCCCCTCCTGGTGGCGCTCCCCCGCAACCGCCTCGGCGACCACCCGCGCGAGGTCGTCGGTGCGGTGCGCCCACGGGCGCACCCCGGTGGAGCGGATCGAGCGCGGCGGCGCGAAGGACGGATCGGCGGACCGCGGCACCCGCGCCGCGACCTCCATGATCTCGGTCGGCGTACGGTAGTTGACGCCGAGCCGGACATGCTCCCAGCGGTCGTCCACGTACGGCGCGAGCACCGCCTCCCACGATCCGCAGCCGCCGGGCTCGGCGGTCTGTGCCGGATCGCCGACCAGCGTCATCGAACGGGTCGGGCAACGGCGCATCAGCAGCCGCCACATCATCGCGGACAGCTCCTGTGCCTCGTCCACGATGATGTGGCCGAACGCCCAGGTCCGGTCGGCCGCGGCGCGTTCGGCGGCGCTGCGGTGGTCGGCCTCCTCGTGCCGGTCGGCGAGCGACTCCGCGTCCACCAGGTCGTGCGCGGCCAGCACCTCCGACTCCTCGTCGTCGCGGTCCTCGAACTCCTGGGTGCGGGAGCCGTAGGAGAGGTCGAGCACGCCCTGGGCGTAGTCGATCAGCTCCTGGCGCTCCGCCTCGGCGGCGGCGCGGGCCGCCGAGGTGTCCTCACCCAGGAGTTCGGCCGCCTCGTCCAGCAGGGGCACGTCCGCCGGGGTCCAGGCGCCGTCCGTCCGCCGGATGGCGTCCGCGTCGGCGTCCGGGAGGTGGACGGGGTCGGCGAGGAAGTCGGCGACCAGCTGCTCCGGGGTGAGCGCGGGCCACAACGCGTCGATGGCGTGGTGCACTTCGGCGCTGGTGGCGATCGCCTTGCCCAGCTGGGCCACATCGTCCGGGCCGAGGAAATTCGGGCCGCCGAAAGGGTCCGCGCCGAGCCGGTCGACCAGTTGCGCGGTGAGCGCGTCGATGACGCGGAAGGCGAAGTGCGGTCGGGCGAGGTTGTGCGGCAGCCCGGTCTCCCGTGCCCGGCGCCGCGCTTCCCGCGCCATCTCCGCGTCCAGCCGCAGTGCACCGTCCTCGTGGTCGATCTCGATCACGTCATCGGGCACGGCCTGCCGGTCCCGGACGGCCGCCGCGAGCGCTTCGGCCATCGCGGTACTGCCTTTGACCTCGGCGGCTTCGGGGGTGTCGGTACCGGTCGCGGTCAGCCCCGGGAAGAGTTCGCCCGGTGTGGCGAGCAGGACGCCCGTCTCGCCGAGCGAGGGCAGCACCTCCGCGATATAGCCGAGGAACGCCGGGTTCGGCCCGACGATCAGCACGGCGCGGCGGGCCAGCTGTTCCCGGTGTGCATAGAGCAGATAGGCGGCACGGTGGAGCGCGACGACGGTCTTGCCGGTGCCGGGGCCGCCTTCCACGACGAGGATGCCGTGGTGCGGGGCCCGGATGATGGCGTCCTGTTCGGCCTGGATGGTCTGCACGATGTCGTGCATCCGTCCGGTGCGCGCCGCGTCGAGTGCGGCGAGCAGGACCGCGTCCGCGTCGGTGCCCTCGTGTCCGGTCCGTACGGCGTCGGCGAGGTCCATGATCTCGTCGTGCAGGCCGGTGACCCGCCGGCCCTCGGTCGTGATGTGCCGCCGGCGGCGCAGCCCCATCGGGGTGTGCCCGGTGGCCAGGTAGAACGGGCGGGCGACGTCGGCCCGCCAGTCGATGACGAGCGGGGTGCGGTCCGGGTCGTCCTTCCGGATGCCGATCCGGCCGATGTGGTGATCGCGGCCGTCGCGGAATGCCAGCCGACCGAAACACAGGCCATTTTCCCCGGCGTTGAAGGCGGCGAGCAGGCCGGACTGCTCGGCGACCAGCACATTGCGCTCCAGTCGCATCTGGGCATGGTTACCTTCCGGCGGCAGGACGGCGGCGTGCACCGTTGCCTCGGCCAGGTCCCGTAGTTCGGTGAGGCGGTCGTGGAGCAGATCGATGAATTCCTGCTCGTGCTGCCATTCCTCGTTTGACAATTCAGCTCCGCTCGGATAAGGTGCGGTATGTAGGTGAGTTTCTGTTCTGAATTTCTTCAAGGCACAGAAGCCCCCAATATACGCAAAGAAATACCCCGGCCGTCAACTCGGTCCGGGGTATTTCTTTTCGCACCCGGCGGAAGCGCACGGGAAAGCCGCCGGTGTCAGCTCACGCCGTCAGGCCGAGCGACACCGGACGGTCCTTCACGGGCGCCTGATCACCAGGTGTGGGCGACATCCACGATCAGCTCGTGCCCCGACTGCTGCACCCGGAACGGCAGCTTGGCGCGCACACCCAGACCGATCTGGGTCTGCCCTTCGAAGCTCGCCCCGAATTTGGTGTCCTTGAACGTGCGGTAGCCGGCGAGGTTCACCCCGGGCAGCGACTTGCCGGCCGTTCCGGCGTAGGTCTGCTTTCCGGTCACCGGGTCGTGGCTGGGCGCGGACACAAAGACCTGCAGGATGGCGCCGCCTTTCACCGGTATCTTCTCGCCGGAGCCGTCCTGATGGAACGCGTCGACATAACCGACGTGGTAGCCGACCTTTCCGGCCGCCCGGCCGATGTCGAAGACCATGCGGTCGTAGCAGGCGTTCCGGCCGGTCGTGATGTTCTTCAGCGGCGCGGCGTTCGCGTCCGTGGCCGATTTGTTGCCGCTGCCCCAGACGGTCGAACAGGTCGTGGCCGGGGCGGCCTTACCCTCCGGGCCGGTCGCGGCCCCGGCCACCCCGGCCGTGCCCGCCACCCCGGCGCCCGCCAGCACGAGCGCCGCGGCCGCTGTCCCCAACCGTCGCATGACTTACCTCCAGAGAAACGCTGTGTACAGATGCGTGCGGTAGGACGGGCGCGGGGGCGAAGGCGTTGTGCGCCGGCCCGCTTTTGGCCGAGGAAAGTGTCACGTTGTCGCGAAACCGGAGTGCTGCGCGCCCGACGCCGCACCGGCGGTCACCCGCGAGAGCCCCCGCGCGGGCAGTCACCCACGAAGGCGAGCTGACATGACGACCGAAGGTATCGAGGCCGTGTTCCTGACGACGCGCAACTGGGGCAAGGCGGCAAAGTTCTTCCAGGAGCTGGGGTACGAGCTGGAGTTCGCGACGGACCACAACTCCGGCCGGCTCCGCAACGGCGACGGTCCCCACCTGTTCATCGCCGAGGTTCCCGAGGACCGGGAGCCCCGGACGCAGATCGTGCTGAAAGTTCCGGACGCGGACGCGTTCCGTGCCGATCCCGTCGTCGGGGTGGTCACGCCGTTCGAGGACACCCATTACGGGACCAAGGAGATGACCGTCCGCCCTCTGGCGGGCGATGCACCTCCAGGTGCGCCCGCGGCCCGCCGTCCGGCGTCATGCAGGTCGCACGCGCGCCGTCGCCTGTGCGGCGGCGCGCTCGCGGGCGGCCGCGGCGCGTACCGGGTCGCCGAGCTGGTCGGCCAGGCGGGCCTTGGCCGACCAGTTGTACGGGCAGACCGGGCGCAGCTGGATGCGTTCGCTGAGCAGCGTCCGGGCCAGCTCGGTGCGGCCGGCGCGAAGGGCCGCCTCGACCAGGGTCCGCTGGATCGCGTCCCGTTGGGCATGGCTGCCTCCGAAGCGGTGCAGCCGGTGGCGGACGGGCAGCAGCAGGTCGGCGGCCCCGTCGTAGTCACGCCGTCCATAGGCGATCAGGGCACGGCAGACCGGTAGTCCGATCTCGGCCGTCATCGCGCGGTTCGATCCGCTGGGTTCGGCCGCCACCCAGCGTTCCCGGTCCTGGACGAGGCGCTCGGCGAGGGCGAGCCGCCCCGAACCGACGTAGGCCATGACCGCGTGCGCGTCGTTGAAGGCGTAGTGCGGGCCGTCGTGGCGGCTCTCCCAGGCGTCGGCGAGCCGGGACCACCGTGCGCTCTGTTCGTCCTCGGCCAGATAGAGCCGCCACAACAGGGCCGCGGCGTCGAGCAGTTCCATCGCCACGCTTTCCGAGGCATCGTGGTGGAGCGCGGAGTCATAGATCTCCATCACGCGCGCCGTGTCGCCGGTCTCCAGGGTGAAGAGGGCGTAGTGCCACCAGTTGTGGACCGTGAGCAGGCTGCCGTGTGACCAGTTGTCTGTGCGGGCGTCGAGGAAGCGGATGCCGTCCGTGAAGCGCCCCCGCATCTCATAGGTGTGCACCACGCCGTGGATTCCCCACACATCGCCCGGATGCCGCGCCAGCGCCGCCAGGCCGACCTCCTCGGCACGTTCGTGGTGTCCCGACTCCTCCAGTCCGAACGCGTACATGCCGAGCAGCGGACCGCGATGGGGATCGTCCTCGTCCCAGGCGTCCAGGGCGCCGCCGACCCGGTCGCGGAGGCGGGCGGCGTCCCCGGTGAGGAAGTCGTGCTGATGCCCGGCGAAGAGGGCCAGCGCATCGCGCGGGTGGGCGATGGTGAGGTCACCGAGGATGCGGCCGGCGCCGTGGAGGTCGCCGTCCAGCCATGCCGTCGCCGCCGCGAGGTGCATCCGCTCCCGGGGCGTCAGCCGCTCCGTGTCAA
The DNA here is from genome assembly GCF_042746015.1 of Streptomyces sp. NPDC058773. NCBI lineage: Bacteria > Bacillati > Actinomycetota > Actinomycetes > Kitasatosporales > Streptomycetaceae > Streptomyces > Streptomyces sp. NPDC058773. Next base: position 264,319 of record NZ_JBHYPE010000002.1, read on the forward strand.
GACCGGAGCGGAAGCGTGCCAGGCCGTCGCGTGCCGCGGCCGCGTCCTTCTCCTCGGTCCCCAGTACGCCCAGATACGCGGCCAGCGCCTGCCCCATCACCGACCGCGGCGCGGCGGCCAGTACCGACTGCGCGGCCGTGGCGACCGTGGGCCGGAAGAACAGCAGGTCGTCCAGCGCCTGTTCGTACGGGACAAGGGCCTCGGCGCCGGTGTCACTCATCAGATGTCCGTGTCGGTCCGCTGTCATGGGGGCTCCTGCGGGCTGAGTGCGGTACGGGGCGCGGAGGTGACGGTTAGTCAGTCAGCCCGGTCACTTTCGTCCGGGCCGCCGGTCCACCTGTCCTCCTGTCCGCCGGGTTCCTATCCTTACCCGCTTCACGGCCGGAGCCACGGCGGAAACGTCCGGTTCATCTGGGACGACGCCGCGGGAAACACACGCTGCCTAATCTCCCCGCCAACGCCGCCGCGCGGGACCCGCCCTCCCCCGCCGCGGGCGGGATACGGCACCGCTTTCCCTTGCATCCTCAGGAGGTCCGGCATGAGTGTCGAGCCACAGTTGACCGCCCCCGACAACGATCGGCGGTCACCGCGCGACGAGGTGCCCGCCGTGGGCCCCCCGCCCACCGAGGCCCCCGCGCCCGCCGGCCGTGCGGCCGACGAGACCCTGGAGGACTACACCCTCCGCTTCGCCCCGCGCAGTTACCGCCGGTGGACACCGATGGTCGTGGCGACGACGGCGCTCGGCGGCATCGCGTACATGGCCGACTTCTCGATCGGTGCGGGCATCGGGCTCACGCACGGCACCGGGAACGCGCTGGCCGCGATCCTCGTCGCCGCGGTCGTCATCTTCGTGACCGGCTTCCCCCTCGCCTACTACGGGGCGCGCTACAACATCGACCTGGACCTGATCACCAGGGGCTCCGGATTCGGCTACTACGGCTCGGTGCTGACGAGCGTCATCTTCGCCAGCTTCACCTTCATCTTCTTCGCCCTCGAAGGCTCGATCATGGCTCAGGGCCTGAAGCTGGGCTTCGGTCTGCCCCTGTGGCTGGGCTATGCGCTCTCGACGTTGCTGGTGATCCCTCTCGTCATCTACGGGATGAAGGCGCTGAGCAAGCTTCAGGTCTGGACGACTCCGGTCTGGCTGCTGCTGATGGTGGGCCCGCTGGTCCATCTGGTCGCCACCGAGCCCGGTACGGTGCACACCTTCCTCTCGTATACGGGCTCGCAGGGCGGCGACGGTGGCATCGACGCCGCCTCGGTGCTGCTCGGCGCGGGCGTATGCCTGTCGCTGATCGCGCAGATCGGTGAGCAGGTCGACTATCTGCGCTTCATGCCGCCCAGGACCGAGCGGAACAAGCGGGCCTGGTGGACGGCCGTCGTGCTGGCCGGTCCCGGGTGGGTGGTGCTCGGCGCGCTCAAGCAGGCCATCGGGGTCTTCCTGGCCGTGTATGTCCTTGCCGAGGTGGGCCCGGCCGCGGCCACCGAACCCATTCGGCAGTTCACCGGGGCCTTCGCCGCCATGATGCCGTCCTGGCTGGTCATCCCGCTGGCGGTGGTTCTGGTGGTGATCAGCCAGATCAAGATCAATGTCACCAACGCCTACTCCGGCTCGCTGGCGTGGACGAACTCGTTCACCCGGGTCACCAAGCGCTACCCCGGCCGGATGGTGTTCGTCCTCGCCAATCTGGCCTTCGCGCTGCTCCTGATGGAGGCGGACATGTTCCGCGTCCTCAACAGCATCCTCGGGTTCTACTCCAACTGCGCCATTGCCTGGATCGTCACCGTCGCCACCGACATCATGGTCAACAAGTACCTGCTGAAACTCTCCCCGCAGGCACCGGAGTTCCGCCGCGGCATGCTGCACGCGGTCAATCCGGTGGGCGTGGTGGCCTTCCTCGCCGCGTCCGGGCTGTCGATCGCCCTGTACTTCCATGCCCTGGGTGACACGCTCCAGCCGTACTCCCCGGTGGCGGCGGCGGTGATCGCCTTCGTGGTCACCCCGCTGATGGCCATCGCGACCAGGGGCAGGTTCTACTTGCGGCGCACCTCCGACGGGATCGACGCTCCGCTGCTGGAGCCGGACGGCAACCCCAGCTCGGCCACGTTCCCCTGCCATGTGTGCGGGCAGGACTTCGAGCGCCCGGACCTCACCGCCTGCCCCGGCCACGGCGGGACGGTCTGCTCCCTGTGCCTGAGCACCGACCGGGCCGGCGCACATCTGCTGCCCGCGGAACGGAGCTGAGGCAGCGACGGCCCCGTCCCGGCCGGGCGTCAACACGTGCGGCCATATCACCTAAAGGTCTGCTCTTCGTGGCTGGTGTCTCTGGAGTGGGAGCCGGTGGGGAACGACAGCGTTGTACGGGCGGCTCACAGCCGTGGCGCACAGCGGTCAACGGGACCGCGACGCCATGGGCCGCCGTTCCTCCACCAGTTAGGAGACCGACCGATGGCTCACCGGATCAAGAGCGCTCTGGTAACCGCGGGTGCCTGCGCCCTCGTGCTCGGCGGTGCGGGTTTCGCCGGTGCCGACAGCGGCGCCGGGGGCGCGGCTCTCGACTCACCCGGGGTGGTGTCCGGCAACAACATCCAGATCCCGATCCAGATTCCGGTCCAGGCCTGCGGCAACACCATCAGCATCATCGGGGTGTTCAACCCCGCCGTCGGCGTCCCCTGCGGGACCGACTGACGCCGGACCGGCGCACGGCCGTCCAGGACGAGCCGCCGTCCCGGCCGGAGCCGGCCGAAGTGGCCCTCGGGATTCTCCGGGGGCCACTTCTCATGGGACGGAACGGTGGGCCTCAGCGGGAAGGAAGAGCACGGGGGCGGTACACCGGTCAGGCACCCGGGGCAGGGTGTGACAGCTGCCGCAGCAGCGTCGCGTTGTCAGGCGTACGCCGGACCTTCTCCAGCAGCGACTGCATCGTGGCCGGTCCGTCGCCGGCCTGGAGGGCGCGGCGCAGTCGACGTGTCGCCGTCAACTCGGCCGGGGAAAGCAGCAGTTCCTCCCGCCGGGTGCCGGAGGAGACGGCATCGACCGCCGGGTGGATCCGCTTGCCGGCGAGCACCCGGTCCAGGCGGAGCTCCATGTTCCCGGTGCTCTTCAACTCCTCGAAGTAGTAGTCGTCGGCGCGGGAGCCGGTCTCCACCAGGGCCGTGGCGAGGATGGTCAGCGAACCGCCCTCCTCGGCGAGCCGCGCCGCGCCGAAGAGCCGCTTGGGGCCGTGCAGCGCGGCGGCGTCGACGCCTCCGCTCAGCGTGCGGCCCCCGGATGTGGCGGCGTTGTTGTGGGCCCGGCACAGCCTGGTGAGGGAGTCGAGCAGGATGACGACGTCCTGCCCGTGCTCGACGAGTCGTTTGGCGCGCGCCACGGCCAGTTCGGCTAGGGCGATGTGTTCCTTGGCCGGACGGTCGAAGGTGGAGGCGAGTACCTCACCGCGCACCGAACGGCGCATCTCGGTGACTTCCTCCGGCCGTTCGTCGATCAGCACGACCATCAGCCGGCATTCGGGGTGGTTCTCGGCGACGGCGGCCGCGAGCTGTTGCAGCAGCACGGTCTTCCCCGTCTTCGGCGGTGCCACGATCAGCCCGCGCTGCCCCTTGCCGACCGGCGCCAGCAGGTCGACGATCCGCGGGGCCGGTCCGCCGGTGGCGCTGTCCAGGCGGATTCGGTCGCGGGGGTGCAGCGGTGTGAGGTCCCGGAAGTGCGGTCGGCCGCGCACGGCGCCCGGCCGGTGCCCGTTGACCGTCTCGGCCCGGGCGAGCGTCCGCGGGCGGTCGCAGACCCCTACGACGAAGTCGCCGGTGCGCAGGCCCGCCGCACGGATCAGCGCGGCGGGCACCCGGACGTCGCGGGGCGAGGGAAGACAGCCCTCCACACGGAGAAAGCCGGACTCCTGCCGTTCGTTCACGAGGTCCAGGACCCCGGCGGCCGTGATGACGGGTGAGGTTGCGGGCCCGGCGGCGGGCGGTGCGGTGCTGCGGGAAGGGGCGCCGGCGGTGGGCTTGCTGCGGTCGAGTTGAGTGCTGGTGGTCACGGGTGTCCTCTCGGGGACGTCGGTACAGGGCCGATGGGAAGGGAACCGGCGAGGGAGGGCGGTGGGATCACGCCCCGCGGCGGGCCGGAAGGCCCGCGGCCGGAGAGAGAAGCTGCGGCATCGCGGATGGCACGTGCCGAAAAGCGGTGCTGGATCGCCGGCCGGAACGACGGGCGTGACAGCGGGAAGAGCGATCCGCGAAGCGATGCGCAGCGGAGAAAGAGGCACCGGAGCCGGAATCGCGGCGAACACAAGTGCGTCTCTTCAGCACGGTACCACCACCGGGCGCGAGCGGTGCCGTGACGACGGAACGGATCTATGCTGAGGGCGATGTTCGCACCCCAGGGACCCACCTTCCGTGAACTCGCCGTCCAGGCGCTGCTCTCCGTCGAGCGCGGCTACGACCTGCTCGCCCCGAAGTTCGACCACACGCCGTTCCGCACCCCGGACCGGGTGCTCACGCCGGTGTCACGGGCGCTGCACGCGCTCGGCCCGTTCGACAGCGGTCTCGATCTCTGCTGCGGAACGGGCGCGGGCATGGACGTGCTGCGGCAGGTCTGCCGGGAGCGGGTCACCGGGGTCGACCTCAGTGCGGGGATGCTCTCCGTGGGCCGGGCCCGTGAGCGGGTGACCACGGCCGCACCACGGGTCGAGTGGGTGCGCGCGGATGCGCGGGCGCTCCCCTTCGGGCCGGCCTTCGACCTCGTGGTGAGCTTCGGCGCCTTCGGGCACTTCCTGCCGCGGGAGCGGCCGGGGCTGTTCGCGCAGGTCCACTCCGTGCTGCGCCCGGGTGGCCGGTTCGTCTTCCCGATCGGGGCGCCCCCCCGGCCGGGGTCGGCCGGCTACTGGATGCTGCTGGGCTTCGATGTGGTGATGCGGGTGCGCAATGCGCTGTGGCGCCCGGACTTCGTCATGTACTACCGCACGTTCCGGCTCGCCGACGTGCGCGCTGAGCTGCAGCGGGCCGGTTTCGACGTGCGGCTGCAGGCACTCCCGGAGCTCGGGCAGCGCCCCGACGGCAGCCCCCGGGCCCGGCTGGTGGTGGCCACCCGGGCCACGTGAGCGACGCCGTCATAGGGCCGAGCACCGCGTCGGCAGTCTGAACCGGCGGGGCAGGCAGCCTCCTCGTGGGCCGGGCCCCGGCCTCGTCACCAGCGGAGGGCGGTGAAGTCGATGGGCTGCGGCTGAAGTGTGCGGGTGCGGGCCGTCAGCTGCGTCAGGCGGCGGGACAACTCCTCGGCCGGGAGCCGCTTGCGGTCGCCGTGGCCGGGCAGCACCCACTCGAAGCGCAGCCGGTCGGCCGTCCGGGCCAGGGAAGCGGCCAGTTCCGTGATCGAGTACCAGGTGACGCTGGCCGCCACCTCCAGGTCGGCGGCGGTGCGCGACCAGTAGAAGCTGTCGCCGCTGAAGCAGTAGACCCCGTCGGCGAGGTAGAGCACGCTGCCCTCGGTGTGGCCGGGCAGCGGATGGGCCGTGACCCCCGGGCCGATCTCGACCGGTTCGGTGCCCCGGAGGATGTGGTCGGCGTCCGGAGCGGCATCGAGGTCGCCCTCGTGGATCCACAGCCGGGCGCCGAACCGGTCGGCGTAGCGACGGCCGTGCGCGGCGTGGTCCCGGTGGGTGAGCAGGACGTCGGTGACGGGGCCCAACGCCTCGTAGCGGCAGGCCAGTTCGTCGCTCCACCGGGGCGTGTCGATCATCATCGTGCTGCCGTCGGGACGGCCCAGCAGATAGGCGTTCGCCCCTGCCGTGTGAGGGGAGTTGTGCCCACAGAGATGGACGGTGTCGTCGAGGGCGAGGGGGAAGGGGTCGAGGTCGCGGGTGAGGCGCAGTGCGGGGTGGCGGATGGACCGGGTGTGACAGGAGAAGGCAGCCGCGTACACCTGCTGTCGCTCCGCCTCGCTGCTCGGCTGCCGGGTCACCTCCGCCTGTCCGTCCTGCTCACGGATGACATCGGGGGCCATCTGCCGGGCCACATCGCAGTTGGTGCAGCGCGCATCGACGTACCAGCCCTCGGCTGTTCGCTTCCCGGCTGCCGCCTCGGGTGTGTGGTCCTTGCTCATGACAGCTCCGTCCTTCCTGGTCCGTTGTGGGGGCCCTGTGCAGGCGTCCTGGCCAGCTTCCTGATGGGACGTCAGCACACTGCGCCGTCACCAGAAGTACCCCGCCCCACGACAAAAGCAGAAGAGGGGCAGACCTTGTGCTTTGCGGCTGGAACGTCTCTTCCGGCCGGGAAACGGACGCGCGCGACGGGGTGTTTTGTACCCCTATGAACTACCCGCTGAACGGCCTCTCGGCCCTTTGTGTGCGGGCGGGGCCGGGGCACCCTCCCCACTCCCGCCCGCACACAGGATGGCCCACAGACCTCAGACGCCCCTCTGGCACTCGGCACGCAGCCGGCGAAGCGTCGTGCGCATACCGGCGCGATTGACCGCGGCGCGCCGGACGGCCGGGGTGCCGGTGAAGAGCAGCCCCAGCAGTTCGGCGGTCCGGCGTCGCCAGCCACGGCGACGGTGGTCGATCCAGTACTCGGTGACCAGCGTGCCGCGCTCCGTCGGGGTCAGTCGGTAGCCCCAGCGTGCGATGGGCAGACCGAAGGTGGTGTTGTCGAAAGCGAACTCCCGGTCCGGTTCGGCGATGACGATCCGGCAGGTGGCGAACCAGACCCAGCAGGCCTTCCGGTTGACGCCCACGAAGCCGTCCCCGCGCGGCCACACCGCGATGACTTCCGGGCTCCACTCCGTCATCCGCCGGACATCGGCGAGGGCCGTGTAGACGGTCCGCGGCGGGACCGGGATCTCCAGGGATTCCTCCACGCTCCACACCCGGCCGGTCATCGCGTCCCCCTCCGGGGCCTCGGACCGTGTGCGCGGGCGGCGACGACCGCGGCGGCATCGCGGATGTGCTGCGCGAGGTCCGCCGTATCGGCGAGGGCGGTGAGGTGTCCGCACCGCGGCCGGATGGTGAGGCGGCCGTCGCGGCAGGCGCGGAGGAAGCGGCGTTCATGGCGGCGGAAGTGGTCACGTTCACCGTTGACCAGCCAGACCGGACCCGGGTAAGCGGAGAGCGCCGCCAGGGGGTCCAACTTCCGTACGGCCGTGACGATGGCGGGTACGGCCTCGGAGCTGAGGCCGCCCGCGATCATGGCGGCCGCCTGGGGGCGGGGCAGTGCGCGACGGAACGCGAAGGCGCTGAGCCGGTTGAACCCCTCGGGATGCCTGGCCGCCAGCCGCGCCGCGCCGCGGTAGGCAGTGCCGAACATCCCGTGTGGCGCCGCCGTACACCCCATGGCCACCACCCCGAGGACCCGGTCCGGGTGGGCGGCAGCGGTGGCGAGGGCGACATAGCCGCCCAGGGACAGCCCCACGAGCAGCGCACGGCCGCCGAGTTGGGTGAGGGCGTCGTCGACCGCCGCCACGGCGCCGGGCATGCCGAACGGCTCCCCGCGCCGTACGCCGTGACCCGGCAAGTCGGGTGCCGCCGTGGGGTGGTGAACTCCGAGGGCTTGGATCACGGGTTGCCACATCGTGCCGCTGACGCGCATGCCGTGCACGAAGACGATGGGCAGCCCGGCTTCTTTGGACTCCATGCCGGCACGCTACCGCAAATGCAACGCAACGTTGCGTTGTTTCTGCTGCTAACCTTCCCTCATGAGCGAGGAGCGGCACGGAACACGGCGCGGTGACGGCCCGCGGAAGGCGCAGGAGATCTTCGACGCCACGCTGGACCTGCTGGCGGAGAAGGGCTACGAGGGGCTGACCATCGAGGGGGTCGCCCAGCGGTCCGGCGTCAACAAGACCACGATCTACCGCTGGTGGCCGTCGAAGGGAGCGCTCCTGGGCGCCGCGCTGATCGGCGCGCGACAACTCGACTTCACCCCTCCCGACACCGGCAGCCTCACAGGCGACCTGGAGGCCCTGCTGCAGACGGTGACGACCCTCCTCACCACGCAACCGGCCTGCGGCATCGCCGTCTCCGTACTGGGCGCCGTCACCCAGAGCCCCGAACTCGCGCTCCACATAAGGGAGTTCTTCGCCGACCGGATCGCGCTGGAGCAGGCCGTCTTCGATCGCGCCGTCGCCCGCGGTGAACTCGCGGCGGACGCCGACACCATGCTGCTGGTGGATCTGCTGGCCGGGGCCACCTGGATGCGGGTCGTGCTCCGCGGGCTCCCCCTGGAGCGGGATTTCGTGGCGCGCGCCGTCGGCACCGTCCTCGATGGAGCGCGCCACCAAACCTGACGCAACCTCCGGTTCAATCCCCTTAAAGAGTCTGTTTCAGCATCAACTACAACTTTGCCAATTCTTGGTGTAGTTGAAACAGATTTCACACCAGTCTCAAACGTAACAGCGACGAACCTCACACTTGGACTCGTCGCTTCCACAAAGCTGGGCGAGAGGTAACAGCACGATGGCAAACAGCAGAATCATCCGCCACGGAAGCCGGCTGATGGCGCTGACCACGGCGTCACTGGGGCTGGTCGCGGCAATGACCGTGCCGGCCGCCGCGGAGGACGGACCCACCCGGGAGCAGCTCATAGCCGACTGCGCCTCGGGAGAAGGGAAGTGCAGTTTCAACGAGCCGAAACTCGGCGAGGCGTACCTCGGAGACTTCCGACAGGTCTCCAACTCCCTGTACAACTGCAGCACTTCGGACGCCACCCAGTCCATGGGCTGGTCCGACACCGTGGGATCCACGGACTCGGCGGGGGTCTCCGTCACGGCCGGCGGAAACATCGCCGGGCTGATCGACCTGAGCGTCACCGCGACGTACAGCCACACCTGGTCGTCGTCGCACACCGAGAACAGCTCGATGAACATGACGGTGAAGCCCGGCGAGGTGGGCTGGATCTCCCGCGCACAGGTGATGCAGACCGTCTCCGGCACCTGGCAGACGCACTACGACAACCAGAAGTGGGGTCACTACTTCTGGTACGTGCCGGACACCGTCACCGGGCCCGCGCCCAACGGGACGGACGGAAAGAGCAACGCGGTGACCGTCAAGACCCGCAAGATGACCGCCGCGGAGAAGAAGTCCTGCTCGGCGGAGAGCAATCAGGGCAAGTCGTTCATGGTCAAGCGCTGACCATGGCGTAGTCGCGTAGCTGAACGGGGGCGCGGTCCCGCTGCAACCGCACGGGCCCGCACGATCACAGCCGCCGACCACAGTGCCTCTCGGCTCCCACGAACCGGGAGGCACCCCCGGAACTGCTCCTGCGGGACGCGCACGGCGACCCCGTCATCGACGAGGACTGGGACGAGCCGCTGTTCGACATCTCGACCGCCGCCAAGCGTGCGGCCCTCATGGAGATCGTCGGCCCGTGGATCGACGGCTGCGCCAAGGCCGGTTTCGACGCCGTGGAGCCCGACAACCTCGACTCCTACGAGCGTTCCGACGGCAGGCTCACCGCCCGGCACGCCGCGGCCTTCGCCCGGCTTCTGGCGCACCGCGCCCACCAGCGTCATCTGGCCATCGCCCAGAAGAACACCGGCCGGCACCAAGGGCGCGCTCCGCAGGTACTGCTGACGGCGGCCCCGGGCCGCCGGGCCGTCGCGCCCTGTTCCACCGTTGTACCGCGGTCAGTTGAGCTCGGTCGGATCGTCGTGGGCCGGTTCGGTGCGGCGCAGGTCGGTGTCGGAGAGCGGTTCGAGTTCGCCGTGGGTGTCCAGCCAGTAGAGGAAGGCCACGGCCGGGAGGACGAGCACCGCGGCCACGACGGTGACCAGGCCGGTCCAGCGCAGGCTGCCGGGGGCACCGGCGCCCTCGGCCACGGTCAGCGACGTGGGGACGAGGTAGGGGCGTTGGGCGGCGCCCCAGGCGATGACCGCCGCCGCGACGACGCCGACGGCGGTGACCCGGGACCAGGCGCCGGAGCGGCGCAGCAGCAGCCATCCGGTGGCGACGGAGCAGACGCCGGCCAGGATGACGAGGCCGAGGCCGACGCCGTGGGTGAGCCCGTGCCAGACGTGCGGGGCATCGGTCCGGGTCACGGTCAGCATGACGGCCGCCAGGACGGCGAGGGCGACGATGCTGCCCAGTGCCCGCCGCCGGAAGTAGCCCACCAGGTCCGGTGCGCCGAAGCGGACGGCGTCGCGGGCCAGGAACACGGCGCCGAGGAAGGCCGTCACCACGACGGCGATCAGCCCGAAGAGGACGGAGGTCGGATTGGACCAGGCGTGGGCCGAGGCCTCCGTTCCCGGGACCGCCCGGCCCGAGGCGATGCCGCCGACGGCCGCGCCGAGGAAGAACGGGGTGAGGAGCGAGGAGAGGGCGAAGGCGGCGCCGTAGAGGCGGCGGCCGGCGATCCGGCGGATGGGTTTGCGCAGCGCGAAGCCGGCACCGCGCAGGACCAGGCCGATGGCGGCCAGCGCCAGCGGCAGCCACATCGCGGAGAACACCGTCTGGAAGAGCGTCGGGAAGCCGGTCCACATGATGACGAAGACGAAGACCAGCCAGACGTTGTTGACCTCCCATACGGGAGCCATGGCGTGGTCGATCAGCCACCTGGGGCGCGCGCCGCGCCCGGCGCCACCGGCCGTCAGGTCCCAGAACCCGGCTCCGTAGTCGGTGCCTCCGGCGCAGGCGTAGGCGGCCACGGCGAGCAGCAGCACCACGGCGATGACGTCGGCGATCACGGCCGGCCGTCCTCGGCCGGGCCGGGCCCGGTGCCGTCGGCGGGTACCCGCGCGCGGGGCCCGTACGGGGTTTCGGCCTCCGGTTCCTCGGTCCGCTCCCCCGCCGACCGGCGGGCGTCCGCGAGCCGCCAGCGCGTACGCATCTTCAGCAGCACGGCGAGCAGCGAGCCGAAGATGAACGCGTACACCACGACGACCAGGCCCAGCATGATCCAGAGGCTGGTGGAGCGGGTCGGGGTCACCGCCTCGGCGATGCGCATGTGCCCGTAGACGATCCAGGGCTGGCGCCCCACTTCGGCCGTGACCCAGCCGCATTCGACGGCGACGACGGAGGCGACGCCGGCGCAGGCCGCGGCGCGGAAGAACCACGGTGAGGCGGGCAGCCGGTGCCGCCGCAGCCGGCACCAGCCGTACCAGAGGGCGAGCAGGATCAGCAGGGAGCCGATCACCACCATCAGGTCGAACGCCCAGTGGGTGATGGTGGCTTGGGTGGCCGTCGGCCGGTCGGCGGCGGGGACGGAGGTCAGTCCGGTCACCTTGGTGCCGGGGGTGAACCCGGCGAGGATGGAGTCGAATTGGGGGATTCTGATGCCGCCGGAGACGGTGCCGTCCGGGTGCAGGCGCCCGAAGATGTACTCGGGTACATGGGTGTCGGTCCGCCAGACGATTTCCGTCGCGGCGAACTTCACCGGCTGCTTGTGGAAGACCGACCGGGCGATCGAGTCCCCCAGCAGGAACTGCACCGGGGTGAACACCGCGGCAAGGGTGAAGGGAAGGGTGAAGCCGAGCCGGTGGTAGCGGTCGCGGCGGCCGCGCAGCCAGCCGACGGCGTAGACACCGGCGACGGTGTAGCCCGCGGTGAGCAGCATGGCGACGACGAAGTGCCAGTACTGCGGCCCGAACATCGGGGTGAAGATCGCCGACCAGATGTGCACGTCCTGCGGGGTGCCGCCGGCGTCGAGGGTGAATCCCCGGGGCGTGTTCATCCACGAGTTGGCGGCCAGGATGCCGAACGCGCCGAGCAGGGCGGCGGCGGGCAACGGCAGGCCGAGCAGGAAGTGGGTGCGCGGCTTCAGCCTCCGCCAGCCGTAGAGGTAGATGGCGATGAGCACCGCTTCGAGGAAGAAGGCCCAGGCCTCCACCCCGAATCCGATGCCGAAGACGCCGCCCCACTTGCCCATCAGGCCCGGCCAGAGCAGTCCGAACTCGAAGGACAGCACGGTGCCGGTGACCACACCGACCGCGAACTGCACCGCCATCACCGCCGACCAGCGCCGGGCGAGGAGCAGTGCGACGGGGTCGTTGCGGCGGAGGCCGCGATAGTGCATCACCAGTGTGAGCAGCGGGAGTGCCACCCCGAACGGCACCAGGATGATGTGGGAGGCCAGGGTGAAGGCCATCAGCTGGCGGGCCGGGAGCAGTTGGGCCGGGGCGTCCGCCAGCAGGATGACCGTGGTGTGCATGGCTCTGTGCCTTCGCTGGTCGGGACGTTCAGGAGCGCGCCGGCCTCGGCGTCCACGCCTGCCCGCCTCCCCGGTGCACGGCCCCGGCCCTGCGGAGCACCGCACCGGTCGCGCCGGCTCGTCACACAACCACCGGGGGGCGCGGGGCGGCACGCACCGTGCGTCCGGGTTGCGCCGTTGCGCCGATGTTCTTCGCCCGGTCGGCCCAGCCGGCGGCCCGGCGCACCTCAGGGCGGTCCGGCGCCGGGCGGCCGGCGGGCGCACGGGCCACGGGACCGCGGACAGCGCTGGAGGGGCCCGGCGGCCCCACACCACCGAACCCCTCCGCCGGGAGACCCGCCGGTCTCCCTCGCGCCATTCAGCTCCTTGTCGCCCCCCCTACGCCGTCTCGTGACCGGCGTTGCCGTTGATCTTCTCGATCGCCTGCCGGGCCTGTTCCTGCGGGGAGCGGGCGGGCAGCGGCGACACCGTCGTGGACGCCACGGCGGGCTGGGCCCGTTCCTGCGGCATGGCCTTGGCATGGGCCGCGGGCGGCCGGATGCGCAACCGCTGGCTGGCGGCCTCGTCCAGCGTCACCGGGCGTTTGAAGCGGGCAGCCAGCCGTGCGGCGTCCTGACCGAGCGCGGCGACGTCCTCCCACTGCAGACGCACCACCAGAGAGAGTTCGGCGTCTCCGTCCGGCAATGCCTGCAGCTGCGGGATACCCGGGTCAGTCATGCTGCCTCCTCACATCGTGGACCGGTGCCCAGGGGCACGGATATGGAGAGATACGCAGCGGCGCCCGCTGCCGTTCACCTCCGTCCGTGGAAATGACGGGACGGGGCGGGCCCGGGTGGGCCCGGGTGGGCCCGGCATGCGGAGGTGCGGATTCCGTAGGGCACGATGGGGGTGGAACGGTGAGCGGGTGATGCCAGTGATGACTCTGCAGCGGCTTCTCGGCTCCGTCGGGCCGGCCGTGCTGTCGGGGGTGTGCGCCCCTGGGGGCACCGCGGTCCCGGTGGGAGATGTGGTGATCGCCGAGCCGGACGGTGGCTTCGATCTGCGGCCGGGCGATGTCGTCCTCGGCGTGAATATCACGGAGCGCTCACAGGCCCTGCGGCTGTTGTCGTTGTGCGCCGGTCGGTCGGCCGGCGCACTGCTGCTCAAGGCGCCGGCCGTGGTCGACGCATCGGTGGTCACGGCCGCGGGCGCCGCGGGGCTCCCGCTGGTGCGGGTCGAGCAGCAGGCCGGCTGGGCGCAGGTCGTGTCGCTGCTGCGGGCGGTGCTCGACAGCGAGGGGTACGCGGACTCCGGCAGCGGGACGGCCGGCGCCGAGGCGGGTGATCTCTTCGGGCTGGCCGATGCGATCGCCGCCGTGATCGACGCACCGGTCACCATCGAGGACCGCAGCTCCCGGGTGCTGGCCTACTCCGCGCGGCAGGAGCGCGGCGACGAGGCGCGGGTCGCCACGATCATGGGGCGGCATGTCCCCGACGAGGTGAACGCCCAGTTCCGGCGGTACGGCGTCTTCCACAAGATCGCCAAGGACACCGGACCCATCTACGTACCCGCGGTGGTCGAGGGGACCAAGCCACGGCTGGTGATGCCGGTGCACGCCGGCGGGGATGTGCTCGGCTCGATCTGGGCCATCGTGCCGGGTCCGGTACCCGCCGAGCGGGCCGCGGCATTCGCCGACACCGCCGCGACCGCCGCCCTGCATCTGCTGCGGCGACGGGCCGGTGCGGATGTGGAACGGCTGGTGCTGACCGACATGGTCGCCACGGTGCTGCACGGACAGGAGGGAGCGGCCGACGCGGCGCGGCGTCTGGGCCTCACGACCGGGCCCTGGCGGGTGATCGCCGTGGGGGTACGCTCCGAGGACGACGACGAGGCGGAGCGCCAGCGGCTGACTGTATGGGAGCGCATGTCCCGGTTCCGTGGCAGTCGTCTGCGGTCACCCGCGGCGGTCGTCGGCGGGGTGGTCTACGGGATCGTTCCGGCGGAGAGGGTAGCCGCCGGTGCCGACGACGGTCCTGGATGGCTGGAGACGCTCCAGGGCTCCATCGGAATGCCCGCTCCGCTCGTCGCGGTCGGTGGACTCGCGGCGTCGGTCCCCGGGCTGGCCCGGTCGCGTGAGCAGGCCGACGACACGCTCGATCTGCTCCGGACCGGCCTGATATCGCGCGACCGGGCCGTGCACGACGAGGTGTGGGCCACGGTCGTGCTGCGCCATGTCGCCCGGTCCGCCGCGGCGGCACGGATCGCGGCCATCGGGCCGCTTCAGCAGTTGGTGGACCGCGACCGTGCGCACGGCACGCACTGTGTGCCGACGCTGCACGCCTGGCTGGAGGAACGGGGCGATCCACGGGCCGCCGCCGCCCGGCTGCACATCCACCCCAACACGCTCCGGCACCGGCTGCGCCGGCTTCAGGAGGTCGTGGCCCTGCCGCTGGACGACCCGGAAGTCCGCACCGCCCTGCTGCTCCAGCTCACCGCCCGCCGGTACGGCGCGGAGGGCGGCCCGGACGGCGCGCAGGGCAGCCCGGTCGGCGGGGAGAGTGCTTCCGGGTGAGCGGTTCCGGGCCACTGCCTGGTATGTCGCTTTGACGGTTTTGCGTCTTGGTGTGTCGGGATAGCTGTATGCCGTCGTCCCGCATGTCGCCTTTCCCCTCCCCCTCTCGCCCGCCCTCTCCCCTGTCGCCCGCCGCCCTGCGGTCCTCCCTTGTCGTCCGCCCGCCTGCCGCCTTTCCCGTTCCGTTCTCCTGCGTGCCGCCTGCTGCCCTGCCGCCGTCCGTTGTTCCGGGCCCACCGGTGACCGGTCCGAGACGGTGCCGAGCGCACGATGACGGCCCGTTCCCCCGTCGCAACCATGGGTTCACCCGCAGCCCATCGGGCAGCACTGGTTTCCCTGGAAGGACGGTGGCATGGCAGTCGGTATTCCCCGCGCGGCCGAGAGCGTCGAAGCCGGATCGGGAGCGGCGGTGACCACGGTCATGGCACGACACCCTCAGCAGGTGGCCGTCGGGTCGCCCCCGGCCACGGGCCCGGCCGCGATTCCGTCGCCCGCCGCAGGACCGGAGCCGGTTGCCGGACCGACGGAAGCAGGACACGGCGGCACACCGCGGTCGGCCGGAACACCGCACGCACAGGCCCGAGTTGACCTCGCGGCGATCCGTTCCAACGTCAGCCGGCTGCGTGAAGCGGCCGGTTCCGCCGAGGTGATGGCCGTGGTCAAGGCCGATGCATACGGCCACGGCGCGGTCCCCGTCGCCCGCGCGGCGCTCGCGGGCGGTGCCACCTGGCTCGGCGTCGCCGGGATGCGGGAGGCGCTGGCGCTGCGGGCGGCCGGTGTCCCCGGGCGGCTGCTGGCCTGGCTGCTGGCGCCGGGGGACGACTGGAACGCCGCGGTCGCCGCCGACGTCGAGTTGTCGGCCGGGGCCGACTGGGCGCTGCGGGCCGCGGTCCGGGCGGCGCAGGCCGTGGACCGGCCCGCGCTGCTGCACCTCGAAGCGGAGACCGGGCTCGGACGTGGCGGCGCCGCCGCGGGCGACTGGCAGGCGCTGGTCGACGCCGCGGCCTCCGCCGAAGCGGCCGGGTACGTCCGGGTGGTCGGCGTGTGGTCGCATCTGGCGCGGGCCGATGAGCCGGGACACCCGTCCTGCGAGCGGCAGTTGGCGGCATTCCGCGACGCGGCCGCGCTCGCCCGCCGGGCCGGGCTCACCCCCGACGTGCTGCATCTTTCCAACTCGGCCGCCACGCTGACGCTTCCGGAGGCGCACTTCGACCTCGTACGACCCGGGCTCGCCGTCTACGGACTGAGCCCGGTGCCGGACCTGGCCGGGCCCACGGAACTGGGACTGCGCCCGGCGATGACCCTCACCGCCCGGCTCGCCTCCGTCAAGCGGGTCCCCGCCGGGCAGGGCGTCTCGTACGGCCACCGTTATCGCACCACCCGCGAGACGACGCTCGGACTGGTGCCGCTCGGCTACGCCGACGGCGTGCCCCGGCATGCGTCGCAGGCCGGGCCGGTGCTCCTCGGCGGCCGGCGGCTGACGGTGGCCGGCACCGTGTGCATGGACCAGTTCGTCGTCGATCTCGGCGACGCCCCGGCCGCACCCGGGGACGAGGCCGTGCTCTTCGGGCCCGGCGACCGCGGGGAGCCCGGCGCGGCGGACTGGGCACGGGCCGCCCACAGCATCTCCCACGAGATCGTCACGCGCATCGGCGCCCGCGTGCCACGCACCTACGACGACGGCACGGCCCCCGGCTGACGCCCATCCCTCCACCGCCCCCTATGGACAGCCGCTCCTTGGATGACTGCCTCTTTCGATGACCGTCCCTGACGAAAAGAGCCTGCACCATGACGCACCGGCCACCACCGTCCGCACCCCACCCCCTCGACCGCGACGACACCGGGCCCGACAGCGCCGGCCCCGAGCACCTCCACCGGGGTCTTCACTCCCGCCACATCCAGATGATCGCGATCGGAGGCACGATCGGGGTCGGGCTGTTCCTCGGTTCCGCCGGGGCGCTGCACGACGCGGGTCCGGGCCTGCTGCTCAGCTATGCGCTCGCCGGCGTGGTCATCTTCTTCGTGATGCGCGCCCTGGGCGAACTCCTGGTCCACCGGCCCGTGTCGGGTTCGTTCGCCACCTACGCGGAGGAGTTCATCGGGTCCTGGGCCGGGTTCGCCACCGGCTGGAGCTACTGGCTGATGTGGGTCGTCACCGGTACGGCCGAGCTGACCGCGGCGGGGATCTACGTCCGGTTCTGGTGGCCCGCGGTGCCCCAGTGGCTGCCCGGACTCATCGCGCTGGCGATCCTCGGCGTGGCCAACCTGGTGGCGGTCCGGCTGTTCGGCGAGTTCGAGTTCTGGTTCGCGCTGATCAAGGTGCTGACCATCGTCGTGCTGCTGGTCATGGCGGCCGCCATCCTGATCTTCGGCTTCGGTCCCCTGGGGGACACCGCGTCACTGAGCAACATCTGGAGCCACGGCGGCTTCTTCCCGCACGGTATGGCCGGACCGTTGCTCGCCCTGCAAGTGGTGGTGTTCGCCTTCGTCGGCGTCGAACTGCTCGGGGTGACCGCCGGGGAGAGCAAGGACCCGGAGAAGACCCTGCCCACCGCCGTGCGCCGGGTGATCTGGCGGATCGGCCTGTTCTATCTGGGCGCCCTCACCGCGGTCATGGTGCTGGTCCCGTGGAACCAACTCGATCCGGAGGTCAGCCCGTTCGTGCTGGTCTTCGCCAAGGTCGGCATCCCGGCGGCGGCCGGTGTGGTGAACCTGGTCGTCCTCACCGCGGCCCTGTCCTCCTGCAACAGCGGGGTGTTCTCGACCGGCCGGATGCTGCACACCCTGGCCCGGGACCGGCACGCACCGGCCGCTTTCGGCAGGGTCAGCCGCCAGGGCGTCCCCGCCGCGGGCATCCTCGCGTCCATGGCCGTGATGCTGCTCGGTGTGGCCGCGAACTACTTCGTTCCGGAGAAGGCCTTCGTGTACGTCACCAGCATCGCGACCGTCGCCGCGGTCTTCACCTGGGGGATCATCGCCTGGGCCCATCTGCGCTACCGGGCGGCGGTCCGCGCCGGGCGGCTGCGGCCGGTGTCCTTCCGGATGCCGCTGGCCCCCGTGTCGAACTACTTCGTCCTCACCTTCCTCTGTCTGGTGCTCGTCCTGCTCGCCTTCGACGCCGAGACCAGAATCGCGCTGTACGTGGCCCCGGTCTGGGCGGCGATCCTCACGGCGGGCTACTTCTCCACCCGCCGGGGCCGGGCCGCCTGACGACCGCGCACCGGGCGGTGCGCAAAAATGGCGGTGCGCCACAGGCTGGCTGCCTGTGGCGCACCGGGTAAGGAAGTGGTGACCGGTGAGGGGGACATGGGCCGTCTCCCTCACCGGTTCACCTCCACCGAGAGTCAGTGACGGTGACCGTGGCCCCAGCGGACCTGGTCGACGACCCGGCGGTGGTCGTTGCGCAGGGTCGCGGTGTCACGGAAGTTGTCCCAGACGTAGTTGCGCCGGTCCTGGTAGAGGTCCCAGCGGTTGTCGAAGCCGCGGCCGGTGTGGACGCGGACCTGGCTGTGGCCGGCCAGCCGGACGTTGCCGAAGCGGTAGGAGTGTCCGCTCTTGTCGGACAGGCTCCAGCCCTTGATGTTGACGGGTGTGCGGCCGGTGTTCCGCACCGTCACCCACTCCGCGTTGAGGCTGCGGTTCGAGCGGTCGTCGCGTCCCGGGCTGTCGTACTGGATCGGTCCCAGGACCACGGCGGAGCGCCAGTGCGGAGCGTGGCAGTGGTGGCCGTCCGCGCTGGCCGGGAGGGCGGCGGTGGCGGTAAGGGCTGCGGAGCCCAGAACAGCCATGGCGACACGCGAAACGATACGGAACATCGAACCTCCTGTGGCGGACGCCCTTGTCGGGCGCCCAAAAACCGGACTCCCGGCCGGTTTGACCGGGCTCCCACAGAGTGACGGCCCGTCACGCCTTGGCGGAAGAAATCCATGTTGGTGTTACAAAACACGGACATATACACAACCGCCCCACGCCAGGCGCGTACGCCCCCGCGCTCACCCCCTCACCCGCAACACCCCCTACACGTATCCCCGCACGGCCTTACGGGGGTGCGGACCATCCCGGGGCTGACCTGCCGACCCGCGGAGTCCGCCCCGCTTGGCACACGTCCCTTTTCAGCGACGGGTGTTGTCGCCTCGGGAACGGCCCCTCAACTCCCCGGCTGACCCGAACTCAGCTTTGCGGTGCGCCACTTGGGCCTCATCCGTTGCCTGCTGACCCCGGAGCCTCTACGTTGAGCGCGCCTGAATTCAGCTCGGCCCGTCGCCTTTGCGGCGGGCTTGCTCCGGGAGGAACCCCCCATGCGCAGAAACACCTCCGGACCTCACCGCAGACGCACCTCCATACGGACTGCGGTGTCCGTCGGCATCGCGGCAGTGGCGGTGGCCACGACGGCCGCCGCGTCCACCGCGGAAGGCGCCACTCCGGCCCCGTCCGCCCAACGCACCCAGCACGTCGAGTACTTCAACGTTGCCGGTGGCCACCCACGGCAGACCACCGTCCCGGCCTCGAAGCCCCTCGCACCGTCCGAGAAGGCCGCGATCGCCGCCGGCGACGGCGATGTCACCTCGATCGTGCAGAACGGCACGGTCGACTCCAAGCTCGACATCGTCTTCATCGGTGACGGCTACACCGCCGCCCAGCAGGAGGACTTCCACGCCGACGTCCGCGCCAAGTGGGCCAAGATCTCCGCCGTCGAGCCGTACGCCACGTACCGCGGACTGTTCAACATCTGGGCGGTCGACGCCGTCTCCAACGAGTCCGGTGTCTCCGGGGACCCGACGAAGGACGTGGTCCGCGACACCGCCCTCGACTCCGCGTTCTTCTGCGAGGACACCGAGCGGCTGCTGTGCGTCGACACCGGCAAGGTCGAGTCGTACGCGTCCAAGGCCCCGGCCGCCGACCTCGTCGTGGTCCTCTCCAACTCCACCAAGTACGGCGGTGCGGGCTACAACGACGTCTCCTCGCAGGTCGGTTACGACGGCATCGCCACGGCCTCCTCCGACAACGACCAGTCGGACCAGATCGCGGTGCACGAAACCGGTCATTCGCTGGGCAAGCTCGCCGACGAGTACGACTACGGCCAGTCCGGGACCTACTCCGGCCCGGAACCCGCCGAGGCCAATCTCAGCAAGCTCTCCGCCGACCAGATGACCGCGCAGCAGCAGAAGTGGTACCGCTGGATCGGCCAGCAGTCGCCGGACGGCGGCGCGGTGGGTGCCTTCGAGGGCGGCGGCTACTACCAGTACGGACTCAACCGCCCCACCGAGAACTCGATCATGCGCACCCTGGGCCAGGAGTTCAACCTCCCCGGCCGCGAAGGCATGATCGCGGGCTTCTACCGCTATGCGAGCGTGCTGAGCAGCCCGGTCTCCACCCACCACGCAATCTCCCGCGGGACCCGTATCCGGGTCACCGCACCCGCCTCCGCGCAGCTGACGTGGTACGTCGACGGCCGTGAGCAGCGGGCCGCGCGCGGCCGGTCCACGGTCGTCCCGCGCACCCTCGGCGTCCCGGCCGACGGCCGCGCCCATACGGTCACGGCCCGCGCCAGCGACCGTACGAAGGCGGTCCGTGACCCGGCGCTGCGCAAGCTGCTGTCCCGTTCGCTGAGCTGGCACATCGCGCCCTGAGACGACCCGTACCGCTCGTCGCACACCGTCCCGGTCACCGGGCGGGCCGGGCCGGCCGCCCGCTCCCCGGTGACCGGACCGGAGACGGGACGGGATTCCGGATGGCGGCGCGGTCAGAGGCGTACCACCATCTTTCCGGTGTTCCGGCCGTCCATCAGCCCGAGGAAGGCCCGCACCGCGTGGGCGATGCCGTCCTCGACCGTCTCGCGGAAGGTGATGTTTCCGTCGGCCAGCCAGCCACCCATCTCCTCGGCGAAGCGCGGCCGGAGATGCGCATGGTCCCCGACCTCGAAACCGCGCAGGGTGATCCGCTTCTTCACCAGCTCGACCATGTTGCGCGGTCCCGGCGCCGGTTCGGTGTCGTGGTAGCCGGAGACCGCGCCGCACAGGGCGGCCCGGCCGTTCAGGTTCAGCGCCGCGATGGCGGCCTCCAGGTGGTCTCCGCCGACGTTGTCGAAGTAGACGTCGATGCCGTCCGGGGCGGCCTCCGCCAGCAGTTCGCGCACCTTGCCGGTCTTGTAGTCGAAGGCCGCGGTGAAGCCGAGTTCACCGGTCAGATACTCCGCCTTCGCCGGGGACCCGGCGCTGCCGATCACCGCCTTCGCCCCCCGCAGCCGCGCGATCTGCCCGGCCAGACTCCCCACCGCCCCGGCCGCGCCGGACACGAAGACCGTGTCCCCCTCGCGCAGGCCCGCGATCTCGGTCAGCCCGACGTAGGCGCTCAGCCCGGGCATCCCCAGGACGCCGAGGAACGCCGAGTCCGGGACTCCGTCGACACGTTGCAGGCGCGTGAAGCATCCGGCGGGAGCCACCGCGGCGGTACGCCACCCGAGATCGCTGAGCACCAGGTCCCCCGGCGACAGGCCGCCCGCCCGTGACGCGACCACCTCGCCGACCGCGCCACCCGTCATCGGCCGGCCTAACCCATAGGCCGGGCTCCCGGTCTCCGCGGTACTCATCAGGGCCCGCATATACGGGTCCACCGAGAGGAAGGTGTTGCGGACCCTGACCTCGCCTTCGGCCGGTGCCGGCAGCTCCCGCTCCACGAGCCGGAAGTCCTCCGGCACCGGGCGCCCCACCGGACGCGCGGTCAGCTGCCACTCCTGCGCGGTGTCGGCCATGCGCTGTTCTCCTTGTGTGCGACGGAACTGCTTCTCCGTCAGGTGCAGCGCTCCCGGCCCACGGTGCATTCCGCATGCCGGGGTCGGCAGTTGGAGATTGGCAGTTGGCGATCGGAACGGTGGGTCAGCCGGGTGCCGCGAGGTCCTGGGTCCACCAAGGCCCACCGGGGCCCTCGACGACGCCGATTCCGACATCCGTGTAGGCGCAGTTGAGCAGGTTGTCGCGGTGCATCTGGTCGCCCATCCAGTCGTTCACCGCCTGGGCGGCGGTGCGCCTGCCACGGTCGAGGTTCTCGCCCCAGCTGCTCCACCGGTAGCCGGCGGCGGTGATCCGCTGGTCGGGGCCGGTGCCTTCCGGGGTCTGGTGCTCGTAGTACTGGCGGGCCGCCATGTCGGCGGAGTGGCGCTGCGCAGCGGTGTGCAGTCGCGGGTCGATCCGCAGCGGGCGGCAGCCGGCCTGCGCGCGCCGCTGGTTGATGAGTGCGGTGGCCTGCTCTTCCAGGTCGGGCGGGGTGGGTGTGGGGGTGGGAGTCGGAGTGGCGGACCGGGTGGGGGGCTTGGTCGTGGCGCGCGACGGGCTCGGGCCGGGTGTGGTGGGGGTCGGGCTCGGTGAGGGCGCGCGCGTGGCCACGGTGCGGGTCGCCTTCGGCTCGTCCTTCCGCTTTTCCGGGGGCGGGCCCTGGGACCACCACACGGCGGCGCCGACGGCCACCACCAGCGTGGCGGTGCCCGCGACGACCGGTCCGGTCTTGCCCCGGGGCGGGCTCTTCGGCAGGTGGTGTGCGCCGGAGGAACCGGAGGCGTGGTGCGGGGCGGCCGAGGTCGCCTGCACGGTCGCCGCGGCAGGGGCGGCGGGCAGGATGCCGTGCGGGGTGAGGTGCGAGGGCAGCGGCAGCATGGCGAGACCGGCCAGCAGGCCCTCGGCGGGCAGCAGGCCGTTCCAGTGCCCGGAGCAGTCCTTGCACTGCCGGGCGTGGCGGGCTATTCGCTTGCGCCAGAGGGCGCAGGGCTCGTTGTCCCAGCTCGCCGTCAGCTGTGAGAGTTCGGGGCAGCGGGGCGTGGCCGAGAGCGCGCGGACCACGACGCGGCCGGCCTCCAGCTGTTCCTTCATGCGCTGTACCCGGACGGCGGCATGGCGGGAGTCGATCCCGACGGCGGCGACCAGCTCCGGCCGGGTGATCTCGCCGGCCGCCTCCAGCCACCACAGGGACAGCAGCGAACGGTCCCGCTCGTCCAGCCAGCGGGTGGCCGCGGCCACTTCGCGGCGCTGGCCGGACAGACCCAGCTTCAGGATCGTCAGGTCCACGAAATCCGCGGAGCGGTCGGGGCGTTCCGGTGCCTGGTCCAGGCCGACGACGGGGGTCTTGCGGGTGGCGGTCCAGCGGCGGCGCACCTGGTTCATGGCGATCGCCACCAGCCAGGAGCGGAAGGACGCCGGCTCCCGCAGGTCGGCCAGCGACTCCAGGACGCGCAGCATGGTCTCCTGCACCACGTCATCGACGTCCGCATGGCCGTCCAGGGCCCGCCCCACGACGTTGTAGATCAGTGGCAGGCAGGCGGCGACCAGCTGCTCCCGGGCCTCTTCGTCCCCGGCCTTGGCTGCCTCGACGGCCTCCGTCCCGTATTCCTGCTTCACGCCCATTCGTTCCTGTTCATTCGTACGTATCCGTTGCCCCCCGTGCACCGGAGATCCCGCGCGCTGCCCGCGATAACAGAAACCTACGTGGGTCCGGAGGAGGTCCGTTCCCCGGCCCGTCTTACGGGTGCACTTCCGGTCACCCGGGCCGCTCACACCGATGGCGATCCGGCCTGCCGACGGCTCCCGAAAAAAGTTTTCGCGCTTTTCGTTATCGGGTGCCGGGCCCGTGGTCTCCCATGTGCCGGCCGCAGAAGGACGGGCCCCCGGGGTCCGTGGGCCGGCGGATCGCTGTCCCCCACAGGAAACGGAACCATGAACAACGACCACCTTCAGACGGAGCGCCACGACGAGACTCCGGCCGGAAGCGGCCGCAGGGCGGAGGCCGGTGCGCACCGCCGCTCCGGTGGGGCCGGGGCGGGCGGCCGGCACGGGCGGACCAGCGGTCTGCACCGCTCCGCCGGCGCTCCCCGGCGCAAGGCCACCCTGCTGGCGGTGGCGGCCGTGGTGACCGTGGGCGGCGCGTCCGCGGTGCTGATGAGCCCCGACTCCGGAACCGACCGGGCCGTCGCGGCCGATGCGGTCGAGCCGTCGGCCCCCACGGCGAAGGTCTCCGCTTCCCCGAAGCCGGACACCTCACCCTCGCCCAAGCACCGCAAGCCGTCGCCGTCCCCGTCCAAGGCCAAGAAGCACCCCAAGCGGCACGCTTCGCCCACCCCGCAGAAGAGCCGTCCCAGCGGCACCGGCACGGTGAAGCGGACGACGCCCCGTACACCGCACGTTGATTCCGGCACGGGTGGCGGCGCGCCCAGTGGCGGGCAGGCCGCGTCGGGCACCGCCGCGCAGTTCGCGAAGAAGGTCGTCGAGCTGGTCAACGCCCAGCGGGCGCAGCACGGTTGCGGCCCGCTCACCGTCGACGCCCGAATACAGCGCGCGGCGCAGGCCCACTCGGACGACATGGCCGCCCGCAACTACTACGAGCACAACACCCCGGAAGGCGTCGACCCGGGCACCCGGATGACCAAGGCCGGTTTCCCGTGGTCCAGTTGGGCCGAGAACATCTTCAAGAGCCCCAAGGACCCGGCCACGGCGGTGGACGGCTGGATGAAGAGCCCGGGGCACCGCGACAACATCCTCAACTGCTCCTACAAGTCCACCGGTGTGGGCGTCAATCTCAGCGGCAACGGCCCGTGGTGGACGCAGGACTTCGGCACCCAGTCCTGAGACGCCACCCGCTCCGGCGGGGTTCCCCAGCGGTGTGAGCCTGCTCCGGCCCGCACCGCTGGGTCCCCCGGCGCCATGCGCTCAGCCGCGGGCCGGGGTGAAGGTGCGGTCGAGGAAGCCGTCGAGGCTGCGGCGGGCCGCCGTACCGTGCGGGCCGGCGAAGATCTCGGCGGCGTGCCGGGTGCCGGGCAGGACCGTGACCTCGGCCTTGGGAAAGCTGTGGGCGACCTCGCGCAGCTTCCCTTCGTCGGAGAGCGGGTCGTCGGCGGTGCCCAGGAGCAGCAGTTCGCCGTCGTAGGACGTGCCCTTTCCGGCGGAGTAGCCGCCCAACGAGGCGAGCGGGCTGATGCCGGCGACTCCGGCCGGGCGGGCGGTGCGGTCCGGCAGCATGCCGAGCATCAGCGTGCCGCCCATGCAACCGCCCACCCACGCCACGTCCTTGGCACCGCGCGAGCGCAGCAGGCGGGTGGCGTCGGAGATGGTCCGGCGACGGTCCCCGCCCCAGTCGAAGGTGACCACGTGGTAGCCGTCCGCGGCGAGCCGCTTGGCCTCGGCCGCCCATTCGCAGGCGTCGCCCCAGGAGATGGGGGCGAAGACCACCCCGCGGGGGCCGGTGCCGAGGGTGACCATGCGGTCTTTCCCCGAGGAACCGGGTGGGCGGTACGCGGTGGCGCCGTTGACGTCGCGGAAGCACGACGGCAGCCGGTCCGGTGTGGCGCTGAACTCTCGCACTGCGATGGTTCCTTCCTCGGCGGAGCGACGGTTTTCCGCCACCGCGCTCTCCGGTGGGGCCGTTTCCGCGCCACCGCCGGCGCAGGCGGTGGCGCTGGTCAGGGCCAGAAACAGGACCGCTGCCAGGGCCAGGGCACGTCTCGGCTCACGCTTGAACATGGGAGAAGCATAGAGAGAAAGCATTGGAAAAAGCTATATTGAAAGGTAGATGGAAAGCTTTTCACAGCGTCCACATCTCGCACGCACACAGTCTCCCCAGGTCAGAACGTACCTGCGTGGAGGGTGGGATATCTTTGGACCGAGCATCGGGTGGAGGGAAGGCGGTTCACAGTGGAGCCTGACCACGTAGACGAGATCATCTCGGCATGGGGCCATGAACTGCCCGAAATCGCCGGTCTCCCCCTGGAACTGGCCAAAAGGACCGCCCTGTTGGTTTCGGCCTTCGACCTCGCCGCCGCCGGCGAGCTGGAGAAACTGGGCCTGACCCAGGCCGAGTACGGAGTACTCGCCACCCTCCGCCGGATCGGCGCCCCCTACCGCCTCAAGCCGACCGACCTCACCCATGCGCTCCTGCTGTCCTCCGGTGGGACCAGCAATGTCATCAAGCGCCTCGTGGCCGCCGGCTATGTGACCCGCGCGGCGGCCGAGGACGATGCGCGCAGCAGTTGGGTGCAGCTCACCCCGAGCGGGGTGGAGACGGCGGAGGCGGCGGTACGCGCCACCACCGCCGTGCACGCCCGGCTCGTCGACCGTATTCCGGAACCCACCGCGAAGGCCCTCAGCGAGCAGCTGCGGATCGCGCTGGCCGCCATCGAAGAGGGCGTGCTGATCCGCCGCTGACGCGAGCGGTCAGCGGCGGGCCAGCCGGTCGCGTACCTCCTCCGCCCGCGCCAGCAGCCGCGGCAGTCCGGCGTATTGGAGCCGCCCCGCGCGTTTGACGATCCTCCCGGCGACCATCACGGTGTCGACATCGGCGCGGTCCATCGACGAGACGACGGCCGCGGTGGCGTCGTGCAGCGGGGCCACTCCGGGGCGGTCGGCCCGCAGCACGAGCAGATCGGCCTGCTTGCCCGGGGTGAGGGAACCGATGCGGTCCGCCATCCCGAGCGCCTCGGCGCCGCCGAGCGTGGCGAACTCCAGCACCTCCCGGGCCGTGAGCAACGGCGCGTCCGGGCCCGCGTGCCCCTGTAGCACGGCGAAGCGTCCGACCTGGAAGGCGGCCCGCAGCTGCGTGAACATATCGCTCGGCGCGGCCACTTCGACATCGACGCTGAGGCTCGGACGCAGCCCGGCGGCCGCCGCGGCGGCGAACGGCGGCAGCCCGTGCCCCATGGTCATCTCGATGGCGGGTGCGATCGACAGTGCCCCGCCGCTGTCGTGGATCAGCTCCAGCTCGCCGGGCGCCATGCCGGTGCCGTGGATGAACACCGTGCCGGGGCGCAGCACGCCGAGGCGGCGCAGCCGGGAGATGGGGCTGCCGCCCCGGACGTGCAGCGCGGTCGGCACATCGAGTTCACGGGCCAGTGCCCAGCCGCGCCGGACGCTCTCGTCACTGCCGGCCTCGGCGTTCAGCGCCATGGTCACCAGGCCGTCCTGGGCGCGCAGCCGGCCGCTGCGGATACGGCGGGCGTCCCGGGCCGTGCCCTGTCCGTAGGCGAAGACGCTGCGCAGCCCGGATTCGGTGAGCGCGTCGAGCAGGGCGTCGGTGTGCTCCTCGGTCGGCTTGTCGACATTGGAGATGTCCTGCACGGTGGTCACCCCGGCGTCCAGGGCGCCCAGTGCGCTCAGCAGATTGCCCAGATGGAGATCCTCGGCGGAGAGCTGCGGCGCGAGGGCGTGCAGGACGGTCGCGAAATACTGGTCCAGGGTCTGGTCGGCGCCGCTGCCGCGGAGCGCCGCCTGCCACATGTGCCGGTGGGTGTCGACGAAGCCGGGCAGCACGAGGCACCCCCGGGCGTCGATCCGCTCGTCCGCCGCCGTGGGGTCGATGTCCGGGCGTACCTCAAGGATCCGGCCGTCCGCCACCAGGATGTCGGCGGACGGCAGTTCACCGGTGGCCGGGTCCATGGTGAGGACCCGGCCACCGGTGACGAGCAGGCGTGCGGCGGTCATGCAGAGCCCCACCCCTGGGGCGGTGCCAGACGGCCCATCTGGAGGTTCCAGTACTCGGTGTTGCGCCGGCAGCGGCCGTCGGGCGCGAAGGTGAGGAAATTGGTCTCCAGGAAGGTGACCCAGTGGTCGCCGTCGGGGTTGAGGACCGGGGCACGCAGGGTGACCCAGAGTTCGACCGCCGCCCGGTTGCCGGTGACGACCGGAGTGCCGTGACGGCCGGTCATGTCGCTCTGCCCGGCGGTGATGTCGCGCCAGTAGCGGCCGATGGCGTCACGGCCGCGGAAGGTCTGCTCGGCCACCCCGGGCACCGCCTCGTAGACGGCGTCCGGGGTGAAGAGCCGGACCGCGGCGGTGTCGTTCTTGGTGCGCCAGGCCTCCAGATAGGCGTCGGTCCAGCTCGACACCTGGCCGACGCTGAGTTTCGTGGTGCGTTCGTCGGCCTGTGCGACCGGCGCCACGGCTGCCAGGGGCAGCGCGGCGACGCCGGCGCGGAGCAGGGTACGGCGGTCGGTGCGGGGGTTCACGGGTGTTCGGTGCCCTTTCCGTGCATACGGGGTGACGCGGCCGGCGGCTTCGGGAAGCCGGGCGGAACCGCTGTCAGGCCCCTTCCTGAAGGCGGACGGAGAATTCGATGCCGTCGCCCAGCGGAAGCTGCTGGGAGAGATAGCCGTTGCCGGCGGTGCGGACATGGTCGGTGAATTCGGGTGGCAGCATCGGCAGGTTGTCGGAGACGACCAGGCCACCGGCGCGCAGTGCGGGTTCGAGCAGCTTGAGGACCGGGAGGTAGAGCTCCTTCCAGCCGTCCAGCAGCAGCACGTCGACCGGGCCGGGAAGCGCGACGAGCTGGTCCCGGGCGTCGCCGGTCCGGATCTCGGCGTAGTCGGCGAGCCCGGCGCGCTCCAGGTGGCCGCGAGCCCGGTCGGCCTTGCCGGAATGCAGCTCGGAGCCGATGATGCGGCCGCCGCCGTTGTCGCGCAGGGCGGCCGCTGCGTAGATCGTCGAGGCGCCGAAGGAGGTGCCGAACTCCACGACGAGGGCCGGGCGCAGGCTCCGTATGAGCTGGTACAGGAAGGTGCCGACCTGCGGGTGTACGGGCAGCGCGGCCTGGGCGCACAGTTCGGCCGCCTCCTGGGCGGTGGGCGGCTGCGGCCAGTCGGCCGCGGTGGCGTAGGCGCGCTTCATGACGTCCGGGTCGTTGCGCTCGGCGGTCTTGGCGATCTCGTCCAGGACCGCGACGACGCGTTCGTCGTCGAGGCCGGCGGCGGTGGTGGTCATGCCTGTGCCCTCCCGTCCCGCACGGCGGTCAGCAGCGCGGGGTCGAGGTAGCTCTGCGCGTTGTAGATGGTCCGGTCGGTGTCGAGTATCTCGCGCCGGCCGTGCATCACCCGGGTGTTGTCGATCAGGGCCACGTCGCCGTCCTGCCACTCCAGCTCCTCCGTCAGCTCCTCGGTGAGGCGGCGGAACTCGGCGAGGAGCTCTTCGGGGATCTCGGTGCCGTCGGCGAAGGTGATGCGCGGGGCCTCGTAGTTGTACGAGGGGCCGAAGACGCTGTTGGCCCAGGAGAGCCGGGTGCCGAAGAGCGTGCGGTGGACGGCACCGGTGCGGTACGCGTAGTGGAGGGAGCCGTCGTCGTTGAGCTGGAGGGTGGTGGACACATTGCCGCCCACCAGGTCCTTCATATCGGCGAAGGTGACGTCGTCGAGCTTCTTGCGGCCTTCCGTCTGGTGGCAGACGAAGGCCTTCCACTTGGCCTCCTCCACCCGGCGGCTGTACATGATGTCCTTGACGCCGAAGACCTCACGGGCGGTGTCGCTCGCCGCGTCCCAGACGCGGTAGCCGTCGCAGACGGTGGTCTGAGAGCCGCTGGCAGCCGCCTTCTCGCACAGGAACCACGTCAGGTCGGGGCCGAAGGGGCTGTTGCCGTTCTCCAGATGAAGGCCGACGGCGACGGTGCCCGCGTCCACCTTCTGGGCGACCTCGCCGCCGTGGAAGGAGCGCGCCGGGTCGAGGGTGATCCGGCTGGAGTGCGCCTTCACGAAGGAGGTGAACTCCTCCAGGTCCGTGCGGAAGCCCCGGAACAGCAGAAAGCCGGCGTCGGCGAGCAGCCCGGTGACCCATGCGGGGTCCAGTGCACCGAGCGACCTGTCCCCGGCGGGCAGGACGAGCCGGCCCGTAGCGGCCCCGTAGGGCTCGACGTCAGCGATGGTGGTCATGCGTCTGCTCCTTGGTGGTCGTACAGCGTTCCGTTGGACAGGGCGGCGCGGATGGCCGCCCGCATGGGCCGTCCGGTAACGGTGAAGAACCGGCGGTAGAGGCGCTCGTCGGCGACCGTGAGGTGCGGTACGGCGATCCGCTCCACCTCGGAGAGGTGCGCCTCGCCGAATTCCCGGACGGCCGCCTCGGCCGCCGCGAGGTCGGTGGACTCCTTGACGAGGAAGAGCCCGTGGAGGGCGGTCAGTCCGTCACCGATCACGGCGACGGCGCGGACGAACGGGAGCCGGGCGTACTGCGCCTCGACCCACTCGGGGGCCACATTGCGGCCGGCCGCGGTGATGATGACGTTCTTCTTGCGGCCCGTGATGCTGATGAAGCCGTCCTCGTCGATCCGGGCCAGATCTCCGGTACGGAGCCAGCCGTCGTCGTCCAGCACCAGGCTGGACGGGTCGTCGCGGGTGTAGCCGGCGAACAACGAGGTGCTGCTGACGAGGAGTTCACCGTCCTCCGCGGTCCGGACGCGGACATGGGGCAGCGGGCGGCCGACGGTCCCCGGGCGGCGCGCGTCCGGGGTGTTCCAGCTGACCACGGAGCTGTTCTCGGACAGCCCGTATCCCTCGTGCACGGGGAGCCCGTGGTCCTCCAGCCGTCGCAGCAGCTCGGGGTGCACGGGCGCGCCGCCGCAGCAGATCAGCGGCGCTCCGGGCGTGCCGAACAGGGCCGGAGCGACCGGCCGTCCGCTCGCCACGGCCTCGTCCGCGGCGGCGGCGAAGGCGTCGACCAGCGCGGGCGTGGCGACCATCGCGGTCGGGCGGGCGGCCGTCGCATACGGCATGACGTCGGCGGCGGCCGCCGCGGCGGTGCCGACCAGGGCCTTGCCGGGCGGCATCAGGACCACCGTCCCGCCGTCGAGCAGGACCATGTAGAGGCCGGTGACCTGCTCGATGAGCAGGCTGAACGGGACGACGGAGAGATAGCGGGAGAAAGCCCCGTCGGGCATCACCGAACGCAGTGAACCCAGCAGTTCGTTCAGGGCCGCCGCCCGGATCCGTACGCCCTTGGGACGCGAGGTCGTCCCGGAGGTGTGGATGACCTTGCACTCCCAGTCCGCTCCCCCGGCGCCGCCCGGCGGCAGCACCAGGGGCGCGGACGGCAGCGGGTCGTCCGCGGACAGCGGCAGCACCGTGCAGTCCGCGGGCAGGACCCGGTCCCGGCCCCACTGGGTCAGCCGTTCCTGCCCGGCGGCGTCCACCACGCACAGGTCGGTCTCCGCCAGCAGACCTGCGGCCTGCTCGGCGGAGAAGGCCAGCGGGACCGGCACCTCGGTGGCGCGGGCGGCGATCAGCGCGAGGTCGGCGACCACGAATTCCGGGGTGTTGCCGCAGACCACGCCGATGCGCAGCGGCCGGTCGTCGCGAGCGCCGATCCGCTCGGCCAGCTCCGCGGCCCGGCGCGTCACCTCCTGGTAGCTGAGCGTCCTGGCCGGGGTGCCGTCCTCGCCCAGCACCTCGATCAGCGGACGCGCCGACTCCCCGAACCTGACCAGGCTCTGCTCAATGCCCAGCATGACCGGCCACCTCCATGGCGCTGATGCTCAGTTGGAGATCGGTGACGGAGTAACGCCCGGTGGCGTCGGAGAACAGCCGGTCCAGGGTGTTCAGCGGGATGACGCCGACCTGCGGCTCGTGCTCGTAGTACGTGCCCCAGCGCGCGGCCTCGTCGGGAGACAGCCGGTGCGGGTCGGCCGGGCCGATCGGCAGGAAGGCGATGCCGGTACGGTCCAGCGTCGCGATCAGGCTCCGGGTGACGGTGCACAGGATGTACTCCATGCCCAGACACCAGGCGATGATCGGGGTGGCTCTGATCAGTTCACGGCCGACCGAGGGCCGGCGGGTGGCCAGTGCCCCCACTTCCACCACCCGCCTGCGGTCGACCGAGATCCCGAGACGGGACAGTGCGGCGTCCTCGACACAGGTGTCGAGGTACAGCTCGGAGAACAGTTCCTGGTCCCGGCCGAAGGTGAGCCCCGCGCAGGCCAGTGGCGCGCAGGGCTTCTCCGCATCGCCGCAGGCGGGCCGGGCGACGATGAACGAGTCGGGCCGGGGCGCCACATCGGCGCCGTATGCCTGGGCGTACACCTCGCGAGCGAGGTCCGCGGCGTCCAGCCATGAGCTGGTCGACCGGTGTGCCAGATCGATCTGCACGGTGCTCCCCCCTTCCCCGGCTGCCGGCTTTACTTGGTGCCGACGACCAGAGACACGGATGAAGGCAGCGCGATGCGCTCGACGGACTTCAGGCCCGCGTCGTTGAGCCAGCCGGAGATCTCCGGCTCGCTGTAGGTGCGGTCGCCCGAGCAGGCGTACATGGCCAGCGAGAACGCCGCGTTGTGCTCCTCGAGCTGCTCACCGCGGACGTCTTCGAGCACCACGATGCGGCCGCCGGGGCGCAGTGCCTTGGCGGCCCGCGCGATCAGGTCCCGGTTCTCCTCGTCGGTGTGGTTGTGCACGATCTCGAAGAGGAAGACCACGTCGTATCCGGTGCCGAGGTCGCCGCTGAGGAAGCTGCCGCGCTGCAGGCTGATCCGGTCGGACAGGCCCGCCTTCTCGATCGCGGCGCCGGTGTCGGCGAGCGCCTCGGGCAGGTCGAGGATGGTGGCGGAGAGCTCGGGGTGGCGTTCACACATCGCCATGGAGTGCAGTCCGTGCGAGCCGCCCAGGTCGAGGAGGCGCCGCGCCCCTTCGGGCACCGGGACGGCCTCGACGATGGGCTGCACGGTGAGTCGGGACTTGACCCGCATGTAGGCGGAGAAGTCCCGCCCGGCCTCGGGGTTGTCGGCCCAGCGCTCCCACAGGGACTGGGCGGGCTTGCCGTCGCGGACGGCCTGCGGGAGGTCCCACATCACGTTGGTGAGTTCGTACGCCCACAGCAGCGCCGGGGTGAAGTCGTACTCGGCCTTCTTGCCCAGCCAGCGTTCGGCGATCGGGCCGTTGCGGTAGCGCCCGTCCTCCAGGGTCAGCCAGCCGAGGACGGCGGCGACGTCGGCCACCGCGCGGGTGCCGTCGGTGCTCGCGCCGATCGCCTTGGCGAGTTCGTCGAGGGTCTTGGGGCCGTCCTCCTCCAGGGTGCGGAAGATGCCGAGCTTGGCGGCGGAAGTGAGCGCCGCGTAGCGGATGGTGGAGCCGATCACCTCATCGATCGGGTTGCCCGCCAGCTCGGCGTCGGTGGTGGTCTTGAACATGGCTGATCTCCTCGGGATGGCAGGGAACGGCCGCGCAGAGGGTGTGCGGCCGGGACGTGCCGTGCGCGCGACGTCCGCGGGCACGGGGAAAGTGATGGGACTGCCGAACGGGGACGAGCTTCAGCCGGCCGGGACCGGTGGGAGCCGGTACGCCCTGGGGCGCGTCGGCTCCGACTGCGCCGCAGGGGCGCGCGGGAGGTGTGCCACGCCGTGACGGCCGTGGTACCTCGGTCCGGGGGACGGTCCCCCGGGACGGTGTTGCCTCGGGCCGTGCCCGACGCCCGTTGACGCCGTGCGGCGCAAGGGCGGAACCGGAGAATCCGGCCGCCCGGACCTCGCGGCACCCGGGCTCTGTCGGGCCCGGCGCTTCCTCTCCGGCCCTGTGGCACAAGGCCGGAGAGGAGCCGGGCAGTGGCGGTCCCGGCCGGTGAGTGGCAGAGCGGACAGGGACGGTCGAGGCCTGACACGACCGGCCTCGCGGCACCCGTACGACGACGTCATGGCGTCCCGGGACATACCGGACGTGGATGGCGCCGGGCAGCAGCCGCACGGGGCCGCTGCCGGGAGAGCGGCGAGGGCCGCCGCCGGCGTCCGCCGCGCGCGGCGGACGGCCGGCGTGCTGCCGGGGTCGGTCGCGGGGTCACCACTGTCGGGGCCGCACGGCGGGCGGCCCCGGGCGGGCTGGAGCCCGAGGACCCCGCGGTGGAGGGCTGCGATACGCAAGGGGCGGGCCGGGTCGCCCGGACGGGCACCGGGAGCAGGCCCGGCCATGCTGCCCGTGCCCCCACGACACGGGCCGCGGCCGGCCCGGCCGGAGCCGTCCCGACGCGTCGGTGACGGCTGGTTCCGCCGCGGTGTACCGCCCCGGACCGTATGTCCGTAGGAGACACCGCAGGCTCCTGACGGCTGTTCATCGGGCCCCCCCGGTCGCAGCTGCCTCAGTGCGGCCCACCGACGGTCAGGCGGACACCTCGTCGAACCCGACGGCCGCGCGGCCGGCCCGGTGGACGTGGGCGGTCTCGGCGATCCGGCGGCCGAGCGCCTCGGCGGTGCGCAGGTCGCTGGCGCACGGGGTGACGTCGGCACCCTCGTCGTTGTTCGACTGGGACATGGCGCCCAGCCAGCTGCCGAGCCGGTTGAGGTCCTCAGGGCTGCCGGAAGAGGTGTTCCAGCCGCCGTACTCGGCCAGGCCGACCCAGACCATGCCGTGCTGGGCGGCGAACAGCGCGATGTCGATCAGCGCGTTGAGCTTGTCGCCCGCCATGTTGCCGCTGTTGGTGAAGCCACCCGCGATCTTGTTCTTCCAGCGCATGTTGTCGCCCCAGACCTGGCTGGTGGCCTCGACGAATGCGCGGAACACGGCGCTGCTGCCGCCCATGTAGGTCGGCGTGCCGAAGATCAGGGCGTCGGACTCCTGGAGCACCTCCCACAGCTCGTCGTTCAACTCGGCAAGGGAGACCAGTCGCACCTGGGTGTCGGGGACCTTCTCCGCGCCGGCCGCGACGGCCGCGGCCTGCTTTGCGGTGTGGCCGTATCCACTGTGATACGCCACCGCAACCTTGATCTGCATACTTCTCCCCCACCCGGGAACGAAACGATGGTTTTAGCTTTCACTAAAGCTGTCCAGAAAGCTTTAGGCGCTGGTTACGCTATCCATGCCCACACTTCCAAGGCAAGCGTCTCTGGCCAACACCCTGAAAAGAACAGGTAAATCCGCAGGTCGGGACATCCCGCACAACCGCTCCCACACCTCCCGACACAGGCGCATCACGCCGGACACCCCGTCATCACGGTTGATTCGGCGCCGACTTCGAGGCCTCAGGTGAAATCGGACGCCGCGGCACACTTCCCTACCAGACGCACCGGGCCGATCCCAGTGGGCCGACCCCGCGTCAAATCCCTTTTCGGACAGGGAACTTGACGGCCACTTCACGGGTTGCGATCACCTGCCACAGAGTGTGACGCAGGTCACATGAAGGGGTGTCATACGTCGCGGGGGCGTCAGCCGTGTGCAGGGTGACGGGCCCGCGAGGGGTCCGGAACACGGGGAAAGGAAATCCCATGCGGAACAAGCGAATTCTCACCACCGCGGTCACCGCCGCCGCGCTCGCGGTCCTCGGGCTGGGGGGCGCCGCCCAGGCCCACGCCGCCACCGGGGCCGAGGCAGCCGCACCGGCCGCCTCCTCCGTCCAGCAGCAGGTCAAGCCGATGGACGGCCCTCCCGGAACGGTGTGGACCGGCAAGAAGTTCTGGACCCTCAGCGGCTGCCAGGAGGCCGGCACCGACCTGGTCAGCAGCGGCAAGTGGGCCGACCCCTTCTGCGACGGCTCGGGCCTCCAGTACGACCTGTGGGCCAGGCCGCTGTAACCCCTGTGCGGCGGTACGGCTTCCGGTGGTTCACCGGTAGTCGCAGGCAGTGACGCCGAGCAGGGCGGTCTGTCCCCGTGCACATCCGCGGTCACGCGGGGACGGCCGTCCGGTGCCTGCCGGGGCCTCGGCAAGCCTGCGGGTCAGGCCCCTCGGGGCCCGGCGGCGTCGGCGGGAATGTGGGCGAGGGCCGCGCTCGAAATGCGATAGCGGCCGTTCGGCACCTCGGCCGCGGTGACGTGGACGGTGAGCGGGCCCGCCCATTCGTAGCCGCGGTCGACGGCGTGCCGGGCCAGCACATCGGTCAGGTGCCGGCCCACCCCGCCACCACGAGCGGCGAGTACGTCGTGCACCCGCTGGGCGAGTTCGACGGTGTAGTCATTGGGTACGAGGACCCGGCTCGGGCTGCACACGATCGCGTGGTCGTCGCATTCCCGCCGGAGCGCATCGCGCAACTGAACGGGGTCGGTATGGAAGATCTTGGCCAGTAGTGCGCTCTCGCAGTCCTCCACCACGCGCTCCCAACGCCTCAATATTCCCATGCTCGCCGCCTGCCCCAGAGGGAACAGCCCATGCGGGGACGGCGGACCAGGGAACGGGGCGGCCCGGTGACCAGACGGCCGGGCGGTCCGGTGGCCAGGCGGCCGGGCGGTCCGGTGGCCAGGCGGCCGGGCGGTCCGGTGGCCAGGCGGTCCGGCGCAGGAAATCCCTTGGCCCGCGTCGTACCGGCCGTCACAATGGGCGCGTGCCGATCATGACGTTCCCGGAAGCCGATACCCCACCCGCGCTGCGGAGGCAGGTGTCCAAGCTCCAGGACGAGGCATGGCCGCCGGACTGCGCGTCGGCGCCCGGCACCTTCGCCCACGATCCGGCGCTGCGGCCGGTGTCGATGCTGCTCGTCGACGGCGACACGGTGCTCGCCGCGCTGGACATCCTCTCCAAGGAGATCGTCCACGCCGGGCAGCGCTACCGGGCCGCGGGGCTGAGCACGGTCGTGACCCGTGGCACGGCCCGCGGGCAGGGCCACGGCCACCGCCTGGTGACGGCGGCCCGCGCGGCCATGGCCGATATGCCGCTGGATATCGGCCTGTTCACCTGCGACCGGCCGCTGCGCACGTTCTACGAAGGCGCGGGCTGGCAGTGGCTTCCCGGTGCGGTGCTCGTCGGCGGGACACCGGCGGACCCGTTCCCCAGTGACCGGTCCGGCTTCGACAAGGTCACCATGGCGGACTTCTTCTCGCCCCTGGGCCGCAGGCATCGCTCCTCGTTTCCCGACTCCCGGATCGAGGTGTATCCGGGCGGGATCGACAGGCTCTGGTGACCACGGCTGCCCCGGGGACGGCGGCGGGGGCCGGTGCGCACACATGGCCGGAAGTGGGCCAAGTGCCGCATATGTGGAGCCGATGGTCGATGATTGCGGCAGCGGATGTGCCCGTCGGCCCGGCCCGGTGACACCGGTCCGAACCGCCCGGCCGGCCCTGCGGAGGAGCGATGGTGAGTGACGGGGAGTTCCGCGCACCGGCCGACGGGGGGCTGTCGGAGGTGCGCCCGAAGGGGCCGCGGAGCCCTCGGCGCGGCTGCCCGTTCTGCCTCATCGTGTGCGGCCGGGCGCCGGCCACGGTGCTGCGCGAATGGCCGGAGACCATCGCCATCCGGCCCCGTCATGGCGGTGTCACCGCCGGACATGTGCTCGTCATCCCCCGGGTGCATGTGACCGATGTCGCCGAGGACCCGGTGGTGTCCGCGGCCACCATGCTGCGGGCCGCCGAACTCGCCGCGGAGGCCGGGGACTGCAATGTGATCACCTCACGCGGTCCCTCGGCCACCCAGACCGTCCGCCACCTGCATCTCCACCTCGTCCCGCGCACCGAGGGCGACGGCCTGCTGCTGCCGTGGACCGCGGGGCGGCCCGCGGGGACCTGAGCCGCGGCGCGGTCCGCCGCCCGTACGGGACCGCGGTCCGCAGCCAGACGGCCACGCGCGCAGCCGCTCAGGCGAGGAAGAGGACTGTCATGGTGTCGATGGCGACCAGGACGCCATAGGAGAGCAGCATCGTCCGGGACAGCGCCACCGCCCGCCAGGGCACGGGGCCGCCATGCCGCTCGGCGTCCATGCTGAAGGGCGGCACCCCCGGGCTCCCGCGCTCGGTGACCTTCTCGTACAGGCTGCGGAACCGCCGTTCCTGGCGGAGGTAGTAGCTGTCCAGCAGCCAGAAGCCGGCGGCCAGTCCCAGGGCGACCGCGGCCGTCTTCCAGCTCGGCCCGCGGGTGGCGACCGCGATGAAGGCGCCGCTGACGGTCATGGCCCAACTCTTCACCAGGAACGAGGTGTTGGCGTGCCGGGCGATCACGGCCTGGAGGAATTCCAGGTGCTTCACTTCCTCCGGGCCGAGGTGCGGCTGCGCGGCGGTCATGAGGCCGGGCCTCCTTCCCCGGGCGCGTGGCGGTCGGTGTCGGTGTCGGTGTCGTGGGGCTCCTCGGCATGGTGGGACTCGTCGGCAGCCGGGTCCTTCTCGGGGGCCGGGACGTCCTCCGACGCCGAGGCCTCCTCAGCTACCGGAGCCCCGTCCGGTTCCCGAGCCTCCTCGGATGCCGGAGCCTCCCCGGATGCCCCGTCACCGTCCGAACCCGTCGCCCCGGCCTGCTCCACGGCCTGCTCCGTCTGCTGCCCCGGCGACGCGCGGAACTGTGCGTTCAGCTCCTCGGCGACGTCATTGATGCGGTCTTCGAGCGGATCGGGGTCATAGCGTTCGAGCACCGCGTAGGCGTGATCGAGGAGTTCGAGGCGGGCGCGGGGCGGGGTGGGGCGGCCGGGTGCCCGGTCCCCGTTGAGCGGGCGGGTGCCGTGGCGCGCGGACGTGGGGTGGGGCCAGGCGGGTGTGGTCAGCGGCAGGTCGTGGCTGCCGGCCACACCGGTGCGGGCGCGCTCCTCGACGATCCGGATGCAGGCCTCGTCGAGCGTGCGGTGGGTGTCGCTCACCGCCGTCTCGACGGTGGACCGCAGCCGCCACCAGGACTCGGTGTGCGCCACCAGGCTGCGCCGCGCCGCCCCCAGCAGCTTTCCGCCCTGCTGCTCCGCCTCGACGACGGCCCGCCGGGCCTCCCGGTCGCTGTCGGCGCAGGGGTTGTGGGCGAGCACCTTGACCACGATCGCGGCGGTGCTGAGCACCAGGGTAAGGATGATCACGGCGCTCTGGTCCGGCGCCAGGTCGACATGTTCGCGCACCGCACCGGCCGCACGCATCCGCGCCCATATGCCGACCATGGTGAGGATGGTCAGGGTGAAGAGCACCGGCCCGGCCGCGTTGGGCCAGGGCAGTTCGCCGGCCTTCCGCCGTTCCGTACGCGGGCTCCGTGGCCAGAGCACCTCGCGCAGGGCGGTGACCGGACCGCGTCGGGTGCGCTCCAGCGTGCGGGCCGTACGGGTACGCCGCCGGAAGACGGACTCGGCAAGGAGGCTGCCGGCGGCCAGCAGGCAGACGGCGACGCCGAAGCCGGGCAAGTAGGCGAGGTAGTAACCGAGTTCGTCCTCGCCCAGGCCGAAGAACCGCTGCATCAGGGTGCCGATGAACATCGTGTCGAAGGCCACGCAGGCGACCAGGGTGGGCCACAGCAGACGTCGCCAGAGGACCGGCCGACGGCGCAGGCTCTCCGGTCCGTCGTCGGCGTGGCGCGTGCGCAGTTCGCCGACCCGTTCCTGGGCCTGCGCGGACGACCGGGCGACGACGAACCGCTCGGCCGCTTCGATGCTCGTCCTGGCTTCCTGGAAGGTCTCGGTGACCGCGGTGGCGGCGGTGCCGAGTCCCGGCTGCGCCGCGGTCAGTGTGGTGTTGGCATCGGTGAAGGCACGCATCAGGGCGGCCTGTTCGCGGCTGTCGGTCTGGTCCACGGGCCGGGCCGACGGCCGCTTCCCGAGGTCCAGTCCGACGAAGGCGGGGTCGCTGCCGGGGCAGTCGACCGCCGACTGATAGCGGGCGGCAGGTCCCGCCCGGTTCTTTCCGTTGGTGGTGTTCATCGCGTCCCGCCGCCCTCACTTCCTGGTGATCTCGATATCCACGCGCCGGTCGCACTGGAGCCTGTCCTCGGCGGACATCCGGCCTCCGGTGTGGTGCTGCTTCGCGCAGCCCGTGGGCAGGCCCCGGCCGTGTGCCGTCACCCGCTGCACGCCGAGGCCGGTCAGGACGTCCTTCACGGCGTCCGCGCGGGCCTGCGACAGCTGGTGGTTGTTGTCCGGCCGGCCGCGCGGGTCGACATAGCCGAGGACGGTGACCCGGCTGCCGGGGGTGGTGCGGGCGCTGACCGCGACATCGCTGAGCAGCGGGATGGCCTGCGGGCGGACGGCGGACGCGTTGGTGTCGAAGAGTGCCGCGCCGGGGAGTTCGTAGGTCTCCGGGCGGTCCTGTGCGTAGTGGACGGCCGGGTCCTGTGGCGGCTTCTTGCCGTTCTTGCCCGGACTGCTGCGCTCGGCCGTGCCGATGGCGGTCGGGGCGAGGGTGCAGGAGGTGCCGGGAGCGCTCTTGCGTCCTGCGCCGCACAGCGCGCGCCACAGGTTGTTCAGCCAGGTCCGCTGGGCTGCTGTGGGTGCGGGCTGGCCGGTGGCCGGCTGGCCCAGCCCGGCGAGCGTGAGATGGACGCCGTGCAGTGACGGGGTCTCGTCCCGGGTGGCGCAGACCCGGCTGATGGCCTTGATCTCGCTCCGGTCGCGGAAGGCGGCCGCGCGCAGATCGGCGCAGCCCGTGGTGGAGAGCCCGTCGGTCAGGACGAGCAGGCTGCGGCTTCCGGACGGGCCCTCCAGCGAGGACGCTCCGGCGGTGAGGGCCGCCAGGACGTTGCTGCCGCCGCCGCGGGGCACGGCTCGCTGCGCCTTGCCGACCAGACCGGTCAGGCAGTCGGCCGCTTGGTGCTTCCGCTTCTTCTGGTTGATCTCGTTGTTGTTGTCCTTGACCCAGTCGGTCGAGCGGTCCTTGGCGATCCAGGTGATCTGTGCCGAGTCGCCGCTGAAGCTGCCGACCGAGACGGTGTCCTTGCGCTCGACCACCGAGCTGAGCAGGGGGCCGATGCTGTGCGCGTAGTCGCGTCCGCCGGACGGGCCGCGTACGGAGGTGGAGTCGTCGACGAGGACGACGGTGCGGCCGGCCTTCCCGGCGGGTTCCTTCATCCAGGCACAGGCGTCGAGGCGTGGTTCCTCGCCGCAGGCGCCCAGGAGGCCGGCCAGCAGCGCCGCGCCGAGGGCGCCGGCGAGCGCGGGCCTCCCCCGGCGGCGGCCGGTCGTCCGGGCCGCCGCGCGGTCCGCGGGGGTGTCTGTCGTATTCACGGTGCCAGCTCCTCGACATCGCCCACGGTGTCCACCCAGGAGAAGGGGCTGAGCCCCATCTGCCGGCAGAACTCGCTCAGCGCCTTGTCATAGGCGTTGGCGTACTCGAACAGGCCCACCTGCTCGTGGTGTTTGGCCGCGGCGGTGAGGACGTCGGCGAGCGCCTCGGCGCCGTTGCGGCGGGTGTTCTTGAGCGCGTGCATGACCTTCCAGAAGTCCTCGTCGGCGAGTGCCGCGGCGAACGGCACCAGGAGCCGCCGCTCGGCCGCGCCGAGGGTGCCGAGCAGCTCCAGTTCGCTCATCACCTGCAGCCAGCGCTCGGTGAGTTCCTGTACCTGGTCGGCCTTGAGTTTGCCGAGCCGGTGCTCGTTCACCATCCGCACCTCGGTGAGGTGGAAGGGCCGCACATGCTCGCGCAGCGCCGGGTCCATCCGCATCCGCACCGAGGGGCGGCAGCGGATGAGGCCCTTCTCGTCGTGGTAGCACCAGCCGCCGCGCAGTTCCTTGTTGACGGCCTTCTCCGCGGCCACCGGATCGCCGGGGTCGCAGGCGCGGGCGACGGACCAGGCGCGGCGCAGCAGCTTGCCGCGGGCCGCCTCCTCGTGGAGCGCCGCGCGTTCCCGCAGGACGTCCAGCGCCATCTCCCGGCTGCTCCAGCGGAGGTGCGGGACGAGTTCGAAGGCGAAGACATCGCCCTCGGCCGCCACCGTCAGCGTCTCCTCGACGGGCGGCAGCTCCACGGCCACCTCGGACTGCGCCGCCTGCCCGAGCGCGGAGGTGCCCTCGTTCTCCGGATCGTCGGCGCTCTCCGGGCCGCCGACGGGCTCCGTCCCGTCCTTGCCGGTTACCCGGCGCCACCAGTTCCGCAGCCGGGTGCGGAGTCCTTTGCGCTCTGTCATGGTCTGTCTCCTCTTCGTACGGGGTGTGGTCAGGACGCCGGGCCGGGATCGGTGTCCCGCCTGCGGGGCTGGTCCCGGAGCTGGCGGATGGTGCGCGAGTCCGGGTGCCGGCCGGCCCACATGCCGAGGTAGAAGCCGGCCCGGGTGCTGAGCGGCCGGGCCCAGATGCGCGGGACGAGGACCTCCAGGAAGGCGGCCAGTTCCTTGTCCGCGTCCCCGGCGAGCAGCCAGCGCCGCAGCAGGTCCCAGGCGCGCGTCGAGCTGTCCTGCCCCATCAGGGCGTGGCGCCAGAGCCGGACCAGGGCGTCGGCGCGGTCCGGGTCGGTCATGGCGGTGTCGGCCAGGACGGGCCGGTCGCGGCGGTCCGGGCCGGCGCCGTAGCGGCTGAGGATCAGCAGGGTGCGGATCGCGTGCTTGGACAGATGGTCGTTGTCGGAGGTGATCCAGCGGTCCAGGGCGTCAGCGGTGGGGCCGGGGGCGCCGGCGAGGTAGAGCCAGGACATCGAGAAGGCCACCGAGCTGCTGAACGCCAGCTCCGGCCGGCTGCCCAGTTCGCGCAGCGCCCAGAGGGTGTCGGGGACGTCCAGGGCGCCGACGAGGGTTCCGTAGGCGCGGGCGGCGCTGTCCTGGAACTCCCACCGGGGGCTGCTCAGCCAGCTGCGGATCTGGGCCCGCACCCGGCCCACCATCGCGGGGTCGTGCGCGGCCATCTCCAGGGCGAGCGCGGCGGACTGCCGGTAGGCCGCGGACTTCCGGGCCCAGTGCCGGATCAAGTCCCGGTAGACGCTGTCGAAGTCATGGCTGAGCAGAACCCCGGCGATGTGCGCGGCCCGTACCCTAATCCGCTCCAGCGGCCCGGCGACCAGCGCCGTCAGCCATTCGCGCAGGGGGTCGCGCAGGCTGTCGTAGTCGTGCCAGACGACCTCGATGACGGCGTGCATCAGCTCTTCGTCGACGAGCCGGGCGCACCGGGGGTTGTCGTCGGTGCGGCCGCCGGAGACGGCGTCCCCGGAGGCGCGCATCTCCGGTGGGATCAGCTGGTCCAGCTCCCGCTCGAAGACGTGGTTGGTGGGGGCCGGTTCACGGGTCTCGTAGCGCGGCAGCACGGTCGCGCTGAGGACGGCACCGGCTTCGAAGACATCGGAGAGCGGGTGGCCGTGGAAGAAGGCGTAGGCGATACGGAAAGCCTGGCGGTGCGGGTCCAGCACCGGGCCGTGCGAGGACTCCGCGGGGACCTGCAGCAGCTGTTTGGCCAGGCGGCGCAGCCGGTCGCGCCACTGGCCGATGACATCGCTGAGGCTGGTGTCCGCGGAGTGGATGCTCTGCGCCAGCGCCTCGGCGAACTCCACGACGCTGCGGACGGACGGGGCCCCGTCGAGGGTGCGCTGCACGAGCGGGGACTGAAGCATCCGCGCGGTGAACGCGGTGGTGTGCTCGGCGGTGCAGTCCTGGTGCGGGCATCCTCCGGGGTGCCCCGCGAGCAGTCTGCGCAGATGGACGGCGAGGACCTGGCCGAGGGCCGGGCGCCGGTGCTCGACGGCGTGCGGCTGCAGCCCGTCAGGAGCCACCCGGCCCAGTTCGCCGAGGATGACGAGGAAGGCACGCTGTTTGCGGGCGAGATGGCCGAGGGTCTCCAGGGTCGACAGCTTCAGCGGCTGGTCGTCCAGGTCCACGACGAAGCCGCCGGGGGTGAGCAGGTCGTCGGCGCGATGGCACAACGCTTGCAGGATGCCCGGTGCCTCGCTGTGCAGGATCTGGATGCGGTCATCGGGGCAGCAGCCGGCGAGCAGGGTGAGTGCGGTGGACTGCCGGCCGCTGCCCGGCTGCCCGGCGAGCACCAGGACGTGCTGTGCCGCGAGCCGGGCGGCCATCTGGGGCTGCTGGTCGACGTCCTGATGGGAGTCCAGGTGGTGGGCGACGGTCAGCGGCGAGACGCTGAGCGCCTGGATCTCGACGCCGCTGTCGCCGCCGAGGATCAGCTGCTCGGCGTAGAAAGCGGAGCCGCTGCCGTTGGCGACCGCGCTGCGCTTGAGCTTGTTGAGGGCGTTCTGCTGCCGGGCCTGCTGGTAGAGGGCGAAGTCGCCGTCGCCGGTTTCCCGGCGGGACGCGGCCCGGACGGCGTCCTGGACCGGCGGCCGGCCGTCGGAACTCCGCTCCGGAGCCTGGTCGTTCGGGACGCTCGCACCGGTGCCTCCGGTGCTGTCGGACGGGCCGGCCGGGCTCGGCTCCGCCACTTCGGCCGCGGGCGGTGCCGGTTCCTCCGCGGCGGCGGGCTCCTCGACCGGCGCCTCCACCGCTTCCTCCGGACCGGCCTGTTCGGTCTCGCTCACTGTCGGTCTCCGCTCTGTGCGTCGCGGTTCTGGTTCACGGTGGCGTTGCCGCTCCCGTTGGCGACGGCGCAGCCGTCATAGGCGGAGTGGGAGCCGGGTGCCGGGGTGCCGTACGCGGGCGACGCCGGCTGCGGATCCGGCCGCGGCGCCGTCCTGCGCACCGGTACGTGCTCGCGCAGCGCGTCCGTGATGACGGGGAGGTCGAGGTGCGCGTACGGCACCCGCAACTGCATGAACTGGCGTTCCGTCAGCTCTGCGATATCAGCGGGCAGTTGCTCCTT
The DNA here is from genome assembly GCF_042746015.1 of Streptomyces sp. NPDC058773. NCBI lineage: Bacteria > Bacillati > Actinomycetota > Actinomycetes > Kitasatosporales > Streptomycetaceae > Streptomyces > Streptomyces sp. NPDC058773. The sequence goes on from NZ_JBHYPE010000002.1 coordinate 308,102, forward strand.
GGTGGGGAGCCGGGCCGAGTCGATCAGTACGGGGATGACGGTCTTGCGCCACTGCAGGGCGCGCTGGATCTCATCGTGGACGTAGTCTCCCGGTACGTCGATCCGGCGCCGCCCGTCGGCGTCGTGCAGCGAGAGCCAGTTGGGGCCGATGAGGACGAGGAGGACCCCGCAGCTTTCGAGGTGGCGCCACAGCTCCGGCGGAAAGTGCGCGCCCGGCGCCGTGGTGCGGCGGTCCCGGAAGACGTTCTCCGGCCCGAATACGTCCTTCAATTTCTCGTCGAGCAGGACAGCCGCCACGGCGCCGTCGCCGGTCCGGTAGTTGATGAATACTCCGGCCATGAGAGTTCTGCCTTTCCTCGGGATGACAGCAATGGATTGCGGCAGCCGGGTGTGGTGAGCGTTAGCCGGACTGTCGCGGGCACAGGGGGATGAAGCCGAGATTCACAGGGGTTTCAGGCGTGGTCAACGCGTTGCCCTCGGCCTTTTGGCCGGGCAACGGAACACCACGGGTGCGGCGGCAGTGCGGCTCTTCGGACGGCCTTCTGCGCTGCAGGGACGGCGGTCGGGAAGTCAGGCAGGATTTTCCGGTCCGGTCCGGTGGGTGTGCAGACCGATCGCGAGGTGCGGAAGGGTCCGGCGGACGGTGGGATTCTTTGGCCAACGATTCAGGGCGCGGCTCAGCCGCAGCAGATCGGCGCGGATGGTGGCCGAGTCGATGAGGGCAACATGGGAAGCGACCAATTCCGCGATCGCACAGGCCTGCTCGATTTCCCCGACGTTCGCCAGTGCAAGCGCGAGCCGGGCGCCATACCGGGCTCTGGCGCGGCGGGATTCCGGGGGAATGGCGTCCAGACCGTCGCCGAGCAAAGTAACGGCCTCCCCCGGGGAGCCGAGGTCGTGCATGCACCAGCCGGCGACGAAGGCCGTCAGATCCGGCAGATGGACACTGCCGAGCACCGGGTCCGTACCGTCCGGCGAGACCGCACCGGAGGTCAGCTCCGCGCCGCGGTCGAGCGCCCGGCGGCAGGCGTCGCGATCCCCCACCAGCGCGTGCCCCTGCGCCTCGCGCTGTGCGGCGAGACCGCGGATGCGGACGCTGCGGGCCTGCTGTGCCGCCCGGCGCGCCAGCTGGACGGTGGCCACCGAGTCGCCGGTGTACAGGGCGAGTTCGGCCCGCCGGATCAGGGCGTAGGCGGCCAGCTCGTCGTCCCCGCCGTCCGCGGCCAGCTGGACGGCCTGTTCGGTCCACCAGAGCGAGGCCGCGTCGCTGCCCGCCTCCTGCGCCATCCAGCCGGTGTACTCGGCGAACCGGGAGGCGAGGCGGAGCACGACATCGCGGTGAGCGGGCCGGGCCTGGTGCGCCATACCGCGCAGCGCGCTGGTGGCCGCGATGGAGAGCTGAGCGACCACCGACGGCCCGAAGAGCTGCCCCAGCCGGCGGAACTCATCGAAGACATTGCGGAAGTACGGCAATGCCGAATTCGTCTCCCCGCTTTCGAGGAGTGGCGGCGCGAGAGACCAACTCACAATCGTGGACGGCAGGGCCCCGCCACCGGACGGCGCGGGATCGAATGCCATGAAATCGCTCTCGCCGCCGGCGTGCATACGTAATGTCCAGGGCGTACCGACATCCGCTTCAGTGAGCGGCGTCATGGACGTACTGCGCTCGGGTGCGGAAATCAGGCTGCTGAGTTGTCCGCCGGCCTGCAGCGCGCTGTCACATAACTGCGCAAGATCGTGACTGGGCGCCTTCACACCGCGCTCGATCTTGCTCAAGTGCCCTTTGGAAAAGCAGATCAGACCGGCAAGTTCCCCCAGCGACAGCCCCGCTTCAATCCTTCGCCGCCGTAACTCCGCACCGAACCGCACAGGAATCCGCTGCACCCCGCTCGCCCCCCTCGTCGTTCGCGACCGGTGAAGGGAGTGTGCCACGCATCACAGCAACTTCCCCATCCCCTTCACGAATTGCTTGCTATCGGTTTCATCACGCTCCGCTTCTGGCCAGGTAAATCCCTTCCCCGCAGGAAGGGCCGCTTGCACCACGGTCCCATCGAGGCTGCCGCCCGTTCCGCAACGCCGGGATTCCACCCGGCCGGCCGCCCTCGTCACCCCGGACGGAGCGACGCTCCGGCTCAGCCGTTCCACTCCCGGGGAGCAACCGGCCCGCTCTCCAGGAGGTGGCTCACGGTGTGCACCACGCGCTCCAACAGCGCTTCGTCGTACGGCAGGAACGGCAGCGGGACGGCGCCCCGGCCGGCGGGCGGAGCCAGGTCGACCGGATCGCCTTCCCGGGTCACCCTGCCGGTGGCCAGGTGGATGTCATAGCCGTTCAGGTGCAGGTGCCGGTCGCCCAGCTCGATACGGCCGGAGGCTATGTGCGCGGCGAGGACGCGACGCAGCGCCGCCCGGCGGAGTCGTGCGGTCCGGCCGAGCGGCTGGTCGTAGAGGCGGTTCAGCGCCTGCCAGGTGTCCCGGTCATGGGCGTGCGTGGCACACCAGGCGAAGCTGCCGGCGCTGACGAGGAGGTCGACGGCGCGCAGGATTTCCGACCGCCGTACGGCCTCGACGCCCGCCAGGGGCCGGGGGTTCCCGTCGGCGTGCTGGAGGAAGACGTCCTGTGCCTCGGCCCAGCCCGTGGCACCGGGGTGGAGGCCCCCGGCGATCCCGAAGCGGACCTTCATATCCCCTACATCCAGGGTCAGTTCCTCGTCCTCGATGTTCCAGCCCTGGCGCACGGCGAGGCCGAGGACGGCTTCGACGCGGACGAGGTGGCCATGGAACATCGAGGTGGCGGGGCCGGTCTCCGCAGGCAGGTAGTGCTCCCGGTAGACCTGCCGGAAGGGCTGTCGCCATTGCAGTGCCGCGATCCGGTCGCGCCACGTCCGCCGTTCGGCCGGAGTGGCGCGGGCGGGGTGCCAGAGCCGGACGGCTGCGGAGGGCGCGGGGGCGGCGAGCGCCGGTGCATCGGCCGCGGGCAGCACCGCCCGCCATGCCCCCGGGGCGTACTCGATCTCCCACACCAGCCGACGGGCGGTGCCACGGGCCACGGGGTGCCCGGCGAGCGCGGCGCACCAGCGGTCGTAGCGGTAGACGGTCCCCTGGGCGTACCCGTCCTCCAGCGCTCCTCTCAGGGTGCGCACCTGGGCCCGGGTGCGCCGCAACAGGTCGCGGGCGCGGGCGACTTCTTCGGGGTGGGCCCGCCGGACCGGGGCCGGCGGCGACTTCACCGTGCGTCCGTCGGCGTTCTCCCAGGTGAGCACGGCATCATCGGTGACGGTGAGCACTGCGGTGGCGGTGCCGCAGGAAAGGTGGCGGACCCCGTCGGGGCCGTAGCCGAGGTCGGGGAGGCGGAGCGCGACCTCCGGGCGCCGGCCGAGCCGGCGTTCGGCACGGCGCAGCAGGCGGTCGAGTTTCTTGCTGACACCGGCATGCCGTACGACCCGCCGGGCCTCGCGCAGGGCGGCGAGGGACTCGGGTGTCGGGTAGGCCTCGACGGCCTGCGCGAGGGCGATGCAGGCGCCCTGTGAGGGCAGGGTCTTGGCGCTCGTGGGCGCGACCGCGACCAGCGGCAGCAGGGTGGCGAAGACCTCTTCGGCCCATGGTTCGTCGCGCCGCAGGGCCAGCCGGGCGGCGCGGCGGAGCGTATCCGTGTCGGCGGGCGTGAAGGCCTTGTCGGCTGCGTAGGGGACCCGCCCGCCGTGGAGTGCGGCGAGGTGGTCGGCCGCGGTGTACAGGGCGCGGCGGGCGCGTTCGGCATGCAGTGCGTCGGACGGTCCGGCGTCACCGTCCGGCAGGGGCGGCCAGTCACCGGGCAGGGGCCCGTACCGCTGGTCCTCGGCGACCCTCGCCCGGTCCCGGGCGCCGGTCGCGAGCATGACCTCCAGCTCCGCGAGCCGCAACGGGCTGTCGGCGTACACGCCCCTTAGCCGCGCGATGAGTTCCTCCTCCACCACCGGGCCGGCCAGTCCGGCCACGGCCAGCGCGGCATCGGCGACCCGGTCGGCCTTCGGCGCGGCCGCCCGGACGAGGAGGGCGGCAGGCTCCGCCAGCGCTTCCCGGTTCCACGGCTCCGTGCAGCGCAGCAGCGCCCCGGCCGCGAGGCGCACATCGGTGGGCCGCGGTGATTCGGCCAGTGCGGCCCAGAGCGCGGTGAGAGCGGCGGCGGTGAAGGACGGCTGCACCGTCGTCCAGGTCACCTGGCGGGCGGTGCGGCGGGCGTGGTCCGGGGCGCTCTCATCGGCGAGGGTGCGGTACGCCGTGGGCAGCAGCGCGCCCAACTTCCCCGGTGTCAGCCGTGCGCAGGCGGACCAGAGGCCACCGGACCAGTCGGCGTCGGGCTGCGGTCCGGCCATCGCGGCGCGCAACTGCGTCGCGTGCGAGGAGAGTTCGTCCATGCCGACAGACCGTAGCCGCAGGGTCTGACAACGCGGTCCGCACGCCGACGGCCGGCCGCACCCCCGTGCGACCGGCCGCCTTGTGGTCTAGCTGATCAGGTCCCGGGTCCGCAGGTACCCGGCGGGCCGCTCGTGTTCGCCGAACCAGCGGTGGGCGGCGCGGGAGCGGGCGGCCTCGATCACCGCACCGCTGTAGTAGCGGACGGCGAAGACCGGGAGACCGATGCGGTAACGCCGGTCGGCCACACCCGCCACACCGGCCTGCTCCTGGACGAACAGCGGAGCCAGCTCCGGTTCCTGCGGCTCCGGCACACCGCCGGTGGGGCACAGTTCGAGGCTCATCAGCCGCTGCGTCGAGCCGTCCGCTCCCTCGCACCAGAAGAGGCCCACGGCGTCCAGCCCGTCCCACGGGATGACCGCGTGCTCCGTCTTGTTGTGCCGCCACCACACACCGGTCGCGTCGAACGCCAGGTAGGCCTCGCGGTCGCCCCACACGGCCCACGCCATGAACAGCCCGGCCACGCCGAACGCCAGGCACCAGATGACCGCGAACACCCACGCGCCGACGCCGTATCCGTAGGCCACACAGGAGACCGGCATCGACAGTCCGAGGAGGAGAGCGGCGACGGCACCGGGCATGGTTCGGCGCATTCGCTGCTTGCCGAAGCGGAACATGGTGGCGTCCGGGGAGGGGGTACGTCCGGGGAGCATGCGGGCAGTCTATGAAGCGCCGCCGCCCCACTGGACAGCGGGCCCACATGCCCGTTTCGGCACGGGAATCCGGGTCACGCATCCGCTCCCGAAAACTCGTTTGCGCGGCCGCCGGGCCCCGTCTAATCTCACGATCATCGACGTGTAGCTCAGCAGTAGAGCGCCGGGCTTCAGACCCGGAGGGCGCGGGGGCGGAACCCGCCACGTCGGCTCATGAATGACGACGCTGAGCAGCAGCACCTCACCCCGGCCCCGTCGTACGCACGGGACCAGTTGTCGAAGGCCTTCGTCACGGCGCTGACCCACGAGGAAGCCGCAACCCGCCACCGCGCGCAGGAGCGGACCCGCCGCTGGCGCAAAGTCCTGGACGGCCTGGCCAACGGCTCGTTGGCGGCCGGTTCGCGCACCCCGGTGGCCGGCCTTCCGGCCTGGGTGACCCTTGAGGTCGCCCGGGGTGGCTTCGCGACCGGTGAGGCGAGCGCCGGCGGACCGCTCCAGCCGTACGAGAGGGAGGCGGCGCGCCGGGCCGGTGTGCGGGCCGACCGAAGGGCGCTGTTCGTGCACGCACTGACCGACGCCGGGCTGGCCGGCCTGTACACGCTGCTGGACACCGGGCGCTATGAGGTGTCGGTGCCCGAGGAAGCCGCGCTGCTCACCGTCGCCTGGCTGGTGCGCTCCGGGCGGGAGGCCGAGGCGGCGGAGCTCGTCGAGGTGCTGGCGCCGTTCGCCGGCCGGCTGCGGTTCACGCCCCGGCCGTCGGCCGCGCCCGCGCCGGACGCCTCCGCGGTGCACCGCCGGACGGTCGCCGACGCCGGCCGGACCCTGGCGCGCCGGCGGCCGCATGCGGCGGTGGAGACCCAGCGGGAGGCGCTCACGGTCTGGCAGCCGTTCGCCGACGCACTGCTGGTCCACTGGCTGGAGACGGCCGAGGGCGAGCGGGTGCTCGCGCGCACGCCGGACAAGGGCTGGCACAAGCGCGGGGTGGCCCTGCTGCAGCGCTACCGGCGACTGGCGACGGCCCACACGCGCTGCGGAAAGCATCGCAACCCCAAGGAGAATCTGGGCATTCTGCTCGGTGCACTGCAGGAGACCGCTGCCAGGCGCCGGCTCGACGCCCGCCGCATCGGGCTGCTGCAGCATGCCGTCACGGCCATGATCCGGCGGCGCGGGGTGCCCGGTTCCGAGCGGCATCTGACGCTGCGTGGCCGACAGGCGGCGCAGGGCGCGCTCCCCTCGCACCACGCGCTGGCACAGCTGGTGCTCCGCCGGCTCGGCGCACTCCCCCAGGACGTGGGCGCGGCCGATGTCGACGCACTGGTGGTGCCGGTGACCGAGGCGGAGCACCGGGAGACCGGGCTGCCGTCCGGAGCCCCGGTGCCCGCGGCGATCCGCGGTGTCGTCGAGGCGACGCTCAGCGCGCCGCTCGGCACCCTCGTCGAGCGGGGCGTGGTGCCGTCGGCCGAGGTCCTGGCCGAGCTGGTGCCGCAGCTGGTCGCCGCCACGACCGCCGAGGCCTGTCCCGACGAGGCGCTGCGCACCCTGATGGCCGCCAACTACCGGGCGTTCCGTAACCGCCGTTCGCTGCTGCTGCTCCATCTGGAGCGACAGGTGCGGATCGAGGAGCTGCCCTGGGTACGGGTGGTGTCCGGAGAGCGGGGCGACGAGGCGGCGCAGGAGGGTGCACTCACCGCGCTGCGCCGGCTCGGCGAGCTGGCCGTGCAGGGATTCCCGGGCACCCTGCTGCCCAACCCCCTGGTCCGCGAACTCGGTGTGCTGGCCCGGCAGGCCGATCTCGGTGCGCCGATGGTCGAGGAGCTGGCGGCGGACATCTTCATGGGCACCTTCGCCCCGAAGTTCCTCACGGCGGCCAGGATCGCCGGTGAGCTGCTGCGCGGCACGCTCTACGAGCGCTACTACGGCATCGACTACGCGGAGATCCGCAATCTCGCGGTCGCCGAGGCGGCCGAGGCGCTGACCCGCGCCTACCGGCCGCGTAGCTCCCCGCAGTTCGCGCAGCTGTGCCTCAGTCGGGCCGGGTCGTCCGGCCGGAGCCGGGCGGCGGCGAACGGCCAGGTGATCGAGCAGGCGCAGATCCTCACCACCCACAATCTGGCCACGCTGGTACGCCAGGTGGGCATATCCCCGGAGCCCGGTTGGCAGGATCTGGCCGTGCGCTGCTTCCGTACGGTCTGCCGGCTGACGGCCCAGGTGCACCACCACCCGCGGCCGCTGGCCACGATCAAGGACGCGGCGTACGCCTGGCGGCAAATGATCTTCTATCTCGCCCTGTGCGCGCCCGACGAGCAGTCGCAGCTGCTCGGCCGCCTCGACGAGGAGACAGCCCGTCACCCGGCGCATGTCGCCGCCCGGCTCGCCCCCGCCCTGGCCGGGCTGCGCCTGGTCGCGACCGGTGACAGCTTCACCGCCGACGGAACGGCGCTCGGCGGCCGGGCCCGCCGCTTCCTCGGCTGGAGCGCCGGGAAGCACTGGCTGCGCGATCTGCCGCCGACGGGGCGGTACGCGACGCACTGAGGAGCGGCGTCTGCGCGGGTCCAGGACGCCGAACCGAGGGAAAACCTCCAAAACCTCCCACTCATTACTGTGCCCGCCCAGACGATCATGGGAGGGTGCGTGGCCGCAGACTTGCACGGAGCGGTGCGTGCTCCGGTACCGGCCGCCTCTTCCTCCGTGACGACCCGAAGGGCGTACCTCATGAGCGAACGCGTCATCACCCCGCGCAGCCGTGGCTTCCTCTTCCTCGACTCCCACCCGGCCGGCTGCGAGCGCCTGGTGCAGGACATGTGGCACGCCGTCCCCGCCCCCGGCGAGGTCCCGGACAACGCTCCGGTGGCCCTCGTCATCGGCTCCTCGGCAGGCTACGGGCTGGCCGCGACGATCTCCGGCCTCGCCGGGGTGGGCATCCGCGGCATCGGTGTCTGCTTCGAGAAGGCCCCCACCGAGCGGCGCACCGCGACGGCCGGCTGGTACCGCACGGCCGCCACCGCCGAACTCGCCCGCCGGCACGGTCACGAGATGGTCTTCCTCAACGGCGACGCGTTCTCCGACGCGATGAAGGACCAGGTGGCGGAGCTGCTCCGGGAGCGCTTCGGCCGCCTGGACCATCTGGTTTACTCGGTCGCCGCTCCGCGCCGCACCGACCCGGACACCGGTGCCACCTACGCCTCCGCCCTCAAGCCCATCGGCGCGGCGTACCGCACCAAGACCCTCGCCTTCGACGACGACGGGACGCCGAAGGTCAGGGAGGTGGAGACGGCGCCGGCCACGGAGGACGACATCGAGCAGACGGTTGCGGTGATGGGCGGCGCGGACTGGGAGCGCTGGATCGACCGTCTCGCCGACCGCGAGCTGCTCGCCGACGGGTTCACCACGGCCGCGCTGTCCTACATCGGCTCCCCGCTGACGGACGGGATCTACCGGCAGGGCACCATCGGCGCCGCCAAGTCCCACCTCGAAGCGACCGCCCGTACGCTCAACGAGCGCCTGCACAAACTGGTCGGCGGGCGCGCGGTGACGTCCGTGAACGGGGCCGCGGTCACCCAGTCCTCCACCGCCATCCCGGGCATCGCGCTCTATGTGGGCCTGCTGCGCGGTGTCCTCGGCGACGCCATGGTGCCGCCGATCGCCCAGCTGTCCGGCCTGTGGGACCAGCTCACCGGTGCCCGGCCGCTCGATGTCGACGATGACGGCCGGGTCCGTCTGGACTCCTGGGAACTCAACAGCGCGGTGCAGGCTGCCGTGACCGAGCGGTGGGAAGCGGCCACCACGGAGAGCATCACCCGGCTCGCCGATCTCGACTGGTTCCACGCCGAGGTCCAGCGGCTCTACGGCTTCGCGGTGCCGGGCATCGACTACACGGCCCCGACGGCCACCCAGGTGCCGTGGCCGGACGCCCTCTCCTGACCCCGCGAAGAATGCCGCCGAGCGTCCACCTGCCGTGAATGCAGCGGCTTCGCGTGCCCTTCACGGATGCGGTCGCACTTTCACCCCCGCGGCCGGGTTGGGGGTGTAAGGGCGGAACACCCCGGGGGGGGTGTGGGCGGGGGGTTGGGGCCGCGAACCCCCCCCCCCCACAAACGAGCCCC
>NZ_JBHYPE010000003.1:0-89946 GCF_042746015.1 Streptomyces sp. NPDC058773
GTGTGGGACTGCTTCGCTTTACGTCCCACACCCCTGCCCCTCCGGCCCGTCCCCTCCCGTGGGTGGGTGTTCTGAAGTTGATGGGGGCGGGCGTGGGAGGGCGTTGTGGACTTTGAGTTCGGGGATGAGGACGAGGCATTTCGGGCGGAGGCTCGGGAGTGGTTTTCGGGGCATCTCACCGGTGCTTACGCCGAGTTGGCGGGGCGGGGTGGTCCCGGGAGTGAGCACGAAGGGGCCGGGGTGCGACGGGCCTGGGAGCGGGAGTTGGGGGGTGGGGGGTGGATCGGGCTCGGGTGGGAGTGTGCGGAGGGGGCGTACGGGAACCGGGTGGGCAGTCTGACGCAGCAGGTCGTGTGGGCCGAGGAGTATGCGCGGGCGGGGGCGCCGGGGCGGGTGGGGCATATCGGGGAGAACCTGCTGGGGCCGACGTTGATTGCGGCGGGGGACGAGGAGCAGCGGCGGCGGTTTCTGCCGGCCATCGCGCGGGGGGAGGAGCTGTGGTGTCAGGGCTACAGCGAGCCGGACGCGGGGTCGGATCTGGCGGGGCTGCGTACGGTGGCGGTCCGGGACGGGGCGGGCCATCGGGTCACTGGGCAGAAGATCTGGACGTCGCTGGCCGGGGAGGCCGACTGGTGCTTCGTGCTGGCGCGGACGGATGCGCGGGAGCGGCGGCACCGGGGGCTCTCGTTCCTGTTGGTGCCGATGGATCAGCCGGGGCGGATCGAGGTGCGGCCGATCCGGCAGATGTCGGGGACGGCGGAGTTCAACGAGGTGTTCTTCGACGGGGCCCTCGCTCCGTATGTGGTCGGCGGTGAGGGCGCCGGCTGGCGGGTGGCGATGGGGCTGCTGGCGCGGGAGCGCGGGGTGTCCACGCTGGTGCAGCAGATCGGGTTCGCCGCCGAGCTGGCCGACGTGCTCGCCGCCGCGGTGCGCTGCGGTTCGTTGCGGGACCCGGTGCTGCGTGAGCAACTCGTACGGCAGTGGGCCGAGTTGAAGGTCATGCGGTGGAACGCGCTGCGCACCCTGGGCGCCGCCGGGGACGCGGGGGCGCCGAGTGTGGCGAAGCTGCTGTGGGGCGGCTGGCATCAGCGGCTCGGGGAGCTGGCGATGCGGGTACGGGGCGCCACGGCGGCGCTCGGGCCCGTCGACTGGAGCGAGCGGGCGCCGTACGAACTGGACGCGCTGCAGCGGCTGTTCCTGTTCACCCGGGCCGACACCCTCTACGGCGGCTCGGACGAGATCCAGCGCAACATCATCGCCGAGCGTGTGCTCGGCCTGCCCAGACTGGAGCGGTGATGAGAGGCGTCATTTACGACGGCGAGCAGCCCCGGGTCGTGGACGATCTGGCGGTGCGGGACCCGGGGCCGGGTGAGGTGCTGGTCGGCATCCGGGCCGCGGGGCTGTGTCACAGCGATCTGTCGGTGATCGACGGGACCATTCCGTTCCCGGTGCCGGTGGTGCTGGGACACGAGGGCGCCGGGGTGGTCGAGGCCGTGGGCGCGGGCGTCGGGCATGTGGCGCCCGGCGATCATGTGGCGCTGTCGACGCTGGCCAACTGCGGGGCGTGCGCGGAGTGCGACCGGGGGCGGCCGACGATGTGCCGGAAGGCGATCGGGATGCCCCAGAAGCCGTTCCGGCGGGGCGAGCGCGAGCTGTTCAGCTTCGCGTCGAACTCGGCGTTCGCGGAGCGTACGGTCGTCAAGGCGGTGCAGGCCGTGAAGATCGCCGAGGACATTCCGCTGAACTCGGCCGCGCTGATCGGGTGCGGGGTGCTGACCGGCGTCGGCGCGGTGCTCAACCGGGCGAAGGTGGACCGCGGGGACTCGGTGGTGGTGATCGGCGCCGGCGGGATCGGCCTCAATGTGCTCCAGGGGGCGCGGATCGCCGGGGCGTCGGTGATCGTCGCGGTGGATGCCAACCCGGCGAAGGAGGCGGTGGCGCGGCAGTTCGGGGCGACGCACTTCATCGACGCGTCTGCGGTGGGCGACAGCGTCAAGGCGGTGAAGCAGATCCTGCCGACCGGCGCCGACCACGCCTTCGAGTGCGTGGGCAGCACCCGGCTGATCCGGCAGGCCGTCGATCTGCTGGACCGCCACGGCCAGGCGGTGCTGCTCGGGGTGCCGCCGGCCACCGCGGAGGCGTCGTTCCTGGTGTCGTCGATGTACCTGGACAAGTCGATCCTGGGCTGCCGTTACGGGTCGGCGCGGCCCCAGCGGGACATCGCGCTCTACGCCCGGCTGTACCGCGAAGGGCGGCTGCTGCTGGACGAGTTGGTGACCCGGACGTATCCGGTCGAGGACTTCGCGGTGGCGGCGGACGATGCGCACCACGGGCGGGTGGCCCGGGGTGTGCTGACCTTCGGGTAGCGCCCGGCGCTGGCCCGATCCTGAGGAACCCTGGCCCTCCGGCCACTCGTTCCGGGTGGGGGAGGCGGACGAAGCTGCTCCCGTGACCCGGACTCCCGAACTCCCCCTGCGCACGGCCGCTCCCGCCGCTGCTCTCCCGCCCCCTCGGCGGCGCCCGCACCGCGCCTGGTCCGTCGCCGCCGTCACCTTCCTCACCCTCATCGGCGCGGCCGGCTTCGCCTCCCTGCCCGGCCTGCTCATCGACCCGCTGCACACCGAGTTCCACTGGTCGCGCGGCACCGTCGGCCTCGCGGTGTCGGTGAACCTCGCGCTCTACGGGCTGACGGCGCCGTTCGCCGCCGCGCTGATGGACCGGTTCGGCATCCGGCGGGTGGTGGCGCTCGCCCTGACGGTGATCGCGGCCGGTGCCGGGCTGACCGTCGTCATGACGGAGAGCTGGCAACTCGTCCTGTACTGGGGCGTGCTGGTCGGGCTGGGCAGCGGCTCGATGGCGCTGGCCTTCGCGGCGACGGTCACCGGCCGCTGGTTCACCGCGCGGCGCGGGCTGGTCACCGGCCTCCTCACCGCGGCCGGCGCCTCCGGGCAGCTGGTGTTCCTCCCGGCCCTCTCCTGGATCGTCGAGCGGCACGGCTGGCGGCCCGCCGCGGTGACCGTCGCCCTCGCCGCGCTCGCCGTCGTCCCGCTGGTGTGGCTGCTGCTGCGCGACCACCCGGCGGATGTGGGCGTCGCGCCGTACGGGGCGACGGAGTTCGTCCCCAAGCCGCCGCCGCAGCGGGGCGCGGCCCGGCGTGCCGTACGGGCACTGGTCTCGGCGGCCGGGACCGGTCCGTTCTGGCTGCTGGCGGGTACTTTCGCGATCTGCGGTGCCACGACGAACGGCCTGGTCAAGACGCACTTCGTGCCCGCGGCGCACGATCACGGCATGCCGATGACGGCGGCCGCCTCGCTGCTCGCGGTGATCGGCGTCTTCGATATCGCCGGAACCATCGCGTCCGGCTGGTTCACCGACCGCTTCGACACCCGCCGGCTGCTCGCCGCCTACTACGGACTGCGCGGTCTGTCGCTGATGTTCCTGCCGATGCTGCTGTCCGCCACCGTCCGCCCGCCGATGGTCTTCTTCGTCGTCTTCTACGGTCTCGACTGGGTGGCCACCGTCCCGCCGACCCTCGCCCTGTGCCGTGAGCACTACGGGGACGACGCCGCGATCGTCTTCGGCTGGGTGCTGGCCGCCCACCAGGCGGGCGCCGCGCTGATCGCCTTTCTGGGCGGCCTGGCGCGCGATGCGTCCGGTACGTACAACCCGGTCTGGTACGCGTCGGGTGCGCTGTGCGCCGTCGCGGCCCTGATGGCCCTGGTGATCCGGCAGCGGCGGGAGGCGCCCGGGAAGGGGCGGGTGGCGGTCACCGGGTAGGGCGGCCCTGTGGCGGGCTGCGGATGGCGGGTGCATCATCCCGGTGGGAGGGGTGATGGAGATGGGGGCAAAGGGGACAGCGGGTAACACGGGGGACGGGCGGCCCCATGGTGGCGCGGCGGACGGCGTGCCCAAGTCGGGCGCGGCGGGCGGGAGTTATGGCCGCGACGGGGTTCAGGTCCTCTACGGGGTGACCGGCCGCGGCGGTGGCCATCGCCCCCTCGGCCCCGTGTGGAGCGGACGGACGCTGCTGGTCTCGATGGCGGCGCTGCTGGGCGAGGCGGCGCTCGCGGTGGTGGGGTTCGTCCTGTACGCCGCCACCCAGGAGGGCCCGGCCGGCAATACCTTCCTGTCGGCCTTCGCCCTGCCGGTCGCGCTGGTCGTCGGCACGCTGCCCGGGTTGGTGCTGACCGTCACCCTGGTGCTGCCCACCCTGTCGCTGGCGCGGTGGGCGGCCCGCCGGGGCGGGGTGCGGGGGCGGCCGAAGTGGTGGTGGACGGCGGCCGCGGCCCCGTTCACGGCGGCCGTGGCGGCCGTGGCGTACGGGGTGTTCTTCGCGCTCCTCACCGACTCGGCGGGGCCGCCCCGGGCCTCCCTCGTGTGCTGGCCGGTGCTCGCGGTGGCGGCCGTCCCCGCCGCGCTGCTGGCCGCCGTCGCCGCCCGGGGCACCGGGGCCCGGCGCACCGTCCGGCTGACCCTCACCGTCGCGGGCGGCGGCTTCCTGGCGGCCCTCGCCCTCGGGGCCCTGGGCGCCGGCCTCTTCGCCACCGGCCTGGTGGCGGAGTACGAACCCCCCGAACCGGCCCGCGCCGCGCTCGTCGGCTCCTGGGGGGACGGCAGTGGCGGCACGCTGGAGCTGTCCGCCAACGGGGCGGCGACGGCCCGCGGCAGGGCCACTTCGGCGGACGACTGCGCCGCCACCGGCAGCTGGGAGCTGCACCGCGCCCACGGGGGCGGGCAACTACAGGTGGAGGCGGGCGGCTGCGAGTGGTACGTCGGCGGCACGGAGGAGGAGCTCACCCTCTACTCCTTCGTGGGCGACCCGGACAAGTGGGACCGGCATGTGCTGACCCGGCAGGGGGGCTGACGGACGGCCGATGCCCGACGCGGCCCGTTCGCCGGGGTGCCCCGGGTGCCCGCCCCCGCCGCGGCCGTACGCCGTCCCTCACGGCCCGAAGCGCCCGAAGGCCCCCCGGTGGAAGAGCAGCGGACCGTGCTCCGCGGCGGCCGGGTCGGTGCCGAGTGCCTCGACGCGGCCGACCACGATGAGGTGGTCGCCACCGGTGTGGACGGCCTGGATCGTGCAGTCGATCCAGGCGGGCACGTCCGCCAGCCGCGGGGCTCCGGTCACCGGCGCGGGCTCGTGGCGCACACCCGCGAACTTGTCGCCGCCACTGACCGCGAACCCGCGGCAGAGCGCGCCCTGTCCGGCGCCGAGGACATTGACGCAGAACACCCCGGCGCGGGCGATCCGCGGCCAGGTCGTCGACGTGCGCGCCACCATGAACGTCACCAGCGGCGGGTCGAGGGAGAGCGCGGCGAAGGACTGGCAGGCGAAACCGGCCGGGCCCGGCTCCCCTGGGGCCGTGATGACGGTGACGCCGCTGGCGAAGTGCCCCAGGACGGCGCGGAATTCCGCCGGGTCCAGAGGAGCGCGCTCGTCCTCGCGTACGGCGCGCAGCGCGGGGCGGGGCGGCGCGGCGGGGGACGGCCCGCCCGCTGTGGTGGGCGCACCGACGGCGCGCAGGTACCGCACGACGGTGGCTGCCATTCCCGCATGTCCCATCATGGATTCATTGAAACTGATGGTGCGTCAGATGTGAAGGTGTGCGGAGCCGGCGCCACCCGCAGGTGTGGTTTCCCGGCGGTTCCGGGATGATCTGCGGCGGATTCGGGGGAGATCGGTGAGTGGATTCCTGATTGCGTGTCGTCCTCGCGGGTAGCGTCCTTTGCGGCCGCGTCCGTAGCCGAGCACGGGGGAGAGTTCCGGTACATGGCCGATGCGACACCGTCGTCAGCTTCGTCTGCCGCGTCACCCACCTTCGACGAGGTCTTCTGCGGGCTGCTGCCCCGGCTGTACCGGAGGGCGGTGATGCTGGCCGGATCGAGACAGTCCGCGGAGGACGTGGTGCACGAGGCCTATCTCAAACTCGCGGCCCGCCCCCAGCGCTTCCTGGCCCATCCGGAGCCGTACGCCTATGCCTTCACCACCGTGCTCAACGTCGCCCGTGACGCCTACCGCAAGGACCGGCGCCAGGTGCTGGTCGACGGGATGGACGGGGTCGAGGAGGCCGGGGCGGGCGGCGGCGCCGGGGCGGGGGCCGGCGGGGCGTCCGGCTGGGACGGCGGGGTGGAGCGGCGGCAGGCCGAGATCGAAGCGGTGCGCCTGCTGGGAAAGCTGTCGCACCGGCAGGCCGGCATCGTCATCCTCGTCGACCTCGACGGCTACACCATCGATCAGGCCGCCAAGATCATGAAGGTGCATCGTGGCACCGCCGCCCGCCATCGCGCCCGTGCGCTGGACAGGCTGCGCGCCTTCCTCGTTGAATCGGAGCACGGGCAGGCCGGGAGGTGAACGGCACGGTGGGCGTGGGGCCACGCTATGACGGCGGTGCGGGTGCAGCGGGCGGTGACGGCCGGGGATTCGGCGGTGGCCGGGGCGACGGCTCCGGGGACGACGCCGAGGCGCTGCTGCGCGCCCGGCTGCGGCTCGCGGACGAGCAGATCGAGACGCCGCCCGGCCTGTGGGACCGCATCAGGCAGCCGGATGCCGAACAGCCGCCCGCGGTGGTGCCGTTGCCCCGGAGGCGGCCGCGCACGGTCGTGCTCGTGGTGGCGGCCGCGGTGGCCGCGGTGGCACTGGGGGTGTGGTGGCTGGTGCGTCCGGGACCCGTGTCCCTGCGGCCGGCCGGGCCGGCCCCGGAGGTGAAGATCACCGTCTACAACAGCGAACGGGCCTGCCGTACGGGCCGCTCCCTGGAGTGCGCGCTGCGACTGGCCAACGACCCGCGCGCCGAGTACGCCGCGCGCGGCAACTCCGCCGGCCGGGTCTGGCACGGCGATGTGCTCGACGCGCGCTGCGTGGTGACGGACGGCCGGATGGTCCGCGACGAAGCGGGCGTCACCTCCACCCGCTGGTACCTGGTCACCAGCGGGCAGGGGGTACGGGGCTGGCTGCCGGGGGTGCGGACGCGGAACACCCATGAGGTGCCGGAGTGTTCGGCGGGGTGAAGCGGGGCCACGGCGGGCCAGGGAGCCTGCCCGTGGGAGGCGCCCTCGGACAGGGAGCCTCCGTGGGTCACCGCCCCCGGAACACCGGGTGGCGGCGCGCCACGAAGGAGTCGACCCCCTCCTGGGCGTCCGCCGTCGTCATATTGATCTCCTGGGCGGCGGCCTCGGCGGCGAGGGCGGTGCCCCGGTCGGCGTCGAGCGAGGCGTTGACCAGCTGCTTGGTCAGGGCCAGCGCGCGGGTCGGGCCGGCCGCCAGCCGCTCGGCCCACTCCCGGGCCGTCTTCGCCAGCTCACCGTCCGGCACGACCCGGTTGACCAGACCCAGCCGCTCCGCTTCGGCGGCCGGTACGGCGTCACCGAAGAACAGCAGCTCCTTGGCGCGCTGCGGGCCGATGAGCCGCGGCAGGAGATAGGCGCCGCCGCCGTCCGGGACCAGCCCGCGGCGGACGAACACCTCGATGAAGCGGGCCGATTCGGCGGCCAGCACCAGATCGCAGGCGAGCGCCAGATGGGCGCCGAGCCCGGCCGCGGTGCCGTTGACGGCGGCGATCACCGGCTTCTCGCAGTCCAGCACCGCCGTGATGAGCCGCTGGGCGCCGTGCCGGATCAGCCGGGCGACGTCACCGGCGGCCCGCTCACCGGCCGCCGGCGCTCCGCGCAGATCGGCGCCGGCACAGAAGCCCCTGCCGGTCGCGGTGAGCACGACGGCCCGGACATCCGGGTCCGCGGAGGCGTCGGCGAGCCGGGCGATGAGGCGTTCGCGCTGGTCAGGGGTGATGGCGTTCATCGCGTCCGGCCGGTTGAGGGTGAGCCGGCAGACGCCGTTGTCAGTGGTGTGCTGTACCAAGGAATCGACGGGGTCCGCGTCGGCGGCGGCGCCGGTCGGACCGGTGCGGCCGGTGCGGTCGGCGGGATCGCCGGACGCGCCGGATGCGGCGGGGGGAACGGAACCGGGGGACGGTGTGGGTGTCATGGGGGAGTGGCTCCAGAGGGTGCGGCGCGGGTGGTGGGTGCGCTGGGGGTGGCCCGGGCGGCCTGCGGTGCGGCCGCCGGCGGGGCGACTACCGGCGGTGCGGTGGCCGGTGGCCCGGTCACGGGCGTGGGTGTCGGTGTGGGCCTCCGCATGGGCGTGGGTACGGGCGCGGCCACGGTCAATGGCAGACCGCGAGCGCGTCGAGGGCCACGGCGCCCTGGCCGCGCGGGAGCACCACCAGCGGGTTGATGTCCAGCTCGGCCAGTTCGTCCCCGAGTTCCAGCGCCATCCGCTGCACTCTCAGCACGACCTCGACCAGCGCGTCGAGGTCCGCGGGCGGCGCTCCGCGGACGCCGTCCAGCAGGGCCCGGCCGCGGAGTTCGCCGAGCATCGCCCGCGCCTGGTCCTCACCGAACGGCGGTACGCCCACCACGACGTCCCGCAGCACCTCCACGAGCACCCCGCCGAGGCCGACGGTCACCGTCGGCCCGAAGAGGCTGTCCCGGTTGACGCCGACGACCATCTCGACGCCCCGCTCGATCATCTGGCAGACCAGCACCCCGTCCAGCGGGACGTCCTCGTAGCGGGCGATGTCGGTGAGTTCCCGATAGGCGTCCCTGACCTGGCTGGCCGAGGTCAGCTGGACCTTGACCAGGCCGAGTTCGGTCTTGTGCGCCAGCTGCGGCCCGGAGGCCTTCATGACCACGGGATAGCCGACCAGGCTCGCGGCCCGTACGGCCGCCGCCGCGCTGGTCACCAGCTGCTCGCGCGGGACCCGGATGCCGTAGGCGCGCAGCAGCTGCTTCGCCGCGTGCTCGCTGAGCTGCTGGCCCGGACGCATCAGGGCCTGTGCCTTGCGCGCCGATGGAGACAGGACGCGCGGGGCCTCGTCGAAGGGGGAGCGGTAGCCGTCGACGAAGCGGTGGTGGTCGAGGTAGGCACGGACGGCGGTGATGCAGTTGGCGAAGGTGCGGAAGGTCGCCACCCGCGAGGAGCCGAGGAGGGTGTGGCGATAGGCGTCCTCCGTACCGACCGGCGAGCCCCACACCACACACACCAGCTTGTCCGTCTGCTCCGCCGCGTCCACCAGGTCCTGCGCGAGCTTGTCACTCATCGGCGGGAAGGGGCCGGTGACCGGGCAGATCAGGATGCCGATGGCGGGGTCGGCCAGGATCGCGTCGAGGATCTTGCGGCCGCGCCAGTCGCCGACCGGGTGCCCGCCGTTGTCGACCGGATTGGCGACGTGGAGGTACTCCGGTATCCACTGGTGCAGTTCGGCCTGCTTGGCGGCGCCGAGCGTGGGCAGTCGCAGGCCGGCCGCGGTCGCCAGGTCGGAGAAGTGGGCGCCGGTGCCACCGGAGATCGAATAGACGGCGACGCCGTCTGCGGTGGGCTTCCTGGCGCGGGCCAGCAGCGCCGCGGTGTCCTGCAGCTCGTCGAGCCCGTCCACCCGGATCACGCCGAACTGCCGCATCGCGGCGTCCACGACCTCGTCCGCCCCGGTGAGCTTGCCGGTGTGCGAGGCGGCCGTCCGGGCGCCGGTCTCGGTGCGGCCGACCTTGACGGCGACGACGGGCACCTTGTTGCGGGCGGCGCGGTCGGCGGCCAGCAGAAAGCTGCGGCCGTCCTTGAGGCCTTCCACATACGCGGCGATGGCGCCGACCTCGGGCCGGGTGGCGAAGTAGGAGAGAAAGTCGGCGGTTTCCAGATCGGCCTCGTTGCCGGTCGGGGCCCAGTGCGACAGGCGGATGCCCAGTTCCTGGAGGCTGAAGACGGGACGGCCCTGGTGGCCTGACTGCGTGATCAGGGCGATGGCCGGTCCGTCCAGGTCCGTACGGAACTTCTCGAAGGCGTTGAGGTTGGTGTTCGGGCCGAGCAGCCGCAGACCGGAGCGGGCGACGGCCTCGGCCAGCTGCTCCTGGGCCGCCGCGCCGCGCTCGCCGGTCTCGGCGAACCCGGAGGCGAAGGCCACCGCGAACTTCACCTTGGCCTCGGCGAGTTGCCCGATGACCGGCAGCGGATCGGCGACCAGGAGGACCGCGAGATCGACGGTCTCCGGCAGTTCGGCGATACCGGCGTGGCAGGGCCGCCCGAAGACCTCGGTGCGTCCCGGGTTGACGGGGTGGAGCCGGGCGCCGACCCGGTCCGCCCAGGCGATCAGCTGACGGGTGATACCGGTGTTGGGGCGCCCCTCGCTGTCCGAGGCCCCGATCACCGCCACGGACTCGGGCCGGAAAAAGCGGTCCAGGTCCGGCACCGGGGCGTGCAGTGGACGGCCGCTGACGTCCCGGTCGACGGGGCGGGAGCGCCGGCCCCCGCCGTCGGGGTGCGGTTCGCTCATACCGTGGACGGTGTGTGGTGGTTGCTCCCCACAGGCCACGACGCGGGCCGGCCGGGAGTGAGTGGTGAGGGTGCCGTGAGTCGATCCAAGCATCGCAGACGCCCGCTCCTGTGTGACGGCTCCATAACTGACGCATAGTCAGATTACTTGAATTGACACCGTGTCAGGAATGGGCCTGCAAGGGAAAGGTTGCGGGAGGGGGTTCGCCGAGGGGGTGTGCACGGATCGCCTCGGGCCTCTTGCGTGCCCGTCCCGTGTCGGCTGAACTGACGTACTGTCAGGATCTCTGCCGGTCGGCTCAGGCGCGATGAGCCGACGGGCAGGGGCGTTCGGCGAGGCTGGGGGTGTTCCGGTGACGGCTGGGGCTACGGGTGCGGGTGCGGGTGCGGGCACAGGCGCGGGCGCGGGCGCGGGTGCGGTGACGGGCGGGGGTGCGGGCAGGGCCGAGGGGACGGGCGCGAAGGCGGCTGCCGCGCGGTTCGATCTGCCGGAGGTGGACGCCTTCACGCGGCCGTACTGGGATGCGGCCGCCGAGGGGCGGCTGTTGCTGCGCCGCTGCCGGGCCGAGGGCTGCGGTGCGGCCCACCACTATCCGCGCGAGTTCTGCCCGCGCTGCTGGAGCGAGGACGTCGACTGGGAACCGGCCACCGGCCGCGCCACCCTCTACACCTGGTCCGTGGTGCACCGTAACGACCTGCCGCCGTTCGGTGACCGGGTCCCGTACATCGCGGCCGTGGTCGATCTCGCCGAAGGCCCCCGGATGATGACCGAGATCACCGACTGCCCGGAGCGCGAGCTGCGGATCGGCATGCCGCTCATGGTGCACTTCCGGGGAGCGGGAGCGGGAGCGGGAGCGGGCCGGGTCGTCGTCGGCGGCGGCGCCGGTGAGGGCGACGGCCCGGACGCGGGCGGCGCGTTCGCCGTCCCCGTCTTCCGGCCGGTGTGAGCCCGCGCCCCGGGGGCCGGCGATTTCCGGTGGCGGGCCGGACGGGCCCGAGGCATGCTGTGGCCGTGCTGATTCGTGAGGCGACCGCGGCCGACTGGCCCGCCATCTGGCCCTTCTTCCACACCATCGTGGCGGCCGGGGAGACCTATACCTATCCGCGGGACATGGACGAGGCGGCGGGCCGCGAGACCTGGCTTCTGGCGCCGCCCGGCCGCACGGTCGTCGCGGTCGACGACGACGGCACGGTCCTCGGTACGGCCAAGATGAACCCCAACCACATGGGCGGGGCTTCGCACATCGCCAGTGCCAGCTTCATGACCGACCCGCAGTACGGCGGACGCGGCATCGGCCGCGCCCTGGGCGAACACGTACTGGCCTGGGCCCGCGCCGAGGGCTATCGCGCGATGCAGTTCAACGCCGTGGTGGAGACCAACACCGGCGCCGTGGCGCTCTGGAAGTCCCTGGGCTTCCAGATCATGACGACCCTGCCCGAGGGCTTCCTGCACCCCACCAAGGGCTATGTGGGGCTGCACATCATGTATCAGCAGCTGTGAGGGCGCACGAGGCCTCCCGGTCCGCTCGGCTGATGACACCGCACCTCACGGCCAGAGGAGTTCCCGCTCCCAACGCCCGTCCGCATAGCGGTAGTTGAGCCGTACGTGCCGTCGCTGCGCATCGCCCTGGAAGAACTCGACCTCCTCGGCGCGCAGCACGTACAGCGTCCAGCTCGGTACCGGCGCCTCGGGCTCGCGCCGGGCGTGCTCCCAGGCCGCCTCCGAGGCGCGCGCCAGTTCGTCCACCGAGCCGAGGACCTCGCTCTGCCGGCCGACCAGCGCGGCGGCCAGCGCGCCCGTGGAACGGCGGTGCAGATCGGCCGCGCTCTCCTCGGGGTCCGCCACCGTCACCGGCCCGCTGACCCGCACCTGGCGGCCGACCGCCGGCCAGTAGAAGCCGAGCGCCGCCCGCGGCCGTACGGCCAGTTCGCGGCCCTTGCGGCTGCCGCGGTGCGAGGCGAAGTGCCAGCCGCGCTCATCGGCGTCGTGCAGCATCAGGGTCCGTACGGAGGGGTCACCGGCCGCGTCCGCCGTGGCGAGCGTCATGGTGTGCGGCTCGGGGACGCCCGCCTCGGCGGCCTCCCGCAGCCACTGCCGGAACAGCGGGAGCGGTGTGGCCGGCGCCGTCGCCGGATCGAACGACGGCAGCGCGACGTCCCAGACCCGCAGCCCGCGCAGCAGCTCGCGGAACGCCTGGGCCTCCGCGTCGTCGGAGGGGTGCGCCGCGGTGCCGGTGGAGGCGGCGTCCGGTGAGTCCTGGTGCCCGGGGTGATCGGTCATGTCAGGCAGCGTACGTGGGGCGCCCGGGCGCCGGGTCCTGACCAGGGGCGGGAGTGTGACCGGAGGCCGAAGGCCGGCCGGCCGCCCGAGCGCCGGCCGCCGCCGTCGCCGGATGATCCCTGAGGGTGATCGCGTTGGCGCCCCGCTGCACGTCCTCGGCGATCTTCTTCGCCACCAGGTTCTTCCACGGCATGTGCGGCAGCATGCGCATCATCAGATGCCGGAACCGGATCTGCCGCCGGGTGTCCGCCGTCATCTCCTGGGCGAACTTCTCCGCCAGCGCGTGATTGACCGCGACATAGCCGCGCATCTCCCGCTCGTAGCGGTCGAACGCCTCCTCCGGCCCGCGGCCCGACGCCAGCTCCCCGGCCAGCACATACGCGCCGACCAGCGCCATCCCCGTGCCCTGCCCGGACGCCGGGGAGGCGCAGTGCGCGGCGTCGCCGAGCAGCCCCACCCGGCCGCGGGACCAGCGGTCCATCTCGACCAACTGCATTCCGTCGAAGTAGAAGTCGTCCGCCGCGCCGGCCGCTTCGAGCAGCCGCGGGACCCTCGACCAGCCTCCGGACGGTGCGACGCCGACGCCCCGGAACGCGCCCTTGAGCAGCGCCAGTTGGGCGTCCCGGTCCCGGTGGTCGTAGGCCGTCCGCGGTGAGCGGAAGCAGAGCAGGCCCTTGGCGGCCGGGTCCCCGGCGGAGCTGTAGACACAGATCAGCCTGCCGGGGACGGCGTGGTACAACTCCTCGCGGTCCAGGCCGAGTTCGTTCGGCAGGGAGAATGCGCAGAGGTACGCCCCGAGGTGCCGTACGAACCGTTCTTCCGGGCCGAAGGCCAGCCGCCGGACGTTCGAGTGCAGCCCGTCCGCGCCGACGACGAGATCGAAGCGGCGGGGCGCACCGTGCTCGAAGGTGACCTCGACGCCGCCGGAGCCCGCCGGGCCACAGCCCTCCTCGCCGGGGGCGCCCGGCCGTTCGGTGAGGGACGTGATCGAGTCGCCGAAGACGTACTCGACGTCCGCGCGGGTGCGTTCGTGGAGGAGGCGCGCCAGTTCGCCGCGCATGATCTCGTCGTCCCGGCCGACCCGGGCGCCGAAGATATCGGCGGGGAGGGTGGCGATCCGCTTGCCGTCGTCGTTCACGTAGGCGCCGGTCCGCATGTCCGTACTGGCGCGCTGGATGTCGGCCAGGATTCCCATCCGCTCGGCGACCTCGACCGCCGCACCCCGGATGTCGACCTTGTAGCCGCCGGTCCGCAGCGCGGGGGCGCGTTCGACGACGGTCACCGCGAAGCCGTAGCGGTGCAGCCAGTAGGCGAGCGCCGGACCGGCGATGCTCGCGCCGGAGATCAGCACGGTCCGGGGCCTGGTGCGGAAGGACGACAGATCGGTGCCGGGCATGGCGGGTTCCCTTCGGGGTCGTGACGCGCGCTCCTGCAAGCACTGCGCCACACCGTCCGTGGCGCTCGGCCGTGGTGCGCTCGCCGGCCGATGACCCTGACTATACGAGTGTCTTAAACGCTTGTCTATGACGCTTGTATAGCTGCCCGGAAGCGGCCGATCCGGCTCTCTAGGACTAAAGCTGTCCTACTCCTTCACTAGCCTCGTTCCTGTCGAAGTCACCACGAAGGAGCAGACATTGAGCGAGATCAGCAGCAATCAGCCGCTCGGTACGCCGACGTGGATCGATCTCGGGGTCCCCGACCTCGACCGGGCGAAGGCGTTCTATGGCGCGCTGTTCGGCTGGGAGTACGAGGAGCGTTCGGCGGAAACCGGCCCCGTCACCCTGTGTCTGCTGCGCGGGCGGCGGGTGGCGGCGCTGCGGCCCGTCTCTGCCGCGGATGTCGAGGGCGAGTCCTGGTGGCAGCCGTATCTCGCCACGGACGACTGCGACGCCGCGGCCAAGCGGATCGTGGAGTGCGGCGGGGCGGTGGTGGTGCCGCCCTCGGAGCGGGCGGGTCTGGCCCGTACGGCCGTCGTGGCCGACCCCGTCGGTGCCCGCTTCGGCCTCTGGCAGGGGCGTACGCTGCCGGGCTGTGAACTGGTCAACGAGCCCGGCGCGCTGGTCCGCAACGACCTCGCGTCCCCGGAACCCGGGCCCGCCCGCCGCTTCTACGCCACCGTCTTCGGCTTCACGCTCGACGGCAACGACGACCTCCCGGACTTCGACTTCACCTTCCTGCGCCGGCCCGACGGCCATGAGGTCGGCGGCGTCTTCGGCGATCCCGCGGCGCGGGCCTCGCGCTGGCAGACGGTGTTCGAGGTGGCGGACACCGACGAGCTGGCGGCCCGCGCCGTAGTCGCCGGCGGAACGGCAGCCACCCCCGAGGACGCCCCGTACGGCCGCATGGCCGCACTCACCGACCCCTTCGGGACGTCGTTCAGCGTCATCACCCGGCCGCCCGCCGACTGATCACGACCGGTCCGCCTCCTGATCACCCCCTGAGCGCCCCGATCACCCCCGCCCCAACACCACCGTCCCCGAGGAGCAGAACCAGCCGCCCGTGCCGGAGGCGACCGCGAGGTGGGGCAGCCGGCCGTCGGGTTTGTGGACCTGGCGGTCCGGGCCGGCCTCGCCGCGGAGCTGGCGTGCCGCCTCGACCAGCAGGAACAGCCCTCGCATCCCCGGGTGGCAGGCGGCCAGCCCGCCGCCGTCGGTATTGACCGGCAGTTCGCCGTCCCGCAGCAGCCGTCCCTTGCCGACGAATGCGCCGCCCTCACCCTTGGCACAGAAGCCCAGGTCCTCCAGCGTCACCAAGGTCATATAGGTGAAGGCGTCGTAGATCTCGGCGAGGTCGACATCGGCGGGGCGGACTCCGGCACGCCCGAAGGCCAGCCGGCCGGAGACCTCGGCGGGGGAGACGGTGAAGTCGTCCCACTCGGACATGGTCGTGTGGGACACCGCGGTGCCCGAACCGAGCACCCATACCGGGGGTTTGGCCAGGTCCTGGACGTAGTCCTCGGCGACGAGCAGGACCGCGCAGCCGCCGTCGGAGCGGATGCAGCAGTGCAGTTTGGTGAACGGGTCGGCGATCACCGGCCCGTCCAGGACGTCGTCGACGGTGATCGGATCGCGGTACATGGCGTCGGGGTTGGCCGCCGCGTTGGCGCGTGCCTGGACCGCCACCTGGGCCAACTGCTCCAGGGTGGTGCCGTATTGGTGCATATGGCGGCGGGCGGCCATGGCGTATTTGGCGATCAGAGTGTGCCCGTAGGGGGCCTCGAACTGGAGCGGGCCGCGGGCGCCGAAGGACAGGTTCGAGGTGCGGCGCCCGGCCTTGATGTCGGCGCGGGCGGTGGAGCCGTAGACGAGGAGCACGGCGTTGGCGTGGCCCGCGGCGATCGCGTCGGCGGCGTGTGCGGCGAGCACCTCCCAGGTGGCGCCGCCGACCGAGGTCGAGTCGACCCAGGTGGGGCGCAACCCCAGGTACTCGGCGACCTCGACGGGCGCGAGGGTGCCCAGCCCGGCCGAGGCGAAGCCGTCGATCACCGCACGGTCCAGCCCGCTGTCGGCGAGCGCCCGGCGGGCGGCCTGGGCGTGCAGGGCGTACGGGGTGGCCCGGTCCACGCGTCCGCAGTCGGACAGGGCGACTCCGGCGACGGCGACCTTGCGATTCCCGTAAGTGGTCCCTGAGGTCATGAATCTGACGGTACATCAGATACGAGGGGGCGGGCAGGGTGCGGGAGGCGGCTCCGGAGGGCGGGCCCTGCCGGCATTGTCGGGGGCGTGTCGGCGGGGAGCGCCGCGCCCCTGTGGCCGGAACGCACCCCCGTCGCCGTGGCACACCACCCCGAGGGGCAACTTAAAGCGATTATCCGAGAATCGGAGCTTTCCCGTGGCCTTCAAATGACTCCCGGGGGACGGTATTCTCACATCGCTTTGTGCATTTCACCGGCCGGTTCCAGGCCGGCTGACTGCTCGCTGTTTGCCCATGCGGCGGAGCAGACATTTCCGTGTGCGGGACGAAAGTGTTCCCGCCTGCCGCAGGGAGTGTCATGTTCGCCTTTACTCCGCCTATTCCGATGTCCGCGCCGGCGCGAAGTCCCGGATTGCGTGCCGCATTTGTGGCGGGCGCGGTCATTCCGGTGGGTGTGCTGCCCCAGGGAATTACCCTTTCAGCTGACGGGGCCCGTGCCTATGTCGCCAACCGGGGCTCGGACACGATCAGCGTGATCGACACCGCCACCGGTACCGTGACGGACACCGTCCCCACGGGAGCCGGTCCCGGCATCGTGGCGCTCACGCCGGACGGGACCCGCGGCTATGTGGTTCTCGCCGACGCCGGAACCGTCAGCGTGCTCGACACCGTCACGAACACCTTCCTCACGGACATCCCGGTGGGGTCCGGACCGGCGGCGGCAGCGGTCACGCCGGACGGCAGCCGCGTCTATGTGAGCCAGCAGGCCGGCGACACCGTGAGCGTGATCGATACGGCCACCAACACGGTCAGCGACGTCATCACCGTGGGGACGGCGGCGACCGGCGTGGTGATCACCCCTGACGGGGCGAGCGTCTATGTGGCATGTTTCGGCTCGGGGTCGGTGAGCGTGATCGACACCGCCACGAACACCGTCTCGGCCACCATTCCCGCCGGTCCGGTCCCCATCCTGCTGGCGGTCAACCCCGACGGGTCCCGCGTCTACGTCACGAACGTCGGCAACTCCACGGTCGGCGTGATCGATACGGCCCTGGGCGCCGTCATCGACACCATCGGGGTCAGCGCCCAGCCGCGCTTCCTGGCAGTGACACCGGACAACGCCCATGTGCTGGTGGCGAATTCCCTCCCGGACACGGTGAGCGTGCTCGACACCGCCACCCAGACCGCCGTCGAGAACATCGGGGTGGGCGCCGGCCCGACCGGCCTCGCCGTCCACCCCGACGGGACGCACGCCTACGTGGTCAACTCCGAGGCCGGCACCGTCAGCGTGATCGCGACGACCGTGCTGCCCGACCAGGGGTCCACGGCGGGCGGCGCCACCGTGACCGTGACCGGCCACCACCTGGCCAACGCCACCGCCGTGCGCTTCGGTACCGGGCAGGCCGCCATCACCGCCAATACGGACACCTCGCTGACCGTCACCGAACCCGCCGGATCGGGCGCCGTCCCCGTGACGGTCACCACCGGGGGCGGCACCGGCATCCTCGGCACCTTCTACTACACGCCGTTGCCCGCCCTCACCGGCATCAGCCCCGATACGGGGCCGGTCGCGGGCAGCGATGACGAGATCACCCTGACCGGCCGCAACCTCGCCGGGGCGATCGATGTGTACTTCGGCACCAGCCGCGCCGTGATCCAGAGCGCCTCCGACACCGAGCTCACCGTCCGGGCCACCACGGCCCCGGGGCCCGGCGGCGTGCCGGTCACCGTGCGCACCGCCGGCGGGAGCGTCCAGGGGCTGAGCTACACCTACGTCAGTTCCTCCACCGTCACTGACATCAGCCCCAATTCGGGGCCGACTTCGGGCGGCACCGTCGTCACGATCACCGGCACCGGTCTGTCCCACACCGAGCAGGTCACCTTCAACGGCACCCCGGCGCCCTTCGAGATCGTCTCCGACACCACCCTGAGCGCCACTTCCCCGCCCAGCGGCGCCGCCGGCACCGTCACCGTCACGGTCACCGGCCCCGTCGACAGCCCCTCCGGCTCGTTCACCTACGTCAGCGGTCCCGGCATCTGAGCCGCCGGACGGGCCGCACGGCCCGGCCGGGCGGCCCCCTACGGGCCGCGCGGCACGGCACACCAAGTTTCCGGCCGACCGGAACCCCGGCCGACGGCCGGGCGGGAGTCGCGGGGCCCTGCCGTCCACGCGACAGCGGACCGGGATTCAGAGCACCTCACGGCACAGCGTCAGAGCAATTCCCTTCCAGTCCCAGAGGAGAAAACTGTGCGTCCCTTCAAGCAGATCCTGCTGAGCACGGCCACCGGAATCTCGGCCCTTCTTTTCTGCGCCCCCGCGGCCTCCGCGGCCGGCGGCGCAGGCGCCGATTCCTTTCCCCCGTACGAGGAAACCTTCCAGCTGGTCGCCAAGCAGACACAGGGCACGTTCGTCGATGTGGACGGATCGGGCGGGCCCAGTCAGGGCGATGAATTCGTCATCAGCGGGGACCTGTTGCGCGCCGGTGTCACCATCGGCACCTACAGCGAGATCTGCACGCTGACCCGGACCGCCCCGAACGATGAGTTCGACCTCCAGTGCTCTCCCGTTCTCGCGCTCCCCCTGGGGCAGATCACCGTGCAGGGCCGGTTCACCGTCACCGCCGCCGGACCCGGCGACATCAACCTCGCGATCACCGGCGGCACCGGGCGCTACCGCACGGCCCACGGCTCCGTCCACGCCGTCAACGTCAGTGACACGGAGACCAACCTCACCGTCCACCTCATCCGCTGACCACCGGCGGGTGCGCGGGAGCCGGGTCGCGGCGACACGACCCGGCTCCTCGCCATGCCCCGGGCGGCCGGAACTCTCTCCCGGCCGCCCGACGACTTGCCGACCCGGCCTAGGAAAGTGCATCCCCCGTCCCTACTATGACGGCCCGTCAGATCGGAAGCGGGGGCCCGTCGGACGGACGGGCGTTGTCGCACGGCCGGGAGGAGCCCGCCGATGGATGCCGCGTTCACCGAGGAGCAGCACGAAATCCGCCGTACGCTGCGCGAACTGCTGCTTAAACGCTGCGGTCCGGACGAGGTCAAGGCGGCGGTACGCACCCCGCCGGGGTACGACACCCAGCTGTGGCAGCAGCTCGCCGGCCGGCTCGGTCTGCCCGGTCTGGCGCTGCCCACGGCATACGGCGGGGTCGGCTGCGGCCCCACCGAACTCGCCCTGGCCGCCGAGGAAACCGGCCGCGCGGTCCTGCCCTCACCGCTGGTCGCGACCGCCGCGCTGGCCGCCCCGCTCATCCTCGCGCTGGGCAGCGAGCGCCAGCGCACCGCGCTGCTCCCCGCCCTCGCCGCCGGGGAGCTGACCGCGACCCTCGCCGTCCCGGGCGGCCGGCTCGCCACCGCACTGGCGCTGACCGGGCCGAACGACGACGGTGGCTGGGCGGGCGGCGGCCGGGCCGGCGGCATCCAGGCGAGGAGGGCGCCGCAGGAGTCCGGGGCGGCCGCTCCGGAGGACGGCGGCTGGCGGCTGTACGGGGAGGCCGGGCAGGTGCTCAACGGGCACACCGCGGACGTACTGGTGGTGGCCGCGCACACCGGCGGGTTCGCGCGCAGCCGCACCCTGCTGTTCCTCGTACGGGCCGGGGCGGACGGGGCTGCCGCGCGGTCCGGCGCGGCGTCCGGGGCGCCCGGTCTGCGGCGGACCCGGCAGACCGCGCTGGACGAGACCCGGCCGCAGGCGCGGATCGAACTGCGCGAGGTGCCCGCCGAATTGCTGGGGGAGGGGGACGGCGACGCGGCGGCGGTGACCGGGGCGCTCGCCGCGACGGGGGCGACGGCGGCCGCGGTGCTGGCCGCCGAGGCGGTCGGCGCGGCCGATACGGCGCTGGCCCGCACCGTCGCCCATGTACAGCAGCGCGAGCAGTTCGGCCGGCCGATCGGCTCCTTCCAGGCGGTCCAGCACCGGCTCGCCGATCTGTATGTGCGGCTCCAGGCGGCCCGCTCGGCGGCGTACTACGCGGCCTGGTCGGCGGGCGGCGGACCGCAGGCCCCCGGGTACGGTGCCGGTCCGCACGAGCCCGGGGTGGCGGCGCTGGCCCTCGCCCAGGCGCTGGAGACCCTGCGGGCGGTGGCCGCCGAGGCGGTGCAGCTGCACGGCGGGATCGGCTTCACCTGGGAGCACGAGGCGCATCTGTACTTCAAGCGCGCGGCCTGCGACGAGCTGCTGGTGGGGCCCGTGCACCGGCTGCGGGCGCGGGCCGCCGAGGAGGCGGGGCTGTTCCCGGACGGGGCGGCGGAGCCGGGCGGAGGCGGGGTACCGGCCGGGGTGCCGGTACCGGGCCGGGTGCCGGCAGTGGTGGAGGGCTGATGCGCCCGGGTGAGCGGCTGCTCATGAAGGTCTCCGCGACCCGTGGGTTCGCCCGGACCGCGCCGTACGTCATCCCCGCGCTGGACCGTGCGGTGCACCGGCTGACCCGGGGAAAGGTGCTGCTCAGCGCCCGGATGCTGCCCGGGGTGGTGCTGACCGCGACCGGTGCCAGGAGCGGGCTGCCGCGGCGTACTCCGCTGGCGTGCATACCGGAGGAGGGCGGCAGCTGGCTGCTGGTCGGCAGCAATTTCGGGCGGCCGGGACATCCGGCCTGGACCGGGAACCTGCTCAGGAATCCGGAGGCCGAGGTGAGTTGGCGGGGCCGGGACATACCGGTGCGGGCCCGGCTGCTGTCCGGCGAGGAGCGGGCGCGGGCCTGGCGGGCGGCGCTGGCGATGTGGCCGCCGTACGCCGCGTATCAGGCGCGGGTGACGCGGGAGATCCGGCTGTTCCGGCTGGAGCGGCGCTGAGCGACTGCCGCATACGGGCTCTTGAAGCCGCCCGGCCGGGGCGCCGCATACGCGCAGCGGGCGCCGTTCCGGACCCCGGAGGGTCGCGCGGCGCCCGCTGCGTGTGGTGTACAGCTATGGCAGGACGGATACAGGACCGATGGCGAACCGTCCCGGCGGCGCCGGGACTTCGAGGCGCGGCGGTTTCTCCGGCCGCTTCCCCGACTGCTGTCGCGGATGTTTTGCTATTTGGTCGGCTTCTTGCCGGTGACACCGAGGTGCACCAGCAGCGCCAGATTGGGCTTGAGCTCGGCCTGTTTGACGCCCCAGCTCTGGAAGCCCTTCTGGTGCGCGGCGACCGCGGCCAGCATCGCGACCATCGAGCCGGCGATGGCGGCCGGGCTCACGTCCTTGTCGACCTTGTTCTTGCTCTGCAGGTCCTTGATGGAGTCCGTAAGGGAGTTGGTGACGGCATTGAGGATCTTCATGCGGATCTTGTAGAAACGCTTGTCACCTTCTGCGGCGCCCAGATCGACGACGCGGAGAATCGCGTCGTGCTTGCGCCAGAAGGAGAGAAAGCCTTCCACCAGATCCTCCGCCGCCTGCCAGGCGGATTTGCCCACCCAAGAGCGTCCGGCGACAAGATCGGTCAGAGTGGCGCCTTCTTTGGCCATCTCCTCGGCGATTTCGAGGACGGCGCCCTCGACGTCCGGGAAGTACTGATAGAACGTTGCGGGTGAAGTCCCCGCTTTTCGGGCTACATCGATGACCTTGACGTCCCGATAGGGGGACGAACTGAGCATTTCACTGAGGCAGTCGAGAAGCTTTTGCCGCGTCGCCTGTCCGCGGCGGCCGGCAACTCTGCCGTCGACGGTTCGAACTTGTCCTGTCATGCCGTCAGCTTACCGAGGGGTGATCGGAGCGCGATTTGGCTGCCTGCAAATGGGGATGGGGGAGTTAGGGGTGTGTGCCCCCGGGGAGTGCCCCGGCGGCGGGCCCGCCCGCGCTCGCGGTTCGTATGGCACCGCTTGGTCCGAACCGGTGAACGGTGTTATCAACAGCCTGTGGACAACCTCGGTGGATAAGTGGTCACCCTCCGTGCAACAAGTGCACGACGACGGCCGTCAGTTGAACACCCTCCCCGTCCTGCCGCCGGTTCCGCCGCCCGCCGCGGGCCTTCTGGGAATCGAATTCACGTTTGAATCTCCGCCGGGCGAAGCGCGTGAACCGGTACTAGCGTGGACATATGGCCACCGTGGTGGCCGTGGTTTTCAGCTGCCCGTGCGTCATTCAAGGCGCCACGCCAGGCGTGCCGCCGCCGAAATGACCTTCGAACGCGCAGAATTGGGGTGTGGGGGCGAAGCGACGGCGGGGAGGGCGGGACCGGTGGGGGCTGGGTGCAGGTGGTCGGTGGTGCGGCACGGTTTCGGCCACCGCGGCCATTGGGTGTTCGTAAGGGTCAACCGTTTCCCTCATGTTCGCGTCAAACGGAATGGTGAACGTCCACTTGGTGACCGGTGCCCCGCGCAGGGGACTCGCAACCGATCGGTAACCAAGTGGGCAATCGCCCGTCGCCGGACGTATCGGAGCACGTCAGGCGGGGTTGGGTGACGTCGGGTAACGGGCCCGGCGCGGGCTACGGGGGGTATGCCGTGACACGGCGGACAGGCCCCGGGTTCGCAACCGTCGGCTCGGCCAGGAAGAATCAGCACGCGTACGGCCGTATCGACACTCCTCGCCGCAGGCGGGGAGACGCTGCACGGGGCAGTGGCTCTCGACGGCGCGTGGCTGATGAGAGTCCTTTTACGCCCCACGGGGAGGTGGCAGGTAAGTGGTGGAGCAGCTGAAGCAGCTGACGCAGCACGATCCCCGGCGGATCGGGCCGTTCGAGGTGCTCGGCCGTCTCGGGGCCGGCGGTATGGGGCTGGTCTATCTCGCGCGTTCGGCGTCCGGCCGGCGCGTGGCGATCAAGACGGTGCGTACCGAGCTCGCCGAGGACCAGCTGTTCCGGGTCCGCTTCACCCGCGAGGTCGAGGCGGCCCGCGCGGTCAGCGGTTTCTACACGGCCGCGGTGGTGGACGCCGACCCGCGCGCGGCGGTGCCCTGGCTCGCGACGGCCTATGTTCCCGCGCCCTCCCTTGAGGAAATAGTCAATGAGTGCGGGCCGCTCCCGGCCCAGGCGGTGCGCTGGCTGGCGGCCGGGATCGCCGAGGCGCTGCAGTCCATCCACGGCGCGGGCCTGGTGCACCGCGACCTGAAGCCGTCGAACGTCCTGGTCGTCGAGGACGGCCCCCGGGTGATCGACTTCGGTATCGCCTCCGGGGTGTCCAACACCCGCCTCACGATGACCAATGTGGCCGTCGGCACGCCCGCCTACATGTCGCCCGAGCAGGCCCGTGACTCGCGCAGTGTCACGGGCGCGAGCGATGTCTTCTCCCTCGGGTCGACGCTGGTGTTCGCCGCCACCGGGCATGCGCCCTTCCACGGCGCCAACCCCGTCGAGACCGTCTTCATGCTGCTGCGCGAGGGCCCCGACCTGACGGGACTGCCGGACGAACTCCGTCCGCTCATGGAGTCCTGTATGCAGATGGAGGCCGGCCAGCGGCCGTCCCCCGCCGATCTGCAGTCCCAGCTCGCGCCGCATCTCTTCGGCTCCGGCAGCGACGACAGCGGCACCGCCTCGGCCTGGCTGCCGTCCGGCGCGGTGGGCCTCATCGAGAACCGCCGCGGCGGCCGCACCACCGTGCCCGGCAATGGCCGTCCGGCCGGTGCCGCCCGGGGCAACGGCCGCCCGGCACCCGCCGCGCCGCCGTCCCCGCCCGTGTCGCCCCCGATGCCCGCCGCGCAGCCGGCCCCGGCGCCGCCGCGGCCGGAGAACGCCCCCGTCGCCGCGGAGTCCGGCTGGCCCGGCCAGATCGGCGCGGGCCCCGGAGCGCACCGCGGCAGCGATCCGCGCGGCGCCCACCCGGGCCCGATGCCGCAGGCCGCGGTGCTCGGCCCGGAGGCCTCGACGGCCCGGGTGACCCCGGTGTCCGCCCCGCCGCCCGCTTCCGCGCCGTCCCCCGCCGCCGCGGTGTCCGCCGCGCCGCCCGTTCCGTCGGCCGCCCCCGGGGACGGCGCCGCCGGTCCTGTGCAACTCGGCGGCTCGCCCGCCCCGATAGGGCCGGGGCCGCGCGCCGAGGCCCCGGCGCCGCGAGCGCAGGCCGGTGCCGCGACGAACTGGGTACGGCCGCCCGGCGCCGGACCGACGACTGGAGTGCCCCACCAGGGCCCGGCCAACGGCGCGGAGGCCCCGGCCCGCCACGAGGCCGGGCCGCCCCCGCCGCCCGAGGCACCGCCTGCCGAGGCGGGCCGCTGGCGCCCCTGGCGGTTCCGGATGTCGAACGATGTGTGGGGCACCCCCGCCGTCGCCGACGACCTGCTCTACGTCACCTCCTTCGAGGTGCATGCGCTCGATGTGGCCAGCGGACGCCGCAAGTTCAAGACCCGTGACGTCGCCTGGGCGATGGCCGTTTCGGAGGGCCGGATCCATGCCTCGGACGGCCCGAGCCTGTACGCGCTGGACGCCGGCGACGGTACCGAGCGCTGGCGGCTGAACACCGAGGGCTGGGTCTATGCCCTCAAGGTCGACCGCGGGACCGTCGTCACCAGCACCCGAGGGGGCGGCGTCCAGGCATGGGAGGCCGCCACCGGTGAACTGCTGTGGGAGACCGGCGGCGTCCAGACCGACTTCGAGAACGCCGAGACCGGGCCCGTGGTGCACGAGGGCACGGTCTTCGTCTGGGCGGACGCCCGGCTCAAGGCGCTGGAAGCCCGGACCGGCGCCGAGCGCTGGTCGTACCCGGTGGGCGACGCCGCGTCCTGCGGCGGGGTGCCGGTGCGGATGCTGCCGGCGTCGGACGGGGTGGTCTACGTCGTCGCCGGCACCCGCGTGCTGGCGATCGACATCGCGCGCGGCGACGTGCGCTGGCACTTCGAGGCGCCCGCGGTGTTCCTGAGCCCGCCCGCCTTCGCCCCCGGCCCGGCCGTCACCGGCGGCGGGGTCTATCTGGCGGACTACCTCGGCACGGTCTACGCGCTGGACCCGGCGGACGGCCGCGACCGCTGGCGGATCGCCACCGAGGCACGGCAGTCCACCGAACCGGTGCTGGTCGCGCACGGCGCGGTCCATCTGGGCAGCGGCAAGGCGCTCTACACCCTCGACGCGGTCACCGGCACCCCGCGCTGGCGGTTCCAGGCCGGCGCGGAGGTCATCGGCGCCCCGGTCGTCGCGGAGGGCCGGGTGCACTTCGGCTCCGCCGACCACTGCCTCTACACGCTCGACGCGATGGGCGGCCAGCTGCGCTGGAAGCTGGAGACCGGCGGCGAGATCACCGGCTCACCGGTGGCGGTCGGCGGTGTGGTGTACGCCTGCAGCAAGGACCGTTGTGTGTACGCGCTGGACGCGGCCAAGGGGACGGGGCTGGCGCGGCGGTCGTGACGGGGGCGTGAGGCGGGGCCCCGTATCTGCGCGGGCCTCTACTCCCGTTCCTCCGGGGGATGTTCGGGCTGTTCGCGCCGGTCGGGCCGTTCCGGAGGCGGGGCGTACGGCTGTCTCCGCTGGTCCCTGCCCCACTCCACCGGAGGTGTGGGCGGCTGCTTATGGGACGGCAGGGTCGGTGGCGGCGGGGGAGCCGGCCGTTGTTGCTGCGGCTGTTGAGGCGGGGGCGGCGGTGGCGGGGGCTGTTGCTGTGGGGTCCGGCCCGGTGGCCGTTGTTGCGCCTGAGTCCACTGCTGTTGCTGATGCTGTGGGGGCGGTGGTGGGGGCGGGGTGACCGGCAGCGGGGTGGTCGGGGTGTCCTCCTGGTGCCCGTAGGGGGCGCCTCCGGGAC
Source organism: Streptomyces sp. NPDC058773 (assembly GCF_042746015.1). Lineage (NCBI taxonomy): Bacteria > Bacillati > Actinomycetota > Actinomycetes > Kitasatosporales > Streptomycetaceae > Streptomyces > Streptomyces sp. NPDC058773. Next base: position 25,886 of record NZ_JBHYPE010000003.1, read on the forward strand.
CGGCCGGGGGCACGGCGGGGTTGGGGCCCGTCGAGTACGGCTCCGGATTCCACTCCTCGGCTCCCGGGCGGCCCGCGTCCCACGGTTCGGGTGTCCCCGGCGGGTACGGCGTGTACGGGTCGTAGGGCGTGCGCTCGTCGTAGCGCTCGTCGTACCCATGGTGTCCGTAGCGGCCGTCGTCGTACTGCCGGTCGTCGTAGTCGGGGCCGTAGGAGCGGCGGGGGCGGCCCCGCATGATCAGGGCGCCGAGCAGCAGCAGCGCGCCGCCGCCCAGGGCGTTGGCGACGCCGATCCCGAGACCGCGGGCGCCGGCGGTCAGCTCGCTCGCGGCCTGTCCCTGGCGGACCATCCACAGAATCGTGAACCCCAGTACCACCAGGCCCGCGACGGCGACCAGCCCCCGGGAGCGCATGGCGACCCCGATCAGGGTCAGCAGGGCGGCGAACGCCATGGGGAGGAGCACGGAGCCGAAGAGCGCGGCGCTGCTGCGCGTGAGCCCGTTGAAGAGGTCCTCGATGCGCACGTCACTCCCGTGACGGCCGTCGTACCAGGGACGGAAGGGGCTCCAGACGGCGGCCGTCGCTCCGACGAGGGCGACCAGTGACCCGAGAACGTTGCGCACCACGGGCGTCGCCTCGCTTCGGATCGTCCGGTCATCCTCCGGGACCGACGCTACGCCTGCGCCTGTGTGCACGCGAGAGAAGTACGCCCGCCCGCGTTGCCGGGGCCCGTAAGGGGTGTCACCGGCGCTTGCTAGGGTGCCGTGCACGCGTCAATTGAAGAGTGACGGCTCAGCGTTTTCCACGGGGGAGTGGACGGAATGAAGCAGCGCATGCCCAGCGGCACGGGCCTCCGTAGGGGTGCCCGTACGGGTCTCCGGGCGGCGGTCGCCGCCGGTCTGGCACTGGCGACGGTGGCGACGGTCAGCAGCTGTGCCTTGCCCCGGCCCCGGGTGAAGGTCCCGACCTCCTTCCCGAGCCCCACGTTCACCAGCGGCTATGACGCGACCCCGTCGTACGAGCCCACCTACTCGCCCTCGCCGACCGAGGAGACCTACGACCCGGACGGGCGGTCCGACGCCCACGGCAGCAACTGCGACTTCTCGGATTCGCTGCGCCAGTTCACCTACACGGTGTCCATCACCAATCCGTCCATGAACGACTCCTTCTCCTACGACATGGCCGTCAACTGGATGAAGGCCAAGCCGGCCGACGGCAAGGCGTACGGGCTGCACGAGCGCTCGATCACCGTCGGCCCCGGCGACACCGAGACGTACACCGCCAAGTACACCGTCAACCAGTCGTCCATCGGGCAGTTCTGGTTCACCTGCGAGATCACCAGGGCGCAGAAGACCCGTATGTAGGGGCGGGAGTCATCTGACCAGGGGGTGGCCGTCCTGGCCGGCACCCCGCCCGCCGTCCCGCTTCCGGGCGGCGAACAGTGCCGCCTGGCGGTCCGGGGACAGGCTGCCCAGCGCGATGAGCTGGGGGGCGTGCGCCAGGGCCTGCGCTCTGGTCGCCTCGTGGGCCGTCCACAGGGCGCGGACGGTGCCCTGGACCGCCTCGGTCGGCTGGGCGGCGAGCACGGCCGCGCGCCGCAGCGCCACCTCGGCCGCGGCGCCGGGCGCGGTCAGCTCGGAGACCAGGCCGATCCGGTAAGCGCGGGAGGCGCCCAGCCGTTCCGCCGTCCCCATCAGGGCCAGCCGGGCGGCCTCCCCGTAAGGCATCCGCTGCGCCATGTGGACGGACTCGTAGGCGCTCACCATCCCGTAGGTGGTGTGCGGGTCGAAGAAGGTGGCGTTCTCGGAGGCGACGAGGAACTCGGCCTCGCCCAGGAGGTAGAACGCGCCCCCGCAGGCCATGCCCTCGACGGCGGCGATCACCGGCTTCCACAGGTCGTTGGCCTTCGGGCCGATGTGGAGCAGCGGATCGTCGAGGGAGTACGGGGAGGACGGCTGGGGGACCTCGGCGGAGCGGTCGATGCCGGTGCAGAAGGCCCGGCCGCCGGCGCCGGTGAGCACCACGGCCCGTACGGTGTCGTCGAAGCGGAACGCCTGCCAGGTGGCGGCGAGTTCGGCGGCGGTGGCGAGGTCCACGGCGTTGTGCCGCTCGGGCCGGTCCAGGGTGACCAGCGCGACCCCGTCCTTGATTTCCGTGCGCACCGTCATGGCCGCTCCAGGAGCCAGCGGGGTACGGTCACGCCTCCCGGCATGGTGTGGAAGACGGCCTTCACGGGGGCGCCGATGCGCAGCCGGGCCGGGTCGACGGAGTTCAGGGGCGCGTCGGGGGCGGTGACGAGGTTGCCGACGAGGCGGATGTGCGGGGCCTCGGCCAGCTCCACGACGATCGCGTTGTAGCCGGGCTGTTCGGCGTACGCGGGCAGCAGCGGCGGGTGCGGCAGGACGTAGGACCAGATACGGCCGCGGCCGCTCATCCGCTGCCAGTGGGTGTCGAAGGACCGGCAGTGCGGGCAGCAGGGCCGGGGCGGGAAGCGCAGTGCGTCGCAGCCGGCGCAGGCCTGGACGCGCAGTTCGCCGCGGGCGGCGTACTCCCAGAAGGGCGCCCCGTCGTCGTCCGGGACGGGAAGCAGCAGGCCGGCGCCGTCGTCGGGCCGGTTGTCAGTGGCGGGTGTCACGATCGGTGTCATGGCCTCACGAACGGATTCACGGACGGACTCACGCACCGGCTCCCGCGCGGACTCCCGAGTGCTCATGGCGTATCAACTCCTCAGCAGCAGGGCCGAGGTGGGGACTCCCTCGCCCGCGGTGACCAGGCAGGTGGTGGCGTCGGGGACCTGCGCGGTGCTGGTGCCGCGCAGCTGCTTGACGCCTTCGTTGATCAGGTTGAAACCGTGCACATACGCCTCGGACAGACCGCCGCCGCCTGTGTTGAGCGGCAGCCGGCCGCCGGTCTCCAGCGCGCCGCCCTCGGTGAAGGCCGCGCCCTCACCGCGTCCGCAGAAGCCGTAGCCCTCCAGCGAGAGAGGGATCAGGGGGGTGAAGGCGTCATAGATCTGTGCCACGTCGACGTCCTGCGGGCCGAGGTCGGCGCCCTTCCAGAGGTGCCGGGCGGCCGCCCAGGCGGGGCCGGTGAGCGGGTCGTCGTTCCAGTAGTTGACCATGCCGTGGTGCTGGGCGGGCAGGCCCTGGGCGGCGGAGTGGACGTAGACGGGCCGCTGCCGGCAGTCGCGGGCGCGCTCCGCGGAGACCACGACGCAGGCGAGCGCGCCGTCGGTCTCCAGGCAGTTGTCGAAGAGGCAGAGCGGCTCGCTGATCCAGCGGGCGGTCATGTACATCTCGCGGGTCAGCGGGCGGTCGTACATGATCGCGGCCGGGTTCTGGTTGGCCCGGTTGCGGCAGGCGAGCGCGACGTTGAAGAGGTGGTCGCGGGTGGCGCCGTATTCGTGCATGTAGCGGCGGGCCAGCATGCCGATCTCGTCGGCGGGGCGCAGCAGTCCGAAGGGGCGGGTCCACTGTCCCGGGGTGGGCAGCTGGACCCGGGTGTTCTTCCAGGGGCGCGGTCCCGAGCCGCGTTTGCGGGACCGCCAGGCGACGCCGACGCTCGCCTGGCCGGTGGCGATGGCGGCGGCCAGATGGGCCACCGTCGCGCAGGAACCCCCGCCGCCGAAGCCGACCTTGGAGAAGTGGGTGAGGTCCCCGGCGCCGATGGCCTTGGCGATCTCGACCTCGTCGGTCTCCTCCATGGTGTAGGAGGCGAAGGCGTCCACCTCCGAAGGGGAGATTCCGGCGTCGTCCAGTGCCGCGACGATCGCCCGGCAGGCCAAGGTCTTCTCGGATTCGGGGAGTTGCCGGGCGAACGGGGTCTGCCCGATGCCGGCTATCGCCGTAGCGTCCTTGAGGGTCGCCCCCATGGCCACCTCCGTGGTCGGTCGCCAGTACTGACAGCGGAGGAGGCTACCGCTAATCTGACGGCCAGTCAGCTAGTGGCGTACAGCTCTTCGGCGGGAGGCAGTGCGATGCACGACGAGGTGGATGCGCGGGCGGACCTGGAGTACGGCGTCATCCCCCGTCTGGTGCGCGCGGCCGCCCGGCGGTACGGCCCCCGGGAGGCCGTGGTCGAGGGCCGCACCCGGGTCTCGTACGCCGAGCTGGGCGAGCGGGTGGAGCGGGCGGCGGCGGCCTGTATCGCCTCCGGGGTCGCCCCCGGCGACCGGGTGGCCGTATGGGCGCCCAACACCCTCGACTGGATCGTCTCCGCCCTCGGTGCCGTCACCGCGGGCGCCGTCCTCGTCCCCGTCAACACCCGCTTCAAGGGCACCGAGGCCGCCTACGTCCTGCGCCGCACCCGCGCCAAGCTGCTCTTCATCACCGGCACCTTCCTCGGTACGTCCTACATCGCCGCGCTCCGCCGCGCCGCCCGGGAAGGCACCGGCAGCGGCCCGCTGCCCGGACTGCCGCGGCTGGAGAAGGTCGTGGTGCTCGCCGACGACGCCCCCGCCGACTTCGTCACCTGGCGGGATTTCCTCGCCGGCGGCGCCGCGGTGTCCGCGGAGGCCGTCCATGGCCGGACCGGCGCACTGCGCTCCGACGCCCCCTCGGACATCGTCTTCACCTCCGGCACCACCGGCCATCCCAAGGGCGCCGTGATCACCCATGCGCAGACCCTGCGCGCCTATGACGTCTGGAGCGAACTGGCCGGCCTCCAGGAGGGCGACCGCTACCTGATCGTCAACCCGTTCTTCCACACCTTCGGCTACAAGGCCGGGATCATCGCCTGTCTGCTGCGCGGCGCGACGATGATCCCGCAGCCGGTCTTCAGCGTGGAGACCGCGCTCGCCAAGATCGCCGCCGAGCGGATCTCCGTGCTGCCCGGCCCGCCCACCCTCCACCAGCAGCTCCTCGACCACCCCGCCCGGCATCAGCACGACCTCTCCGCGCTGCGCCTGGTGGTCACCGGCGCCGCCGTGGTCCCCCTGGAGCTGGTCGAGCGGCTGCGCGGGGAGCTGAAGATCTCCACCGTGCTGACCGCGTACGGCCTTTCGGAGAGCTCGGGCGTCGTGACGATGTGCCGCCGCGGCGATCCGCCCGCGGTGATCGCCGCGACCTCGGGCCGGGCGCTGCCCGGTACCGAGGTCCGGGTGGTCGACGCCGCGGACCGCCCGGCGGCCCCCGGCGAGCCCGGCGAGGTGCTGGTCCGCGGGTACCACGTGATGTCCGGCTACTTCGAGGACCCGGCCGGCACGGCCCGGGTGCTCACCCCCGACGGCTGGCTGCGCACCGGCGACGTGGGCGTGCTCGACGCGGAGGGAAACCTCCGGATCACCGACCGCATCAAGGACATGTTCATCGTCGGCGGGTTCAACGCTTATCCCGCCGAGATAGAGCAACTCCTCGGCCGCCACCCGGACATCGCCGATGTCGCCGTCATCGGCATACCCGACCCCCGTCTCGGCGAGGTGGGCAAGGCCTTCGCGGTCCGCCGCGCCGGCTCGCTGCTCACCGCCGACGACCTGATCGCCTGGTCCCGCCGCGAGATGGCCAACTACAAGGTGCCACGCGAGGTCGCCTTCGTCGCCGAACTCCCGCGCAACGCCAGCGGCAAGATCCTCAAGACCCGGCTGCGGAACGGGGCGCCGGGGGCTGCTCCGGCGTGAGCGGGTGGTGCACCCTACGACGCAGGCGGAGCGCTCCATGACACCGGCGGTGCGACCTACGACGCCGGCGGTGCCCAGTCCGGCCGCCGGCCGCCGAGTGCCACCACCTGGTCCAGGAGCGGTGCGTCCGCCGTCACCTCCACCGGCCGGCCGAAGGGCCCCTGCTCCGGGCTCTCGGCCAGCGGCGTGAGCAGCGCGTACGAGACCCCGAGGGCGGCCGGGTCGGGCGCGTACTCCTGCCCCGTGGCCCGCGCCAGGTCCCAGCCGTGCAGCACCAGCTCGTTCAGCGCGAACCGCCCTGCGATAGCCGCGGGCAGGGTCACGCCGCCCGCCTGGGTCTCGCCCTCCCAGGCCTCCGGGACGTGCCAGGCCTCCGCCATCCCCCGCAGATTCCGGTCCAGCTCGGCCCGCCAGCCGGACGCCACATCCGGCACCGTCGTCCCGGGGGCGGTGCTGGTCATCGGCCCGAGGTTCTTGCGCGCCGCCTCCTGGAAGGCCGCGGACAGGCCGACGAGGTGGCCCAGCAGATGGCGCACCGCGTAGTCCTCGCACGGGGTGGGGTCATCGAGCTGCTCATCGGCGGTCCGGGCCGCGAGCTGCGACACCAGCCGGGCCTGCGCCGCGAAGTCGATCGTCTCGGTCATCGTCCGGGTCCTTCCGTCCTGCCGGTGCGGTCTGCCGGGCCGCCACCGGGTGCGGTCCGCCCATGCGGTCCCGCTCCCAGTGAAGACTCCACCGCCCCCCGGAACTCATCGCCACACCGCGGCACGGCCCCGTCCGGCACCCGTCCGGCAGTCTTCCGCCGGATCTCCGGGGGTGCACGGGGTCCGAAACGGTCCGGACGAGCCGCGCCAATCCGCTCAGAGCTCCCTACGTTCTTCCACGGGACTGGGCGAGCCGTTCGTATGGTTGGCCCACCCAGGGGGCCCGGGTGTGGCTTTCAGAACTCTGCCGACCGTGGCTGCTGACGATTGGCCGCCCGACTCGCCCCGGACTGGCGGGTCATAGCGCCCGACCAGCGCGGCCACGGCGACTCCGACCGGGCGGCCGACTACAGCCGGGAGGGCTACCTCGCGGACCTGGAAGCCCTCACGCCGTTCGCGAGCGGCCGGACGGGACCGTGGGGCCTGCACTTCCACCCCAAGGACATCTACGAATCCGAGGACCGGGTCCACGGCGACCACTGGGCCGACTGGACCGGCTCCGCCTGCCCGGCCCTGCTGATACGCGGCACCAAAGGCGGTGTGCTGTCGGCCGAGCAGGCGGCGCAGATGGCCGCTCGGCGTCCCGGCACCCGTCTCGTCGAACTGGGGACGGACCACTTCTTGTACGCCAACGACCCGGTCGGCTTCACGGACGCGGTCCGGGACTTCCTTGCCTCGGTGTAACCATGGCCAACCCGAGCCCCCCTGGTCCCCCCCGAGTCAATCCGCAAACCGCTCCCGCAGCACCGTCTTCAGCACCTTGTTCAGCGGTCCGCCGCGCGGCAGTTCACGGACGGTCTCCAGTTGCTCCGGCAGCTTCTGCGTCATCAGCCCGGCCGCCCGCAGATGCGCGGTCAGCCCGGCCAGCGTCGGCGGCGGCGCGGCCGGATCGGTGGGTGTGATCACTGCGCACACCCGCTCGCCGCGCTCCCGGTCCGGCAGCCCGATCACCGCGGCCTCCGCCACGGCCGGATGCGTGCGGAGCAGCTCCTCGATCTCCAGCGCGGAGATGTTCTCGCCCTTGCGGATGATGATGTCCTTCAGGCGCCCGGTCAGCACCAGATGCCCGTCGGGGCGCAGCCGCCCCAGGTCACCGGTGCGGAACCAGCCGTCGGGGGTGAACGCCTCCGCGGTCAGCGCCGGATCGGTGTACCCGCGGAAGAGCATCGTCCCCTTGAGCGTGACCTCACCGCTCTCCCCGGGGCCGGCCGTGGACCCGTCCGGCCGCACGATCCGCACCTGCGCCCCCGCCACCGGCCTGCCGACGGTCCGCGACAGCTGCTCGTCGGTGTCGTACGGCGTCCCCATCGCGATCATCGGGCACTCGGTCATCCCGTACCCGTGCACGACCGCGCACCCCAGTTCCCGCCCCGCGGCCGCATACAGGTCCGGTGGCAGCGGCGCCCCGCCCCCGGACAGCAGCCGCAGCGACGGGATCAGCCGCCCCGCGCCCGGCAACTCCTGCCGGTAGCGCCGCGACTCGTCCAGGAACGCCTGGTAGAACGCGGTGCTGCCACCGGCCATCGTGACCCCGAGCCGCCGGTAGACGGCGGCCGTGCGGCCCGGCTCGAAGGTGTCCAGGATGACCGCGGGAAATCCGCTGACCAGCATGGCGATGACGTAGTCCGGCCCGGCGATGTGCGCGTACGGAAAGGCGATCGAGCCGGTGTCGTCCGCGGACATGCCGAGCGCGGTGGCCAGCCCGACGCCACCGGCGATGAGGCCGGCATCGGTGTGCTCCACGCCCTTGGGGGCGGAGGTGGTGCCGGAGGTGTAGTAGATCCAGGTGGTGTCCCCGTCGCCGGGCGCCGCGGCGGGCAGCCGGGCGGGGTCCGCCGTCGGCAGCCCGTCCCCGACCGGCAGCACCCGCACCCCGTCCCCGGCGAGCTTCCGTACCATCGCGGTGTGGTCGAACCCCCGCCACACACCCGGCACCAGTACGAACTCCGCCGCCGAATCCGCCAGAACGAAGCCGACCTCCCGCTCCCGGTGCAGCGGAATGACCGGCGTCTGCACGGCCCCCAGCCGGGCCAGCGCCAGCGACGCCACCACCGTCTCGACCCGCGTCGGCAGCTGCCACGCCACCCGCGTCCCGGCCCCGACCCCCAACTCCCGGAACCCGGCCGCCACCCGTAGCGCCTCGTCCCGCACCCCGTCAAAGCTGACGGCCCGCCCGTCCCCGTCGAAAAACATCGGCATCCCGGCCGAGACCCGCGCGCGGTACTCGACCAGTTCCCAGAGCGTCTGTATACGGGCGGGATCGAACACGGCGCGCCTCCTGGCTACGAGTGGAGCGGGGCGGGGCCGGCCCGGCGTCCTCGTCGAGCCGTGAGGGGCGCGACTGTAGCAACAAACCTGACGCAGCGTCAGAGGTGTGGGTGCGCCGCCGGATTACGGCCGGTGACGGTCATGGGCGATGAAGGACCCGGCGACAGGGGTGTGACGATCGAGGAGGGCGGCATGGGTGGGGCGTGAAGGACGGGCATCGGCCATCGCCGGTGCGGCGGCGGTGCTGACGATCGCGACCGCGAGGGCAGCGAGGGCTATGGCGGACTTCGTACGGCGCATGATGGCTCCTTGGTGAAACGGCTGCTCGTCACGGCAGATTAGTGAGGGCTGCACGGCCGCTCGGCGCGGTGGCCGGAAAGCGGTGCAGTAAGGCAGGGGGGTGGAGTTCGCTACGGACAGGCCGCAGGGGCCGGTTCGATGGCCCCCCTCCAGCCATCGCCAACCGGCCCCTGCGATCCCCTGAATCCGTTTGTCCGGCTCCGTCTACTGCGGGTCGCCGAGCGGAGTGTGCTTGTCCTTGGCGCTCACGGTTCCGAGCGTCCCCGGCTCTCCGGAGACAGGCTTGGCGGCCGGCTTGTTCGCCACCTGCGGTCCAGCGATGGGCGTGTGCTTGTCCATCGGCTTGATGATGGGCTTTTTGCCGGGCTGGACGTTGTTCTCTTCGGTGCTCACGGTGACCAACTCCTGTGTATGGGCGCTTACAGAAGACCCGGCCGGCGACTCCCCCGTGGGCCGCCGGACGGGCATTCCAGGGCCGCTCACCCTAGCGGTGGGGCCTAGCTGCCGAGCCGCTTGCCCCCCGAGGCGGCGGATCGGCAATAGAGAGACTGGCCGGTCGCGATGAACGATCGATAAACGTCCTGCTTTACCGCCCTGACCAGCGGATTCACGCCCGTGGCGTCATGCCGCCCGCGCCAGTCCGAGCAGGGACCGCACCTGTTTGCCCTCCGGCGAACCCAGCCGTTCGTATATGGGCAGTGCTTCCTGCCAGCACACCCGTGCGCGGCCGGTGTGCCCGATCTCATGGAGAGCGCGTCCCAGCAGTGTCAGGGCATTGGCGCGCCACCACTCACCGCCCACGCCGCGCAGCGCTTTGAGGGCCTGTTCGGCATGGTTCGCGGCCGCCGTCGGGCAGTGGTCACCGAGCTCGATCTCGCCCAGCCGGAAGTACGTCATCCCCTCCCAGAAGCGCTGGCGGTTGTCCTGGAAGATGACCAGCGCCTCGGTGAGTTGCTGGGTGGCGTCGGTCAGCCGCCCGGCGCGTGTGAAGGCCAGGCCGAGGGTGTACATGCCGTTGGCCAGCCGTCGTGTGGCGCCGAGTTGACGGTAGATGCCGATGCCCTCCTCGGCGAGGCGGATGGCACTGTCCAGCCGTCCGGTCTCCAGGTGCACCCGCGCGAGGTTGCACAACGCGCTGGCCTCGGACTGCTGGTTGTGGTCGTCGCGGAAGGCGATGCGCGCCTGGCTCAGATACGGCTCGGCGTCGTCGTACCGCTGCTGGATGCTGGCGATGATGCCGCGGTCGTTGGGCGCGTTCGACGAGGAGAAGGCGTCCTCGGTGGCCAGCCCCAGCAGCATGGCCGACTGGGCGTGTGCGTCCGCCTCGTCGAGCCGCCCGGCCAGGGTGTGCACGTTCGTCAGTGAGGTGTGCAGCCGGGCCTCCGCGCGCTGGTCGCCGATGTCGCGTGCGGCGGCCAGCAGGGCCATGTTGGCCTGCTCGTACTGATGCGAGTCCGCGCTGGACTCGGCGAGGTCCAGGGTGAGCAGAAGCAGGTCGACGGCCCGTCGCAGCGTGCTCGCGGTGGCCGATTGCTGGGCGCACGCGAGGAGGCAGCGCGACTCCCCGAACAGCCACTTCAGCGCTTCGGGGCGGTCAGCGAACTCCAGGCCCGGGTAGCTGGTGGGCTCCATGTGGTCGACGAGACGGTCGCCCGGACGCTCCAGTGCGTACATGTGCGCGGCCGTCGCCAGGTAGAAGTCGAGCAGCCGTGAGAGGGCCGCCTCCCGGTCGGACGGCGGGTGTTCGTCCCGCTCCGCACAGGCCCGAGCGTACAGCCGTACGAGGTCGTGGAACCGGTAGCGTCCGGGCGCGGCGGATTCCAGGAGGCTGGCGTCGACGAGGGATTCGATGAGGTCTTCGGCGGCGTCGATGTCGAGATCGAGCAGCGCCGCGGCCGCGGCCAGCGAAATATCCGGGCCGTCCGCCAGGCCCAGCAGCCGGAAAGCCCGCGCCTGCTGTGGTTCCAACTGGCCGTAGCCCAGTTCGAAGGTGGCCTTGACGGCCAGGTCCCCGGCGCGGAGCTCGTCCAGACGGCGGCGTTCGTCGGCGAGTTTGCGGGCCAGGGTGGAGACCGTCCAGGTGCGGCGGGCGGCCAGACGGGAGGCGGCGATGCGGATGGCCAGGGGCAGAAAGCCGCAGGCGCCGACGACGGCCATGGCGGCCTGGCGTTCAGAGGTGACGCGTTCCTCGCCGACGATGCGGGTGAAGAGGGCCAGCGCCTCCTCGGGGCTCATCACGTCGAGGTCGATCAGGTGCGCGCCGGCCAGGTCGATCATGCGGGCGCGGCTGGTGATGAGGGCGGCGCACCCTTCCGTGCCGGGCAGCAATGGCCGGATCTGTGCGGCGTCGCGGGCATTGTCCAACAGGGCCAGGATGCGACGGCCGGCCAGGGTGGAGCGGTAGAGGGCGGCGCGCTCCTCCAGGCCGTCGGGGATGGAGGACTCCTGGGTGCCCAGCGACCGCAGGAAGGAGCCGAGGACGGCCTCGGGCTCGGAGGGCGTGAGGCCCGCGCCCTGGAGATCGACGTAGAGCTGCCCGTCGGGGAAGTGCTCGCGGGCGGCGTGGGCGACATGGACGGCAAGCGTGGTCTTGCCGACGCCGCCGATGCCCGTGAGGGCGGAGACCGCCATCACGCTGCCTTCGGCGGTGGCGAGTTGCTCGCCGAGTTCGGTGACGAAGGCGGCACGGCCGGTGAAGTCGGCGACGGTGGCGGGGAGCTGCTGGGGCCGTACGCCGAGCCGGTCGGCGGTATCCGGGCCGTCGATGACGGTGGGGGGCGCGTCCAGCTCGGTGTCCGCCCGCAGAATCCGCTGCTGGAGTTCGGACAGCGAGGCGCAGGGGTCGACGCCCAGCTCGTCAGCGAGCAGCTTGCGCGTATCGGCGTAGACCGCGAGCGCCTCGGCCTGCCGTCCGCTGCGGTACAGGGCCAGCATGAGCAGTTCGCGCAGCCGCTCGCGCAACGGGTAGGCGGCGGTGACGGCGGTCAGTTCGGAGACGGCCTCGGCGTGGCACCCCAGTTCCAGCTCCAGTTCGAAGCGGGTTTCCAGAAGGGACAGCCGCCACTCGTCGAGCCGGGTGCGCTGGTTGTCGGCGTACGGGCCCGCGAGACCGGCCAGCGGCTCGCCGTCCCACAGCGTCAGGGCCTTGTCGAGGAGTTCACGGGCGCGGCCGCGGTCGCCGGCCGCCTTGGCCTTCTCCGCTTCGGCCGCGTACTGCTCGGCGTGGTCGTGGTCGAGGTCCAGGGGGCGGCCGTCCACCGGGCGGATCGCATAGCCGCCGGACTCGCTGACCAGGGCCTCGGCGTCGTCGCCCAGTGCCTTGCGGAGCCGGGAGGCGTAGGTGCGCAGCGCGGCGAGCGCGGCATGTGGCGGCTCATCACCCCAGAGGGCGTCGACGAGTTCGGGCGCCGTGGCGGTGCGCCCGCCGCGCAGCAGCAGCGCAGCCAGCAGTGCCCGCTGCTGCGGGGAGCCCGCTGCCAGCGGTGTCGCGCCGCGCCAGGCCCGTACGGGACCGAGCACGGTGAAGCGGAGCCGCTCCCGCCCCGGACCGTCGTCCATGGTGCCCCCCTGCCGTGTGTGCATCTGTTCGCGCTGTGCGCACTACCTCGCTGTGCGCAACGGCCAGTCTGCCTTGTCGCGGCGGCTTACGTCAGTAGGGGTCCGGACCGTGCACAAAGCCTCCTCGGCTGATGGGTGACGGAGACGGGGTGGCGCACGTCGGGGGCGCGGAGGCGAGTCTTCCGCGCGCCCCCTCGGCGGCAGATCTGCCGTCGGCATAGCTGACGCTCCGTCAGATCAGCGCTACCGTATCCGCCATGGAGACCTTCCCGAAGATCATCTCGGTGGACGACCACACGGTGGAGCCCCCCAACGTCTGGCGGGACCGGCTCCCGTCGAAGTACCGCGACACCGGGCCGCGCATCGTCCGGGCGCCCGTCAAGGAAATGACGTTCGTGGGTGGAAAATTCGCCCCGAAGATGGGGGCCGTGGGTGACGGCGGGCCGATAGCCGACTGGTGGGTCTATGAAGATCTGCACCGGCCGCTGACCCGTCTCGACACGGCCGTCGGCTACTCCCGGGACGAGATCCGGCTCGAAGGGATCACCTACGAGCAGATGCGTCCGGGCTCCTTCAGCGTGCCCGAGCGCCTGGCCGACATGGACCGCAACCATGTGCAGTCCGCGCTCTGTTTCCCCACCTTTCCCCGTTTCTGCGGCCAGACGTTCACCGAGGCCAAGGACCGGGAGCTGGGGCTGCTGGGGGTGCGTGCCTACAACGACTGGATGGTGGAGGAGTGGTGCGGCCCGCAGGCGGAGGGGCGGCTGATTCCGCTGGCCCTGATCCCCCTGTGGGACGCCGAGCTGGCCGCCGCGGAAGTACGGCGCAACGCGGCCCGCGGCGTCCGGGCCGTCTGCTTCAGCGAGATCCCGCCCCATCTGGGGCTGCCCAGCATCCACACCGACTACTGGGACCCCTTCCTGCGGGCCTGCGACGAGACCGGCACGGTCGTCGCCATGCACATCGGCTCGTCCAGCAAGATGCCCTCGACCAGCGCGGACGCCCCGCCCGCTGTCGGGTCCACGATCACCTTCGCCAACTGCTGCTTCTCGATGGTCGACTGGCTGATGAGCGGCGCGTTCGACCGCTTCCCCCACCTGAAGATCATGTACGCCGAGGGGCAGATCGGCTGGATTCCGTACGTCCTCGAACGTGCGGACGTGGTCTGGGAGGAGAACCGCGGCTGGGGCGGCGTCGCCGACAAGGTCCGCCGCCCCCCGTCCGAGCTGTTCACCGAGCACATCTACGGCTGCTTCTTCGACGACGCCTTCGGCCTGCGGAATCTGGACGCGATCGGCGTGGGGAACGTGCTGTACGAGACGGACTACCCGCATTCGGACTCGACCTGGCCGAAGTCGCGGGAGGTCGGTGAGGCGCAGATGGGCCATCTGGCGCCGGATGTGGTGGAGCGGATCGTCCGGGGGAACGCGATCTCGCTGCTGGGGCTGACGGCGGAGGGGCTCTGGGCGGGGTGAGCGGGGCGGCCGGCGCGAGAGGGGTGAGCCGGGCGCCCAAGGCGAGTGGGGCGGCCGGGACCGATGGTGGGGCGGACGTGGCGGGAGGGGCCGGTGGACGGCGTGCTGGGTGGGGTGGGTGGCGGAGTGCGTGACGGGGTGTGGCGGCCGGAGGACGGGCGGCTGGTGTACGGCATGCAGTTGCCGGTGCAGTCGCAGAGCACGCTCTTCGCGGAGTGCTGGGAGGCCGCCGCCGGGCCCGGTGACCTGGTCGAGGTCGCGCGGGTGGCGGACCGGTGCGGGTTCGCGTACGTCGCCTGCTGCGAGCATCTGGCGATTCCGCGGCGGCTGGCCGAGGCGATGAGCACCGTCTGGTACGACCCGGTGGCGACGCTGGCGCACCTGGCGGCGGTCACCGAGCGGGTCCGGCTGCTGAGCCATGTCGCGGTGGCCGGGCTGCGGCATCCGCTGATCACGGCCAAGCAGTACGCGACGCTGGACCGGCTCTCCGGCGGGCGGCTGATCCTCGGGGTGGGCGCCGGGCATGTCCCGGAGGAGTTCGAGGTGCTCGGGGTGGACTTCGGGCGGCGCGGGGCGGTGCTCGACGAGACCGTGGACGCGCTGAAGGCGGCGCTGGGGCCCGAGGAGTTCCCGGAATTCGCGGGGGAGCGGTTCGCGTTCGAGGGGCTGGGGCAGGCGCCGCGGCCGGTGCAGACCCCGCGGCCGCCGATCTGGGTGGGCGGTTCCTCGCCGGCCGCCGTGCGCCGGGCCGCCGAGCGGGGCGACGGCTGGCTCCCGCAGGGCGACCGGCGCGACCAGCTGCCCGGACAGATCACCCGGCTACGGCTGCTGAGGGAAGCGGCCGGCGTCGAGGAGCCGTTCGTGATCGGCACCATCGCCGAGCCGCTGTACGTCGGCGAACCGGGGTGGGCGGTCGGCCGGCGGACGCTGTCCGGCACGGCGGAGCGGATCGCGGAATCCCTGCGGGAGTACCGCGCGATGGGTGTGCAGCAGATCCAGGTGCGGTTCCGCAGCCGGAGCCGCGGTGAACTGACGGACCAGATGACGGCATTCGGGGCGGAGGTCGCGCCGTTGCTCAACGGCTGACGGCTGACGGCTGACGGCTGACGGCTGACGGCTGACGGCTGACGGGTGGCCAGTGGCCAGTGGCGGTTCACGGCCGATGGTCGATGGCCGATGGATGGCGGCTGAACCGCCGCACGGCCGGCTGCACGGCCGGCGGGTGCAGGCGACGGCGGACACGTACGCACCAGCGGAGGAGTTCAGACATGGGCAAGCTCGACGGGCGGGTCGTCATCGTCACGGGTGCGGCGCGCGGGCAGGGGGAGCAGGAGGCGCGGCTGTTCGCCGCGGAGGGGGCGCGGGTGGTGCTCGGGGACGTGCTCGACGCGCAGGGCGGCGCGCTCGCCGCGGAGTTGGGGGAAGACGCGGCACGGTACGTCCATCTGGATGTGACGCGGGAGGCCGACTGGCAGGCCGCGGTCGCCGCCGCCACGGACGCCTTCGGCAAGATCGATGGGCTGGTGAACAACGCCGGGATACTGCGCTTCAACGAGCTGGTCTCGACTCCGCTGGACGAGTTCCAGCAGGTCGTGCAGGTCAATCAGGTCGGCTGCTTCCTCGGCATCCGGACCGTCGCGCCCGAGATCGAGGCGGCCGGCGGCGGCACGATCGTCAACACCGCCTCGTACACCGCGCTGACGGGGATGGCCTTCGTCGGCGCGTACGCCGCGACCAAGCACGCGGTCCTCGGGCTGACCCGGGTCGCCGCGGTGGAGCTGGCGGCCAGGAAGATCCGGGTCAACGCGGTGTGCCCGGGGGCGGTGGACACCCCGATGACCAACCCGGCCGCGCTCGACCCGGACGTCGATCCGGCCGAGTCGAAGCGGGCCGTGGACGAGCTCTACCGGAAGCTGGTGCCGCTGGGGCGGATCGGGCGGCCGGAGGAGGTCGCCAGGCTGGCGCTCTTCCTGTCGTGCGAGGACTCGTCGTACATCACCGGGCAGCCGTTCGTCGTCGACGGCGGATGGCTGGCGGGGGTCAGCGTTCTCTGACGGGGCGTCAGTCAGGTGCGGTGGCGGCTATTGACGCTCTCCGTGCGTGGTGGAACAGTTCGGCACATCGAATCTGACGGTGCGTCAGATAGCCGTCGGATATTCCGTCGGATACGGCCACAGGGACGGTGAACCTCCGTGGAATTCGGGCTCTTTGTACAGGGGTATGTGGGCAAGCGGGCCGAGACCGACCCGCTCGCGGAGCACAAGGCGCTGATGGAGGAGACCGAGTACGTCATCCAGGCGGACAAGTCCGGCTTCAAGTACGCCTGGGCGTCGGAGCACCACTTCCTGGAGGAGTACTCGCACCTCTCCGCCAATGACGTCTTCCTCGGCTATCTGGCCCATGCGACCGAGCGGATCCATCTGGGATCCGGGATCTTCAACCCGCTCGCCCAGGTCAACCACCCGGTGAAGGTCGCCGAGAAGGTCGCGATGCTCGACCATCTCAGCGAGGGCCGCTTCGAATTCGGCAGCGGGCGGGGCGCCGGCTCGCACGAGATCCTGGGGTTCCTGCCGGGCATCACCGACATGAACCACACCAAGGAGATCTGGGAAGAGACCATCGCCGAGTTCCCGAAGATGTGGCTCCAGGAGGAGTACCCCGGGTTCCAGGGCAAACACTGGCAGCTGCCGCCGCGCAAGATCTTTCCCAAGCCGTACGGGTCCTCGCACCCGGCGATGTGGTACGCGGCCGGGTCACCTTCCTCGTACGCCATGGCGGCCAAGAAGGGCCTCGGCGTCCTCGGCTTCAGCGTGCAGAAGGTCTCCGACATGGAGTGGGTGCTGGAGCAGTACAAGACGGCGATCCGGGACGCCGAGCCGGTCGGTGACTTCGTCAACGACAACGTGATGGTGACGTCGACGGCGATCTGCGCCGAGACGCACGAGAAGGCGGTGGAGATCGCCGTCAACGGCGGGCTCAACTACCTCCAGTCGCTGGTCTTCCGCTACCACGACACCTTCCCGCGGCCCGACGGCATACCGGAGTGGCCCGAGCTGCTGCCCGACTACACCGCCGAGATCATCGAGCTGTTGATCGCCGAGGAGCTGATGATCTGCGGCGACCCGGACGAGGTGCTCGGGCAGTGCAGGCGCTGGGAGCGGGCCGGCGCCGACCAGCTGACCTTCGGGCTGCCGATCGGGATCTCGTACGAGGACACCATGAACACGGTCAAGCTCATCGGTGAGCAGGTGATCCCGGAGATCGACACCGATCCGGTGCACCGCACGACCCGGTTCCGGAAGGCCACGGGGAGCTGAAGCACGACCCGGTTCCGGCAGGTCCTGCGCGGCCGACCGGTGCACGATCCGGTTCCGGCAGGTCACGAGCGGCCGGCCGGTGCACGGTCCGGCTCCCGCAGTCACGAGCAGCTGAACTCCGCCGAGGGGAAGGGGCGCACCCCATGCTCGACCACCTGATCAAGGGCGCGACCGTTGTGGACGGCACGGGCACGCCCTCGTACACCGCCGATGTCGGCATCCGCGACGGCCGGATCGCCGTCGTCGCACCGCCCGGCACCGTCACCGAGGAGGCGAGGGCCGGCGAGGACGCGACCGGGCTCGTTCTCGCCCCCGGTTTCGTCGATCCGCACACCCACTACGACGCCCAGCTCTTCTGGGACCCGTACGCGACCCCCTCGCTCAACCACGGTGTGACGACCGTGGCGGGCGGCAACTGCGGTTTCACGCTCGCCCCGTTGAACCCGGCGCGGCCCGCCGACGCCGACTACACCCGCCGGATGATGTCCAAGGTTGAGGGCATGTCCCTGGTGGCGCTCGAAGAGGGGGCGCCCTGGTCGTGGAGCTCGTTCGGCGAGTATCTCGACGCCCTGGAGGGGCGGATCGCCGTCAACGCGGGCTTCATGGTGGGGCATTGCGCACTGCGCCGGCACGTCATGGGCGAGGACGCCGTCGGCGGGCAGCCGACGCCCGCGCAGCTGGAGCAGATGCTGGCGCTCTTCCACGAGGCGATGGAGGCCGGGGCGTGGGGCTTCTCCACCACCCAGTCCACCACCCACTCCGACGGGGACGGCCGGCCGGTCGCCTCCCGGCACGCCGCGCCCGCGGAACTGCTCGCGCTGTCACGGGCCGTCGCCGAGCACGAGGGCACCCAGATCGAGGCGATCGTGTCCGGCTGCCTCGACCGCTTCAGCGACGCCGAGATCGAGCTGCTCGCCGGGATGAGCGCGGCGGCCGGGCGCCCGCTGAACTGGAATGTGCTGACCATCGACGCGGCGGTGCCCGAGCGGGTGCCGCGGCAGCTGCTCGCCGCCGCACGGGCCCGGGAGGCGGGCGGCCGGATCGTCGCCCTGACGATGCCGATCCTCACCCCCATGAACATGTCCCTGGGCACCTTCTGCGCCCTGAACCTGATCCCCGGATGGGGCGACATCCTGGGCCTGCCGGTCCCGGAGCGGATCGCGAAGCTCCGCGACCCCGGCGTCCGGGCCGAGATGCTGCGGCGCGCGGGCAGCGAGGAGGCGGGCGTCTTCCGGCGGCTCACCCACTTCGGCCGGTATGTCATCGGGGACACCTACTCCGCGGCGAACGAGGGCCTGACCGGCCGCGTCGTACGGGACATCGCGGCCGAGCGCGGCCAGGAGCCCTTCGAGTGCCTGGTCGAGATCTGCGCCAACGACGCACTGCGCACCGTCCTGTGGCCGATGCCCACCGACAACGACCCGGACTCCTGGGCGCTGCGCGCCGAGACCTGGCAGCACGAGGACGTGCTGCTCGGCGGGTCGGACGCGGGGGCGCACCTGGACCGGATGTGCGGCGCCCCGTACACCACGCGCTTTCTCGGCGACTGTCTGCGGGGCCGGAAGCTGGTGGGTCTGGAGCAGGCCGTGAAGATGCTCACCGACGACCCCGCGCAGCTCTTCGGGCTGCGGGAGCGGGGCCGTATCGAGGAGGGCTGGCACGCCGACCTCGTCCTCTTCGACCCGGAACGCATCGACGCGGGCAAGGCCACCCTCGTCCACGATCTGCCCGGCGACAGCCCGCGGCTGGATTCCCGGGCGATCGGCATCAACGCGGTGTGGGTCAACGGGGTCGAGACGATCCGCGAGGACGTCGTGACCGGCGCCGTACCGGGGACGGTACTGCGGTCCGGGCGGGACACGAGGACGGTGAGTACGAAGTGAGGGGTGTGGGGCTGGGGTTGGGAGCTCTGCGCCGCGTCGGCTGGGGTGCGGGCGATCTGCGGCTCGTGGGGCGGGACGAAGGCGGCTCGTGGCGCGTGATGCCGGCCGGTGCCGTGGCGGTGAGTGCCAAGTGACGGCTCCGGAGCGGCTGTTCATCGGTGGGGAGTGGGTCGAGCCCGACGGGGGCCACTACGAGGTCATCGACCCGGCGACGGAGGAGGTCGTCGGGCTCGCGCCCGAAGCGAGCCGGGAGCAGGTGCACCAGGCGGCGGCCGCGGCCGGCGGGGCCTTCCCCGCCTGGTCCCGTACTTCGCCGCAGCGGCGCGCCGCGGTCCTCGACCGGGCCGCTGAGGTGCTGCAGCGGGACTTCGCGGCGCACGCCGAACTGGCGCAGGCGGAGAGCGGCGCGACGACCGGCACGGCGCGCGGTATGCAGGTCGCGGTGGGGGTGGCGCGCTTCCGGCGGTATGCCAAGGGGGCGCTGGAACCCGTGGAGCAGGCGCTGCCGCCGCAGATCAACGAAGCCGGGCGTGGGGGTACCTCCCATGCCCTTAAGGCAATGGGGGAGGGCCGGGCGGGCGTGCTCGGTGCCCTGGCGGTACGGCAGCCGGTCGGCGTCGTCACCTGCATCACCTCGTACAACAACCCGTGGGCCAACCCGGCGGGCAAGATCGCACCGGCCCTGGCGATGGGCAACACCGTCGTGGTGAAGCCCGCCCCGCAGGACCCGCTGTCGGTGTACCGAATGGCGGCGGCGCTGGCCGAGGCCGGGGCGCCGCCCGGTGTCGTGAACGTCGTCAGCGGGGCCTCCCCGGCGGTCGGCGCGGCGGCCGTGGACGCGCCGGAGGTGGACATGGTGAGCTTCACCGGCTCGACGGCCGTCGGGCAGCGCATCGCCGAGGTGTGCGGCCGCGGCATGAAACGCCAGCTCATGGAGCTGGGCGGGAAGGGTGCCGCGCTCGTCTTCGACGACGCGGACCTGGACTCGGCAGTGGCCGGCATCGGCACCACATACTCCTTCTACAGCGGGCAGATCTGCACGGCGCCGACGCGGGTGATCGCGCAGCGCAGGGTGTACGAGGCGCTCGTGGAGCGGCTGACGCGGTACCTGGAGCGGCTGCCGGTCGGCGATCCCCGCGCGCCGGGGACGGTGGTCGGTCCGGTGATCTCGGCCGCGCACCGCGACCGGATCGAGTCGTATGTGGCGCTGGGCAGAAAGGAGGGCGCCCGGGTCGTGGCGGGAGGCGAACGGCCGTCCGCTCCGGAGCGCGGCTTCTATGTCGCACCGACGCTGCTGGCCGACTGCACCCCGGGCATGCGGGTCGTACGGGAGGAGATCTTCGGTCCGGTCGTGGTGGTCCTGCCCTTCGACGAAGAGGACGAGGGGATCGCCCTCGCCAACGACAGCGACTACGGGCTGATCGACTACGTCTGGTCCGGCGACATCGCCCGCGCCTTCCGGGTGGCCCGGCGGCTGCGGGCCGGCGGGGTCGGGGTGAACACCGTCGGCCGGAACATGGAAGCGCCGTTCGGCGGCTTCAAGCAGAGCGGCGTGGGCCGCGACGTGGGCTCGTACGCACTGCATGCCTACAGCGAGCTGCAGTCGATCGTCTGGCCGGGGTGAGGCAGGGAGCTCGGGGTTGAGGGCGGGACGCGGAGCACCCCGCGCCCGGCTCAGCCCCGGCGGCCCAGGAAGACCGGATTGGTCATCGCGGCCATCGGTCCCGGCAGGCCCGGTGTCGTCGGGGGGTGGCGGACTTCCGCGCGTATGTAGGCGGCGTGATCGGGCGTGGTCTGCCAGCTGACGGTGCCTTCGCCCGAGGGCGGCAGCGGGGTGGAGTACAGCCGCCCCTGGTCGGTGACGAAGGAGACCGTGCAGCCGGGGACGCCGGAGACCGTCAGCCGTGCGCTGACCTTCGCCGTACGGGAGACCGCCAGGCGCTCGCCGATTCCGGTGTGTTCGCCCCGCTCACCGGTGACGGAGAGCGCCAGGTCGACCTTCGACGACTCGGCGATCCAGACCCGGCCGGCCCGGACGCCGTCCAGCAGGGCCCGGCGCGAGAGATCGTCGGCGAGCACCACGGTCTGCGGCAGGCCGACGACATCGGGGTCGCGATGCGCATCGCTGTGGCCCACCGCCGGCAGCCAGTCCGCTCGGCCCTGGGAGTGGGCGACCAGGGTGTTGTCCCACTCGGCGAGGGTGACTTCGTCATCGGGGGTGTACGGGCCGTTCCACACCTCCACCGCATCGGCGTCGTTCAGCCCGAACTTCCAGTTGCAGCCGATGCAGGTGGCGTGCGGATGCGCGGGGATGACCAGGCCGCCGGCCCGCCGGATGGCGCGCGCGTACTTCCCGAAGGCGTTGTCGCGGGCCCGGTAGCGCCAGTCGATGAAGGCCTCGGGGTCGGTGCCCATCGCCAGCACGTGACCGTTACGGGTGGTGACCTCCTCGCCGGTGAGGATCAGCAGGTCATCGCCCCACAGGCCGTCCCAGGCGCGGTGCGCGGAGGTGGTGTTGTGCTCGGAGGTGGTGAGGAAGTCCAGTCCGGCGGCGCGGGCCAGCGCGGCGATCTCGGCGGGGGTGCGTCCGCCGTCGGAGTGGACGGAGTGCAGATGGCTGTCGCCGCGGTACCAGGCACGGCCCCGGCCCCGGGCGCGCTCGGGCGGATGGACGGGCGGCGGGGTGCGCCCCTGGGGGCCGTGCGTCAGGGTGACGGTGACCTCGTAGGACAGCCCTTGCGGGGCGATCGTGTACGGGCCGAGGGCGATGTGCCAGGTGCCGGCGTTGACGGGGCCGGGGAGATAGCCGGGGGTGGCCTCGTCGGCGCGCAGGAAGAACTCCGCACGGGCCCCGCCCGACCAGCCGCGGAATCCGGCGCCGCCGAGGTCCGTGCCCCGTTCGTCGAAGATGCCGATGTCACAGGCGTTCCCGGCGGTGCCCTCGGGGACGGTGGGCTTGTCGTAGCGGTAGGACACGGCGATCTCGCGTACCCCGCGCGGTACTTCGACCGGCAGGTACACGAAGTCGGGCGCGCCCGCGGGCAGATGGCCGGTGACGCGCCGGGTCTGCTCGCCCGGTCCGCCTCCGGTCCGCCCGCCCCCGGGCACCGCCTCGGCGAAGCTCACACGTCCGAGCGTAAGCGTGCCCGTCGCGCCCGCAACCGCCGAAAGTCTCAGAACATCGCGTCGTTCCATCCCCGCCCCCGCGCCGTGTCATGTCCGGTTCGTACTGCCCCGCGGCCGGCTCGTTGCGCCGCGTGAAAACTGTTGTACGCGGGTGCGACACCGAGCGAAAGGGCTGTGGATAACCGTCGGGCGGTGAGGCACCATGCGGTCACGCACACGCCCGACGCGGAGGTGTCCCAGCATGCGGATCGCGACCACGATCTTCCTGACCGACGAGACGATCCGGCCGGACCGGCTGGGCCACGAGCTGGAACAACGCGGATTCGACGGCCTCTATCTCCCGGAGCACACCCATATCCCGGTCAGCCGCGACACCCCCGCCCCGATGGGCGATCCGCTGCCCCGCGAATACGGCCGGACCCTCGACCCCTTCATCGCGCTCGGCCAGGCCGCCGCGGTCACCGAGCGGCTCGTCCTCGGCACCGGCATCACCCTGGTCGCCCAGCACGATCCGGTCGGCCTCGCCAAGCAGATCGCGACTCTCGATTTTCTCTCCGGGGGCCGCTTCACCCTCGGCGTCGGCTACGGCTGGAACGTCGAGGAGGCCGCCGACCACGGGGTGGAGTGGTCGACCCGGCGGGAGCTGACCCGGGACCGGGTGGCGCTGATGCGCGCCCTGTGGGCCGACGAACCGACCGCGTACAAGGGCGCATTCGGGTCGGTGCGGGCGTCCTTCGCGCACCCCAAGCCGGTCAACGGCGCGCCGCGCATCCTCCTGGGCGGCGCGGCCGGGCCCACGTTCTTCGGGCAGATCGCGGCGTACGCGGACGGGTGGCTGCCGATCGGCGGGCGGGGTCTGTCGGAGGCCGTGCCGGCGCTGCGGCAGGCGTGGACGGACGCCGGGCGCACCGGCGAGCCCGTGGTGGTGCCGTACGCGGTCCGCCCGTCACCCGGGAAGCTGGCGCACTACCGCGAGCTGGGCCTGCGCGAGGTGGTGCTGCAACTGCCGCCCGCGGGCGAGGCGGAGGTACTGCGGACGCTGGACGACTACGCGCAGTATCTGTGACACGCAGTGCCGGTGACGCACGGCAGCGCGCCGTACCGGCTGGGTGACCGCGCCCGGCCGGTGGCCCGTCGGCCCGGGGAGGGCGGCCGCACCGGACCTGCCCTAGGTCCACCGGCGTAAGGCCGCCCGCGTCCGGTCCGGTACCGGAGACCGATTCGCGCGCACCCCCTCCGGCCGTAGCGTCGAAGGTGAGGACCCGTTGAGCCACCCGCACTCAGGGGTTCAAGGAATTCGGTCCACGGCCCAAAGAGCAACGGTCCGGACGATCCCGCGGATCGGGGGACCACGCCGGTCACGGGACCCACGAGATCAAGGAGACCCCATGCCTCGCCTCGACCACACGATCGTGCACAGCACCGACCGTTTCGCCTCCGCCCGGTTCCTGGCCGATCTGCTCGGCGTGCCCGAGCCCAAGGCGTTCGGCCCGTTCGCCGCCCTCAAGCTGGAGAACGGGGTGACCCTCGACTACGCCGAGCATGTCGCGCGCGGTGAATTCGTCCCGACGCACTATGCGTTCCTGGTGACCGAGGACGAGTTCGACGAGATCTTCGGCCGTATCCAGGAGCGCGGGCTCTCCTATTGGGCCGACCCGATGCAGGCCAAGCCCCAGGAGATCAACACCCGGGACGGCGGCCGCGGTGTCTACATCCTCGACCCCGACGGCCACTACATGGAGTTCCTGACAAAGACGTACTCCGAGGATCTGCCGGCCGGTCTGTAAGCGTGCCGTGCGCCGCCGCCGGGAAGTGCCCTCTCCGTGCCCTGACGGAACCTCCGTCCGCAGTGATCAGAGGCACATCAACGGCCTCTTCTCGGGCGGCGGGGCTGTCGGTGGGCGCTCGTATCCTCGGAGGATGACTTCCAGCGCGCAGGGACCTGACCAGGCATCCGACCGAGGGACCGACCGCGGGACGCACACCGGGCCGGCCGCCCCGGCCCGGCCCACCGCGAACGCGATGCGGCGCGCGCTCAAGCGGGCCCGCGACGGTGTCGCGCTGGACGCCGGCGAGGCCGCGGTGCTGCTCCAGGCGCGCGGCGCGGACCTCCGCGATCTGTGCGCCTCCGCGGCCCGGGTGCGGGACGCCGGACTGGAGTCCGCGGGCCGCCCGGGGGTCATCACGTACTCGCGCGGGGTCTTCATCCCCCTGACGCGCCTGTGCCGGGACAAGTGCCACTACTGCACCTTCGTCACCGTCCCCGGCAAGCTGCGCCGGGACGGCCACGGAATGTTCCTGTCGCCCGACGAGGTGCTGGACATCGCCCGCCGCGGCGCCGAAATGGGCTGCAAGGAAGCCCTGTTCACCCTGGGGGACAAGCCGGAGGACCGCTGGCCCGAGGCCCGCGAGTGGCTGGAGGCGCACGGCTACGACGACACGCTCTCGTACGTCCGCGCCATGGCCATCCGCGTCCTGGAGGAGACCGGTCTGCTGCCGCACCTCAACCCCGGGGTGCTGTCCTGGACGGACTTCCAGCGGCTCAAGCCCGTCGCCCCGTCCCTGGGGATGATGCTGGAGACGACCGCCGAGCGGCTGTGGAGCGAGCCCGGCGGCCCGCACCACGGCTCACCCGACAAGGAACCGGCCGTCCGGCTGCGGGTCCTGGAGGACGCCGGCCGCTCCAACGTCCCCTTCACCACCGGGCTGCTCATCGGCATCGGCGAGACGTACGAGGAGCGCGCCGAGTCCTTGTTCGCGCTGCGCCGTATCCAGCGCGCCTACCACGGCATCCAGGAACTGATCATGCAGAACTTCCGCGCCAAGCCGGACACGGCGATGCGCGGCATGCCGGACGCCGAACTGGAGGAGCTGGCCGCGACGATCGCGGTGGCCCGGCACATCATGGGCCCCTCGACGCGCATCCAGGCGCCGCCCAATCTGGTCGACGGCGAATTCCGGCTCCTCATCGACGCCGGGATCGACGACTGGGGCGGCGTCTCCCCGCTGACCCGCGACCATGTGAACCCCGAGCGCCCCTGGCCGCAGATCGACGAGCTGGCCGAGCGCTGTGCCGCGGCCGGCTTCGAGCTGCGTGAACGGCTCCCCATTTACCCGGAGTTCCTCCTGCGCGGCGAGCCCTGGCTGGACCCCCGCCTGCTGCCGCACGTCCGCGCCCTCGCCGACCCGGAGACGGGCCTGGCCGTCGAGGACGCCCCCGTGGTGGGCCGCCCCTGGCAGGAGCCCGACGAGGGCTTCACGATGAGCTCCTCGGGCCGTACGGACCTGCACCACACCATCGACACCGAGGGCCGCACCTCCGACCGCCGCGACGACTTCGACGAGGTCTACGGCGACTGGGAGGCGCTGCGCGAAGCCGCGGCCTCCGGGATGGCGCCGGAGCGCATCGACTCCGACGTACGCCAGGCCCTGGCGCAGGCCGCCGACGACCCCACCCGGCTCACCGACGCGCAGGCCCTGGCGCTGCTGCACGCCGACGGGCCCGCGCTGGACACGCTCTGCACCCTCGCCGACGAGCTGCGCCGCGACACCGTGGGCGACGACGTCACCTACATCGTCACCAGGAACATCAACTTCACCAACGTCTGCTACACCGGCTGCCGCTTCTGCGCGTTCGCCCAGCGCCGCACGGACGCCGACGCCTACACCCTCTCGCTCTCCCAGGTCGCCGACCGTGCCCAACAGGCATGGGACGTGGGCGCGGTGGAGGTCTGCATGCAGGGCGGCATCCACCCCGACCTGCCCGGCACCGCCTACTTCGACATCGCGCGCGCCGTCAAGGAACGCGTCCCCGGCATGCATGTGCACGCCTTCTCACCCATGGAGGTCGTCAACGGCGCGACGCGCACCGGGCTGTCCCTCCGCGAGTGGCTCAGCGAGGCCAAGGCCGCCGGTCTGGACAGCATCCCCGGCACCGCCGCCGAGATCCTCGACGACGAGGTCCGCTGGGTCCTCACCAAGGGCAAGCTGCCCACCGCCACCTGGGTCGAGGTCGTCAAGACCGCCCACGAGCTGGGCATCCGCTCGTCCTCGACGATGATGTACGGCCATGTCGACCAGCCCCGCCACTGGCTCGGCCACCTCCGCCTGCTCGCCGAGATCCAGCAGGAGACCGGCGGCTTCACGGAGTTCGTCACCCTCCCCTTCATCCACACCAACGCCCCCGTCTACCTCGCCGGTATCGCCCGCCCCGGCCCCACCACCCGTGACAACCGCGCGGTGACGGCCATGGCCAGGGTGCTGCTGCACCCGCACATCACCAACATCCAGACCAGCTGGGTCAAGCTCGGCGCGGACGGCGCCGCCGAGATGCTCCGCTCCGGCGCCAACGACCTGGGCGGCACCCTGATGGAGGAGACCATCTCCCGTATGGCGGGGTCGAGTTACGGCTCCTATCGCTCCATCCAGGACCTCGTCGCCATCGCCGACCGGGCCGGCCGTCCCGCCCGCCCCCGCACCACGACCTACGCCGCGGTCACCGAGGAACGCCGGTCCGCCGCCCTCGCCTCGGACGGCCATCTCCCCGAGCTCCTCCCGGTCGTCGAGTAACCGCCCGACACCGACGCCCGCGGTTATCCACAGCCCCGCACCCGCCATTCCGCCGGCGGCTAGCCTGCAAAGGCAGGCCGGAAGAGCCGGCACCGCGGCAACGGCGGGGCGGAGGGGGCGGTCATGACGGCGGAATGCGGCGGTGTGGTCGGTGACCCAGTCGCGGTAGGTGCGGGCCGTGGTGCCCGTGACGGTCTCGATGGTGCGGGTCGTGGCGGGGAGTGGGGCCGCGAGCATCTCGGCGTAGCCGTCGAGCAGAGCGTCCACGAACGCGTCGGGGAAGCCGTCGTCGGCCAGGAGTTGTTGCCGGGCCGCTTCCCGGGGCAGTTCCTCCCAGCGGACGGGGCGGCCCAGCACCTCGCCGATGGTGCGTACCTGCTCTGCCTGCGTGAGGACTTCCGGGCCGGTCAGCGGGTAGGCCTCGCCGCCGTGACCGTCCTCGGTCAGCGCCCGTACGGCCACGGCCGCGAGGTCCGCCTCGTGCACCGGCGCCATGGGCACCGCCCCGTTCCGAGGACCTTTGCCGCTATCTCACCGAACAGGTCGCGGCGCTCGACGGGGTGCGTTCCATGGAGACGGCACCGGTGATCCGCACCCTCAAGCGGAGCGGAGCCCCCCTCCCCGCCGGCCGCTGAGCCGGCGCCCGGGCCGGAGCCGGGACCGCGCCCGCGGCCGCTCAGTCCCCCGCTCCCCCTTCGTACTCCGCCTCGTGCTGCAGGATGCACTGCTGCCACTGCGACAGGGCCTCCTCGCGGTCGCCTCCGCTGTCCTGGGCGGCGACGATCAGCGCGTCGGCGGCCATGGCGGCGAGTCGTACGGCGATATGGCAGACATCGCTCTGGGGGAGCGGACGGAGGAGTTCCACCGCGCCGTCGCTGTCACCGGAGAGCGCGGAGGCGACGACCGCCATGGTGGTGCGATCCCACTCGTACTCGGACATGGGAAGAGCATGCCCAACGGGCGCCGCCGCCATCATCGAACGGACGAGCGCCGAGGTGGGGGCGGAAGGGGCAGGAGGGGAGGCGGAGGCGGGAACGACGGGGGCCGGTCCCACGTCCGGATGACCGGTGCCGGCTCAGTTCAGTTGACGGATCGCGGCGCTCTCGGTGGCGACGTTGCGGGCCAGGCCCAGGAACAGCGCCCAGGCCAGTTCGACGGGCGGCTCGGTGTTGCGTGCCGTGCCGCAGACGGTGACGCCGTGGGGCGCGGCGGCCGCCAGATCGATGGCGGTATCGCGCCTACCGGAGGTGATGAGAAGCCGCAGGTGCGGCAGCCGGGCGAGGAGCGAGGCGGGAACGGGGTGCGCTCACGCATCGCCACGACGATCTCGCAGTCGCCGATCGCCGCGACCGCCTCGTCCTCGGAGTGGACGGGCTGTCGCAGCGTACGGACGTCCACGGTGTCCGCCAGGACGGATCAGTCGGCCAGGGAGAGGGCGACGTCCCGGTCGTCGAGTACGGCGCAGCGCGAACGCGGAGTCATGGGGATTCTCCCGAAGATGTGGAGGAGTTGTGGGGGTGCGCGGGGGAGGGTGGAGGGTGTGCAGGGGTGGGTGGTGCCCGGGACGCCCACCCCGATACCCATCGGGACGGGACCGGCCAAAAGCCTCCTTGTGAATGACTGGTCGCAATACCCTCCTGGCCAAAAATTGATCATTCCTGGTCGATTACAGTGCTGCGCCAGGGGCCCGGCAAGGCCCCGGAACGTAGTGAGCTTCAGGAGGGCGCAGTGAGCGAGCGCAGCGAGCGTGCCGTTCAGAGGTGCGCGCCGCGGGCAAGCCAGGGCCGGGCCGGGCGGAGCGGGGCCTCGGCATGAGCGCGGCGGGCGGCGGCACCCTCTGGGGCCGCGCGGAGCAGCAGGATTTCCGCAGCCGGGTGCGGGGCTGTCTGCTCGGCGGAGCCATCGGCGATGCGCTCGGCGCCGGTATCGAATTCGACTCGCTCGCCGCGATCCGTGAGGCGCACGGCCAGGAGGGCGTCACCGATCTGGTGCCCGCCTTCGGGCGGCGCGGTGCGGTCACCGACGACACCCAGATGACGCTGTTCACCGTGGACGGCCTGATCCGGGCGCAGGTGCGCCGCGACACCGGCGCCTGGCATCCGCCCACCGATGTCCACCGCGCCTATCTGCGCTGGGCCGTCACCCAGCGCGACTGGGGCCCGGACGAGCGCAGGGAGGACGACGGCTGGCTCGCCCGCCAGGAGTGGCTGTACTCCCGGCGGGCACCGGGCCGGGCCTGTCTGAGCGGTCTCGGCGACGAGGTGATGGGCACGCTCGACCACCCCAAGAACCCGGACTCGAAGGGCTGCGGCGCGGTGATGCGCTCCGCGCCGTTCGGGCTGCTGGTGGGCTGGGAGCCGCAGTTGGTCTTCCAGCTCGCCGTCGAGTGCGCGGCGCAGACGCACGGCCACCCCACCGGCTATCTGTCGGCCGGCGCGTTCGCCCTCATCAGCCATTCGCTGGCCCGCGGCGAGGACCTCGACGGCGCCGTCCAGAAGGCGCTGGCCCATCTGGCCACCCGCCCCGGCCACGAGGAGACCACCGACGCCCTCAAGCGCGCGCTCGGCGCCGTACGGCAGGGCATGCCGACGCCCGCCCGGGTGGAGTCGCTGGGCGAGGGCTGGACGGCCGAGGAGGCGCTGTCGATCGGCGTCTACTGCGCACTGGTCGCCGAGGACATCCGCCACGGCCTCCTGCTGGCCGTCAACCACAGCGGGGACAGCGATTCCACCGGCTCCCTCTGCGGCAACCTGCTGGGCGCCCAGCACGGCGAGACGGCGCTGCCGCCGGACTGGCTGGTCGAGCTGGAGGGCCGGGAGACGATCCTGCAGCTGGCCGACGACTTCTCGATGGAGATGACCCAGGGCGCCGCGCTGCACGGCCCGGCCGGCTCGTCGCCGGGCTGGCTCGCCCGTTACCCGCGGACGTAGGGCTGCCGCCAAGGCAGGGACTCAGCAGCCGCCCCGGCGCTCTCCCGCTCCTCGACGATGACGCAGCCGGCCCCCAGCACCCGGCTCGGCCGGACCCCGAAAGTGGCGTGGAAGGTGCTGCTCAGGTGGGACGGGCTGGCGAAGCCCGCCTCTGCGGCCGCCGCGGTCAGGGTGCCGAGGCCCCGCAGCGCCCGGCCGGCCCGCAGCATCCGTGCCCACATCCGGTAGCGGCGGAAGCTCGTCCCGGTCTCCGCGCGGAAGAGGTGCAGGAACCGGGACCGGGAGAGACCGGCCGCGGTCGCGTACTCCGTGGCGCCGTCCTGGAGGTGCGGCTCCCGCAGCAGCCGGCGTACGGCGGCGCGGATACGCGGGTCGATGTCGGGGCGCTCCGCCCGCTCCGGCGCCGCGCAGAGCCGGTGTACGAGGTCGAGCTCCGCCGCGCCGGAGACCGTCACCGGCTCCTCGCCCGCCCCCAGCGCCTCCCGGCAGGCGCGTTCGGCCGCCGAGCCCGGCTCGAAGTAGCAGAAGGTCATCCGGCCGACGTGCGCCTCGATCCGGTGCACCACCCGCGGACGTATCAGCGCACTCCGGGCGGTACGCCGCATACCGTCCGCCGCCGTCTCGACGGTGAACCCGTCCTCCTCGCCGACCGCGAGACACGTCACCGATCCGGAGTGCATGTCCAGCTCCAGGGACGGCCCGCTGTACAGCGCACGTCCGGCCCACAGACTCAGCCGGGCGCACGGCACCGGGCAGCACGTTCGTGAAAGCGCGTCATCGGCCATGCACGGCATCCTCGCCGGTATGCCCCTTCCTCAACCTCCGGCCACTACTTTCACCGTCGCCGCCGTGCGCGCCGCCTGCGCGCTCTTCTTCCTCGGCATGGGGCTGTACGGGCTGACCGCTCCCGCCCGTTTGGTCCGCCCCTTCGGCCTCGCGCTGAACGGGGCCACGGCACGTACCGAAGTGCGGGCCGTCTACGGCGGGTTCGGGGTGGCGACGGCCGCGGTGCTCGGCTGGACGGCCACCGGATCCGCTGACCCACTACGGCACGGCGCCGCGCTCGCGGTCGCCGTCGCGCTGCTGGGGATGGCCGGCGGCCGCCTCACGGCCCGCCTCGCCGAGGCACCGGGCTCCTGGTACCCGTCGTGGTGCTACTTCTGGGTGGAGGCGGCAGCGGGGAGCGCACTCCTGGCGACCGTCATGATGACCTGAATCCCGGGGCCGGCGGCCGGGCTACCGCATCAGCTCCCCCGCGTTGACCAGCAGCGACTGCCCCGTGATCGCACGGGCCCGGTCGGAGGCCAGAAAGACCACGGTCTCGGCCACATCCGCGTCCGTCGCCAGCTCGGGCAGCGCCATCCGCTCGGTGAGCCGGGCCAGCACCTCGGCCTCCGGGACGCCTTCACTCTGCGCCTGGAACCGTACGTACGCCTCCACCGGCGGGCCCCACATCCACCCCGGCTGCACGGTGTTGACCCGTATCCGGTCCGGCCCCAGCTCGCGCGCCAATGAGTACATCGCCGAAACCAGGCCGCCCTTGGACGCCGCATACGCTGCCTGCTGGACCTGTGACGGCGCGGCGACCGACGACTGGGTGCCGATCACCACCACCGAGCCGCCGCCGCGCGCCGTGAGCGACGGCAGACAGGCCCGGGTCATCCGCAGCGTGCCCAGAAGATTGACGTCCACGACCCGCTGCCAGGAGTCGAAGTCGGCATCCCGCAACCCCCCGAACAGCGAGTCCAGCGCGGCGACATGCACCACGGCATCGATCCCGCCGAACCGCTCCACGGCCAGCGCGGCCAGCGCCCCGCACTGCTCCTCGTCGCCGATATCGGTCACCCGCCAGGCCGTCCGCGCGCCCGAAGGGTCCAGCTGCGCCGCCGACTTGACGAGATTCGCCTCCGTACGGGCCCCCAACACCACCGAGGCACCCTCCCGCACGCAGGCCGCCGCGACCTGATGACCGAGCCCCGCTCCCACGCCCGAGATGACGACGGTCTTGTTCCGCAGCAGCATGTGTGCCTCCCCGTCGGCGCCCAACGCTCAACTGATGAGGCGTCAGGTTAGGGCCGGGGGGTGGGGAAGGCCAGAGCCGTTCACGAAGGGGACCGGGGGGCGCGCGGGCGCGGGACGCCCGGGGAGGGTCGTACGGGCGCGCCCCGCTCCATCGCGCCGAGCGCCCGAGAGCAGCCGTACGGACGCACCGCAGCGCGGCCGTGCGCAACGCGCCCTGCACTCAACCTTTCCGTACCGCTCCCGCCCCCACCCCCGCCAGCGCCTTCTCCAGCCTGCCGAGCCCCTCGCGGATCTCCTCCGGGGAGTGCGTCACGAACGACAGCCGGGCAGCCGTGGGGTCCGGTGGACCGGCGAAGAACGGCGCGCCCGGTACGTAGGCGACGTCATGCCGCACCACTTCGGGCAGCAGCGCCGTCGCGTCGTACGCCTCGGGCAGCGTCGCCCACACGAACATCCCGCCCTCCGGACGGTTCCACCGCGAGCCCTCGGGCAGCGCCACGGCCAGCCCGTCGACCAGCGCATCCCGCCGCTCACGGTAGGCGTCGCGCACCCGCCGCAGATGCGCGTCCAGGTCCGCGACCGCCAAGTAGCGTGCCGCCGCGGCCTGATCGACGGTCGAGGTGTGCAGATCGGCGGCCTGCTTGGCGATGACACAGGCGCGCCGCAGCGCGGCCGGCGCACGCAGCGAACCCAGCCGCAGACCGGGCGCCATCACCTTGGAGAACGAGCCGAGCAGCGCCGTACGGTCCTCGGCCCCCGGGAAGGTCGCGACCCACGGCACCGGCTCACCCTCGAAACGCAGCTCCCCGTACGGGTCGTCCTCGGCGATCCACAGCCCGCGCCGGGCGGCGACCTCGGCGACCGCGGCGCGGCGCTCGGCGGGCAGCGTACGGCCGGTCGGATTCTGGAAGGTCGGCACGACATAGAGCAGCTTGGGGCGCTCCCGTGCGGTGATCTCGTCCAGTGCGGCCGGGTCGATTCCCCCGTCGTCGGTCGGCACCGGCACCACCCGGGCGCCGGCGAAGGAGAAGATCTGCAGCGCCGCGAGGTAACAGGGGTCCTCGACCAGCACCACATCCCCCGGCTCCAGCAGGGCCGTGGCCAGCAGCGTCAGGCCCTGCTGGGAGCCGGTGGTCACCAGCAGGTCGTCGGCGTCGGTGGCCAGTCCGCGCGCGGTGGTACGCGCCGCGACGGCCGCGCGCAGCGCCGGATCGCCCTCGCTGGTGGAGTACTGGAGCGCCCGCCTCGGCTCCTCGGCCAGCACGTGCCGGAAGGCGTCCGCCAGCCCCGCCGTGTCGAACAGCTCGGGCGCCGGCAGCCCACCGGCGAACGAGATGACCTCGGCCCGCGCGGTGAGCGCCAGGATGTCACGCACCGGCGAACTCCCGGTCCGCGCCGCCCGAGAGGCAAGCCCGGGAACGGGGGCGGTGACACGGCCAGCTATCGCATCCGGCATGGCGACTCCCATCGCTCGCGTTCCGCGATTAACGACCGTTAGCCGCGAATGCCAGGCAGCTTAAGCCGCCGGTGGCGGAAGCGCAGGGGTGACCGCATGATGAGCCGGTGGAGTCCCCTGCGGGTCCCGTAGGGGGCCGGGCGGAAGGAGTGGCCCTTAGGGGGCGGGGGCGGCCCGCCCCTCGGCCGACCGCCACCCGCGACTCCTTCGCGCCCACCCCTCCCCATCTGACGGCTTGTCAGCTAGACCTGTCTGCCATGACCGCAGACAGCGAACGCACGCCAGAGGTCACCACCCCCGCGGCCACCACCGCGGCCCCCACGCCGGCCGCCGGGCCCGCCGCCTACGCCGAGCTGGCCGCCATCGGCCCCTACGGGGTGCACCCCGGGCACGCGCTGATCACCATGGTCGAACCGCACCCCGGCCATGAATACGCCTACAACCGCTGGTACGAGGACGACCACTACATCGCCGGCGCGATGGCGATGCCGTGGATCTTCGCGGGCCGCCGCTGGGTCGCCACACGCGAGCTGCAACTGCTGCGCCGCCCCGAGAAGTCCGCCGTCGCCCAGCCGGTCACGGCCGGCTGCTACCTCTCCACGTACTGGATCACCGCGGGCCGCTACGACGAGCACATGAAGTGGACCGTCGGCATCAACAAGCGCCTCAACCGGGACGGCCGGGTCTATCGGGACCGTACGCATGTCTTCACGGCCTTCCAGGAGCATCTGGCGACGGTCTACCGGGACGGCGCGGCGGGGCCCCGCGACTTCCATGCCCTGGACCACCCGTATGCCGGGCTGGTGCTGGAAGTGATCGACACGGACGGTCCGGAGCGCCGGGACGCGTTGCTGGAGTGGCTGTGCGCCCGGCATCTGCCGCGGCGACTGGCGGGTTCACCGGCCGCGATGGTCACGCTCTTCCGTCCGACGCCGCTGCCGGGGGACCGGATGCCGTACGTGCGGCAGGTCGAGGGCGTCGACACCCGGCTGACCCTGCTGTGGTTCCTCCAGTGGGACCCGCGCGACGGCTGGACCGGGCAGTTCGCCGGTCTGGAGGAGGAGGTCGCCAAGGCGGGGCTGGGGCGGGTGGAGCTGCTGGCGCCGTTCCTGCCGACCGTGCCGGGGACGGACCGGTATGTGTCCGAACTGCGCTGACGTACGGGGGCGGCGACGACTTTCGGCCTGCCCCGGGGGCGGCGGGCATGGCCGAGCCCCCTCGGCCGGGACGGCGATCCAGTCGAGAGGGCTCACTTCTGCGGAGTGCGGACGGTGACGGCTCAGGTCACGCCGCGTCGAACGTGCCACCGGCGACGTCCGACACAAAGTGGCGCCAGGAGGAGTTGTCGAACGTGAGGCGCGGACCGTCGGGGTCCTTGGAGTCCCGCACGGCGATGGCCGCGGCGGTCGGCACGGCGATTTCCACACAGGCGCCGTTACCACCGGAGTACGAGGACTTGGTCCAGGAGAATGCGGAATTGGGCTGCACGGCCATGTTCACTCCAGCTGACTCTGAGTTACCGCGGATTCGGTACGGACGACGCTACGCGCCAACATCACCAGCCGCAGGAGCCGTTCACCCGTACGAAGGGCATATTCCTTGATCTCTTTTCACCGGAGCGACGGCAGGTGTACCGTGCGATCCCGCTTCCCCGGAATCCCGGATTCCGCGCATTGACTCCCGAGTAGGTGTCAACTCATGGCATCGGCATGGGATTTGGCCGCACCGGCGATGAACTCCCGGCTGTGCTCCGCACTCAATGCCTGCGCACGCAAATGCTCGTACATGATCGTGTATTTGTGCACATCGTTGGTCTTCTCCAGATAGAGGTCACTGGTGACGCCCTCGATGTACACCACGCTGGAATCGGCGGCATCGTCGAATTCCAGGATGGAGAACGTTCCCGACATTCCGGCGTGTGCGCCGGTGTCGTACGGGAGAACCTGCACCGTCACATGCGGCAATTGACTCATCTCGACGAGATGGTCCAGTTGTTCGCGCATGATCAGATGGCTGCCGACCACCCGCCGCAGCGCGCTCTCGTCCAGCACCACCCACAGCCGCAAGGGCCGCTCGGGGTCGGTGACCCGCTCCTGGCGGCGCATCCGCACCTGGATGCGCTTCTCCAGATGGTCGGGCGCGAGTTCGGGGACCGTGCCGGGAATGACCGCCTCGGCGTAGCCGGGGGTCTGGAGCAGACCGGGCACCAGCAGGGACTCGTAGATCCGCAGCGAGGCCGCCTCGGTCTCCAGGCCGATGTAGACGCTGTAGGGGATGTCGCCGAAGGCGTGCCACCAACCCTGCTGGCGCGAATCCTTGGCCATCTGCATCAGTGAATCCACAATGCGGTGGTCCTCGACCTCGTAGACCCCGCACAGATCGCGGACATCGCGCTGACTGATGCTGCGGCGGCCGTTTTCCAGTCTGCTGATCTTCGACTGGGAGACCAGCAACCGCTCGGCCACCTCTTCCGCCGTCATGCCTTTGAGCTCACGGAGCCTTCGTAGCTCCTGGCCCAATCGGCGTCGCCTGACGGTCGGATTGACATTGGACGCCACGGGACGTGCACCTCCGGCTCCGTGCTGCTGTCGTTTCCTGTTCAGCAGACTGCCACTCCGAGGTGACGCCGCGCAGTGAAATGCACACAGAAGGCGAGCGGGCGTGTGCGCGGGGTGGCGGGCCGGCCGTCGGCCGGACGGTCGGCTCCGCCACCCCGCGCGTGGTGCTGCGGCTCCCGTACGGGACTTCGGGGACGGGTGGTGCGAGCGGTACGGGTGCTGCGCTGGGTGGTGCGCGAGGTCGTACGGCGGGCTATCGCGTCAGCGTGCGCCCACCCGGGCCATCCGGCCGTGGCCGTGCCGCGACGGGACCGGCGCGCCGGCCGGGTCCGCCGTGGCCCGTGCGGCCGGTTGCCGGACGGCTCCCGCGCCCGCCGCCTGCTGCCGCCGGGGCTGGGCCCCGACACCGTTCTGCACATCCATGACGGCGTGTGCGACCAGTCCGCCCATCGGGTCGTGCCGGATCAGATCCCGGAGACGGGAGCGCGATGAACGCCCTTCGTTCCCTGGATACAGATGCTTGCCGAGCCCGACCGCATGGGCCAGCGCGGCGAGCGCGGCGGTCCGCGGGTCCGGGGGTACGCCGGTGCGGATCGCGTTGTCCAGCCGGGCCCTGATTTCCCGGCTGATGGCCGTCTCCGTCGCCTGGTAGCGCGTCGTCGGCAGTACCCCGCACATCTGGCCCGCCACGGCATGCACCATGCCGCACCGTTCGAGATGCGTGAGGTAGGTCTGGCGCAGCCCCAGCCGGGGCCCGCCGATCCAGTGGACCGCGCGCACCGGACTGCCGCGTCGGCGCAGCAGTTCGAGCGCGGAGTCCAGAGTTGGATCTCCTGTCGGCCGTGCCATCACCACGGCGATACGATCCCCGTCTGGGGCTATCCGTCCTGCCAGAGCCAGCTCTACTAGCTGGGCCCCGGCCAGGCCGAGGTCGAGCGACTGCGGCTGCGCTGTGGTTCCCGTCGTCGGGTCCAAAGCGAGCAGCAGAAGCTCCTCCGGAATTGTTCTGCGGCTCCTGCCCATCCATGCCTCCCCGCGTGGATGAATGACAGGGTGACCCCTCTCACATTCATCTGTCGAGAGTGCGTGGGGGGTTCGGTATGGAACCGGTAGGTATGTCGTTCTCGTCTTGCACGTCGGCGACATCTTTCTGAGGGGTGCGGCACCTACCGGTACGCGTGGCGGCGAGATGGGGCTACGTGGACACAGGACACTTGGGAACACTGGGCCAGCAGCAGTGGGACGTATGAAGGAGACATCGGTGGCGGGCGAGTCCCCCGACAAGTCGGACAAGAAGCAGTCGTCGGGGAAGACGGCGCGGAGTGAACGTGATCCGCGGCTGTCGGCCTTCCGCGGGGAGCCGGACGAATCGGCTGAGGGATCGGCGAAGCAGCCGGCAAAGCAGCCGGCGAAGGAATCGGTGAAGGATTCGGGTTCCGGGAAGGATTCGAAGCCGGAGCCGGAGCCGGAGCCGGAGTCCGGGACGGAGTCCCCGGCAGACGCGGCTTCCGGGGCCGCGTCGGGG
Source organism: Streptomyces sp. NPDC058773 (assembly GCF_042746015.1). Classification (NCBI taxonomy): domain Bacteria; kingdom Bacillati; phylum Actinomycetota; class Actinomycetes; order Kitasatosporales; family Streptomycetaceae; genus Streptomyces; species Streptomyces sp. NPDC058773. The sequence continues at coordinate 63,190 of NZ_JBHYPE010000003.1, forward strand.
TCCGGGAGCGGGTCGGGGTCCGAACGCGCGTCTGAGGGGCCTCAGGGGCCCGAGGAGGGCGGTGAGGCCGCCGAGGGTGGCGACGACCGCCTGCGCGCCGCTGTGGCCGCCTGGGTCGCGAACGAGGACGCCGAGGGCGGCGAGGATGCCGAGGTGTCCGGGGATGCCGACGAGGAGGCCGGCCTGAACGCTGACGGGGGTGCGGACAAGGGCGCTGAGGACGCTGCCGCAAAGCCGGAAGCAAAGCCGGAAGCAAAGCCGGAAGCAAAGTCGGACGCAAAGCCTGCCGCGAAGTCGGTGAAGGCCGACGCGACCGGTAAGGGGCAGGGCAAGGGCAAGAAGGGTGAGCCTGCCGCGAAGTCCGGGGCCGGGGGCAAGTCCGGGAGCAAGTCCGCGTCCGCGCCCGCGTCCAAGGTTGAGTCCGCGTCCGAGGCCGAGTCCGCCTCGCGGTCCACGGTGACTGAAGTTGTCGACCAGCCGACCGCCGTGTTCAAGACGGTCGGGCCGCAGAAGGGCAAGTCCGTTGGGACCGCCGGTGCGGCGAGTGAGGGCAATGGTGACGGCAAGGGCGGTGCGGCGGCGGAGGCCGACGAGCCGGAGGTCGATAACGCGACCCGAGTCTTTGCCTTTGCGAAGTTGAAGGGGAAGGAGGGTGAGGCCGAGGCCGTCGATCAGGCGACCACGGCGTTCAAGATCTCCCCGCCCGCCAAGGACAAGGACGGCGACGCGGCCAAGGGCAAGGCCGAGGACAAGGGCAAGGGCAAGGCCGAGGACAAGCCCGAGGCTGAGTCCAAGAGCGACGACAAGTCCGCGGGCAAGGACGAGCCCGAGGACAAGGCCGATGCCAAGAAGGACGGCGAGAAGGACGGCGCCGAGGCCAAGCCCGGCGCCGAGACCAAAGCCGATGCCAAGAAGGACGGCGACGAGGACGGCAAGAAGGACGCCAAGGGCGACGCCGGGAAGGACGCCGGGAAGCCCGCCGACAAGGGCGCCAAGGGCGAGGCCAAAGCTACGAAGGCCGCCGAGCGGGACTCGGAGCGGACCAGCCAGTTCGTCGCGCTGAAGTCGGCGGACGACGGCACGGCCGGTAAGTCGCTGGGCAAGACGGCGCCGAAGACGCCCGCCCGTACGCCGGACAAGGCCGCGGACAAGGCATCCGAGAAGCCCGCCGACAAGACGGCCGACAAGACGGCCGACAAGACGGCCGACAAGGCGCCGGGCAAGGCCGCCGACAAGACGGCGGACAAGGCCGCCGCCAAGCCGGCCGGCAAGGCGGCGAACGACGCGCCGCCGGCCGCCAAGCCCGTCGGCCCGGCAGCCTCGCCCAAGTCCGCGGACCGGCCGGGTGCGATGCCGCCCGCCGCCACGGCTGCCGCCCCCGCCGAGCTGCCCGAGACCGAGCACACCAAGCAGCAGCCGCTGCCGCCGCTCGACCTCCTGGCGCAGCTCACCAACACCCCGCCGCCGCCCGAGACCACACTGCGTACGGTCGTCCGCCGGTTCAAGATCTGGACCCCGCTCGCCGCGCTGCTGGCGGTCATCTTCGTGGTCGCCCAGGCGGTCCGGCCGCTGCCCGCCCCGGCGCTCGTCCTCGGCGACGCCGGGTCCTCGTTCACCTTCGGGGGCGGCAAGCTCTCCCTCCCGTGGCCCGAGCACGGGCAGGCGGCGGTCAAGGTCGTGGGCTCCGGTGACCTGGGAACGTTCGGCGAGCAGAAGCCGGTGCCGACCGCGAGCGTCGCCAAGATCATGACGGCCTACGTCATCCTCACGGAGCACCCGCTCAAGAAGGATGAAAAGGGCCCGCAGATCAGGGTCGACGGCAAGGCGGTGGCCGAGGGCGGCTCCACCGACGAGTCGCGGATCGAGGGGCTCAAGGCGGGGCAGAAGTTCAGTCAGCAGGACATGCTGAAGATGCTGATGATCCCGTCCGGCAACAACATCGCCCGGCTGCTGGCCCGTTGGGACACCCAGTCCGCCAACGAGGGGGCGTTCGTCAAGAAGATGAACGACGCCGCCAAGGACCTGGGCATGAAGAACACCACCTACACCGACCCCAGCGGCCTGGACCCCAAGACCGTGAGCACCGCCGTCGACCAGCTCAAGCTGGCCGAGGCCGTCATGAAGTTCGACGCCTTCCGCCCGGTGGTCGCCATGCCCAACGCCGAGATCGAGGGCCTGCCGGAGCGGATCAACAACAACAACGATGATCTGCTGCTGGCGGGGCTGAGCATCAAGGGCATCAAGACCGGCTCCAGTACGGCGGCCGGCGGCACGCTGTCCTGGGCGGCCTACAAGACGGTGGACGGCAAGGACCGGCTGATCCTCGGCACGATGATGGACCAACACTTCAAGGGCCTGGACCCCAACGCCTCCAACAGCCTCACCATGGTCAAGAACAACAGCAAGAAGGTCATCGAAGCGGCACGCGACGCGCTGACCTCGGCCACAGCGGTGAAGAAGGGGCAGGTCGTCGGGTACGTCGATGACGGCCTGGGCGGGCTGACGCCGGTCATCGCCACCAAGGACCTGAAGGCGGTCGGAGCGCCGGGCCAGAAGCTGCAGCTGAGCATCGGCGCCGACGGCAAGGCCGTCCCGCACGAAGCGAAGGCCGGCACCGAGGTCGGTGTGCTGACGGTCGGCAACGGGGAGACCGCGCAGAAGGTGCCGGTGGCCCTGAAGCAGGACCTCGTCGAGCCGGCCTTCGGGGCGAAGCTGGTCCGGATCGGCTAGCAGTGGGGCAGGGGCTCCGGTCGTCAGGCCGGAGCCCCTGGCTTTTGGCCCGGGCCGCGCGGCCCGGACCGGGGGTTCGTCTCTGTCCGTCCCGTACGTGACCGGAGCCCGTCATCGACGTAGCGCAAGCGCAGAAGACGTACGCGTCCCCCGTCGCCGCCCGTGGTAGCCGGGCGGCGCAGGGCGCGGTGGTGCTGATGCCCGCGGGGCTGATGCTGCTCCTGGGGGCGTGGGGAATCCGCCGGCAGGACGCCATATGGCGGGATGAGGCGGTCACCTACGACATGGCGCACCGCAGCCTGGCCGACCTGTGGCCCACGCTGCTGCATGTCGATGTCGTGCACGGCCTGTACTACGCGCTGATGCATCTCTGGTTCGCCGGCTACGACGCCACCCTCCGCGGCGCTTTCGGCGACGCGGTCGGGCTGCGGCTGCCGTCCGTGGCCGCGATGACGGTCGCCGCCGCCGGGGTCGCGCTGCTGGGGCAGCGGCTGGCCGGCCGGCGGGCGGGGCTGCCGGCGGGCCTCACCTTCGCGCTGATCCCGCTCGTCCAGCAGTACGCGCAGGAGGGCCGCTCGTACGCGATGGTCTGCGCGCTGGTCGTGTGGGCCACGTATGTGCTGGTGTGCGCCGCGGCCCGTCCGCGCCGGGTGCTGTGGCTCGGCTATACGGCGCTGATGCTGGGCGCCTGTCTGCTGCACGAATTCGCGGCGCTGGCGCTGCCCGCGCACGGCGCCGCGGTGGTCCTGGCGCGGCTGCCCCGCCCCGTACGGCGCGCCTGGCTGCTCGCCTCGGCCGCCGTCCTCGCCGGTCTGGCCCCGCTCGCGGTGTTCAGCACCCGGCAGTCCGCACAGATCAGCTGGCTCATGTGGCCGGACCCCCTCCAACTGCTGACGTTCGCGGTGCTCGCCGCCCTCGGCATCGCCGCCGCCCGCGTCCCGATCCGCTCCCGCGGCCCCATCGGGCTACGCGCCCTCGCCGTCCCCCTGCTGCTCCTGCCCACCCTCCTGCTGCTCCTCCTCTCCCACGTCGAACCGGCCTACGTGGACCGCTATGTCCTCTACTACGTGGTCGGGTTCGCGCTGCTCGCGGGCGGCGCGCTGACGCGGCTGCTGCGGCCGGCCGGCGAGCGGGGCCGGTCCCGGGGCCGCCGGCTGCGCCGGGCGGCGGCGGTGGCGCTGCTGTTGGCGGCGCTGGTGCCGGTCGATGTCCATCTGCGCAGCCCGGACAGCCGGGTCGATGACGTCACCGCGATCGCGCACGCCGTACGCGCGGTGGCCGGGCCCGGCGACGGGCTGCTGTTCATGCCGTCCCGGCGGCGGATCTGGCGGGCTACCCTGCCGCACGAGTTCCGCGGGCTGCACGATCTCGCGCTGGCCGGCAGCCCGTTGGCCTCGCACACCCTTTACGGCACCGAGCGCTCCGGCGATGCGATCCGCGACCGGATGCTGGCCGCCCGACGGATCGTCGTCGCCGGCGACCCGGACGGCCAGCCGGCCGACGACAGCGACCAGGAAATCGCCAAGCGGTCCACACTGCGCGCCGCATTCGAGATCTGCCGCAGCCGGGAGGTACGGGGGGCGCGGATCACGGTGTATGGGCGGCGGGGGGAGTGCGGTGGGAGGAGGTAGCGGGCTGCTCTTGCGTAAGGAGGCGGCGTGGCCGGGGATGGCCGGCCGTCCGGTCGTCCGGTGGGCTTGTGGGTGTTGCGGGTGCCGCGGTTGTCGGTGCGCCCGGTCGTGGTGGGCGGGGGCGTGCCCGGTCAGTCCCCCTGAGGCGGGTGGAAGCTGCGGACCAGCTCGATGCGCCCGACGATGTGCCGGTTGAACTCCGTCAGCTCCTCGGCGGGCACCCATAGTTCGAGGATCGTCTCGCCCCCCGCCTGCCGCACCGGATAGCGCTTGGCGAAGTCCGCCTCGACCTCGAAGCGGGTGACATGGCCGACGCCGGAGGCCGGCACATTCCAGTCGCGGGCGATCCGTATCGCGTAGTCCTCGTTCAGCACGGGATAGAAGATCGGCTGGTCGGGCAGCCGCGGCGGCCAGGCCCGCCAGCCGGAGGCCTCGACCAGAGCGAGCTCCTCGGGGCCGGTGGGACGCCAGAGGGCAAGGGTGGCGGGCGCGGTCCCGTCCCTGGGCTGTATCTCGGTCATGCTCGTACGGTACGAGGCGGGGGAGGGCGGGCGCGCGGGGATTACGGAGGAGGGCCACGGGCCGTCGGGCGGGGCGGGAGGAGCGGGGTTACGGACGTAGGCCCGGGCGGCAATACGGGAGCCGAGGCCACGGGCCCGCTCAGAGCCGGTCCGTAACAGCGGAGCCGGAGGCGCCGGCGGAGCCGGAGGGGCACAGGCCGGGCGATGTGCCCGCTTTCGAGGGGTGGGCGGGCGGTGGCGCACGGTGGCTGTACGCCGGAGTGGTCATCACTCCGGCGTCCGCCGCGAGTCTTCGACACCTACCGAAGGGACTCCGGCCTACGGTGCCCATATGAGTAGCTCCCCGGAGTACGCCACCTTCCACTTCCACGCGCTGCACCACGCGGATCAGCCGCTGCTGCTGCCCAACGCCTGGGACGTCATCTCGGCCGTCGCACTCGCCGGGGCCGGATACGCGGCAGTCGGCACCACGAGCCTGGGCGTCGCCGCGGCCCACGGCTATCCGGACGGGCGCGCGCTCGCCGAGGCACGGGACGCCACGGTGGCGCTGGCGCTGCGGCTCAACGGCCGGCTCTCCTGCCCCTACACGGTCGACGTGGAGGGCGGATTCGGCGGTGACGCCGGTCAAGTGGGGGATCTGGCCGCCGAGTTGGCGGAGGCCGGGGCGGCCGGCCTGAACCTGGAGGACGGGCTGCCGGGCGGCGAGGGGCTGCAGGATCCGGTGCGTCAGGCCGAATTGATCAGCACGGTGAAGGAGCGGGCGCCGGGGCTGTTCCTCAACGCCCGGATCGACACCCACTGGCTCGTGGACAGCCCGCCGCCCCTCTCGGTCACGCTCTCGCGCGCGCAGACGTACCTGGCCGCGGGCGCGGACGGCGTCTTCGTACCGGGCGTCGTCGCCGACGAGGAGATCTCGACCCTGGTCGCCGAGGTCCCCGCCCCGCTCAACATCCTCTTCGCTCCCGGACGGCACACCGTCAGCCGTCTGGCGGAGCTCGGCGTACGCCGCATCAGCACCGGCTCGCTGCTCTTCCGGACCGCCCTCCAGGCCACGCTCACGGCGGCGGACGCCATCCGCACGGGTCGGCAGCCGGCGGAGGCCGCCGGGTTGGGCGGCCAGGTGCTGGGCTATGACGAGGTGCAGCGGCTGCTGGCGGAGGAGGAGTAGGAGCAGCGATGCCGGGGCGGTCGGGAGCCCGCCTGGTTTCGGGGCCGGGGCGAAGAGCGGCGCCGGGCCCGCGGTCGGGGCCCCGGCCGGGGGCGGCCTCAGGGTTGAGCCCGCCGTCGGACCCGGGTCCGCCGTCCGCGTGGCCGAGTGAGCCATCGGCTCGGGGCTCGGTGTCCGGGCCGTCGAGGCCGTCGAGGCCGACCGGCCATCGTGCCCGCTGGGCCTGCTGGCGTACGGGCTCAGGCCTGCCGGCCGCGGCCGTCCTGTCGGCGACGGTGCACGGCGAGGGCCGTACCGGCCACGCCCAGCACCCCCACGCCACCGAGCAGCCCCGCCTTGGGCAGCTGGCCGGCCTTCTCCGCCAGTCCGGCCAGCCCGTTGTCGGGCAGCATGATCGAGGTCCGGCTCTCCGAGGGGCCGGTGGAGTCGGCGGCGAAGGCGGCTCCCGCGGGGAGCAGCAGCACGGCCAGCGCACCGGTTGCGACGGTGGCGGTACGGATCATGGTGCGGCGCTGGGCCCGCATGGGTACTCCTCGTCGGGGGCGGCTCGGGCCGCCGTAGGGATGCGATCGGAGTCAGCACGCTACGGAGCGTGCTTAACGGCGACCCATCCGTTGTGTAACAGTCACCGGGATCTCTGCGCTCGGTTCTGTGAAGGAACGCCCGCCCAAGACGGGCCGAAGCCGTCCAATTCCCACCGCCGCAGCCGCCCTCACCAGTCGATGTCATCCGGCGGCTCCGGCAGCTCCTCATCATCGGGCTCCGGAACGGCGTGACGCTCCGCTGCCGGTGCCCCCGTAGCGCCCATGGCTGCCGCCCCGGCCGCGGTGCCCGTGGCACCCGACGCCCCCGCCCCGGCCGCCGCGGAGCCGTCGGCGCCGGCGGCTTCAGCCCCGCCCTGCGCCTCCGTCTCCCGTCCGGCGAGCACATCCAGGATCTGCTCGCCGTACTTCGCGAGCTTGTTCTCGCCGACTCCGCTGACCGTGCCCAGTTCGGCCATCGCCGTCGGCGCGAGCGTGGCGATCTCCCGCAGCGTCGCATCGTGGAAGATCACATACGCGGGCACGCCCTGCTCCTTGGCCGTACGGGCCCGCCAGCCGCGCAGCGCCTCGAAGACCGGCAGCGCCGCCTCCGGCAGATCGGCCGGCACCGCACGCTTGCCCTTCGCCTTCGCCCTGGCCTGCCGCGCCGCCTTCTCCGGCTCCCGCCGCATCGGCACCTCGCGCCGGCCGCCCAGCACCTCACCGCTCGTCTCCGTGAGCACCAGCGTGCCGTAATCACCCTCGACGGCGAGCAGCCCCTGCGCCAGCAACTGCCGTACGACGCCCCGCCATTCGGCCTCCCGGAGGTCGTCCCCCACCCCGAAGACGCTCAGCCCGTCATGATCGAACTGGATGACCTTGGCGGTCTTCTTCCCCAGCAGGATGTCGATGATCTGGCCCGCGCCGAACTTCTGACCGCGCTCACGCTGCAGCCGTACGACCGTCGACAGCAGCTTCTGCGCGGCGACCGTGCCGTCCCAGGTCTGCGGCGGGGCCAGACAGGTGTCGCAGTTCCCGCATGCGCTGCTCTCCTGCCCGAAGTAGGCCAGCAGCCGCACCCGCCGGCACTGCACCGTCTCGCACAGCGCCAGCATCGCGTCGAGATGGGCCGACAGCCGCCGCCGGTGCGCCTCGTCGCCCTCCGACCCGTCGATCATCTTCCGCTGCTGCACCACGTCCTGCAGCCCGTACGCCAGCCAGGCCGTCGACGGCTGCCCGTCCCGCCCGGCGCGCCCCGTCTCCTGGTAGTAGCCCTCCACGGACTTCGGCAGATCCAGGTGGGCCACGAACCGGACGTCCGGCTTGTCGATGCCCATCCCGAACGCGATCGTGGCGACCACGACCAGCCCGTCCTCACGCAGGAACCGGGCCTGGTTCTCGGCACGCGTCCGCGGATCGAGCCCCGCGTGATACGGCACCGCCGCGATGCCGTTGTCCACCAGGAACTGCGCGGTCTTCTCCACCGACGCCCGCGACAGGCAGTAGACGATCCCCGCGTCCCCCGCGTGCTCGTTGCGCAGCAGGTCCAGCAGCTGCTTCTTCGGCTCGCTCTTCGCCGCGATCCGGTACTGGATGTTGGGCCGGTCGAAGCTCGCCACGAAATGCCGGGCGTCGGCCATCCGCAGCCGGGAGCTGATCTCGTGGTGCGTGGCCTCGGTCGCGGTGGCGGTCAGCGCGATCCGCGGCACCTCGGGCCAGCGCTCGTGCAGCATCGACAGGGCCAGGTAGTCCGGCCGGAAGTCATGGCCCCACTGGGCGACACAGTGCGCCTCGTCGATCGCGAAGAGCGAGACCTTCCCGCGGTCGAGCAGATTCAGTGTCTGCTCGACCCGCAGCCGCTCGGGCGCCAGATACAGCAGGTCCAGCTCCCCGGCCAGGAACTCGGCCTCGACGAGCCGCCGCTCCTCCAGATCCTGCGTCGAATTCAGGAACCCGGCCCGCACACCGAGCGCCCGCAAGGCATCGACCTGGTCCTGCATCAACGCGATCAGCGGGGAGATCACCACCCCCACACCGCTTCTGACCAGCGAGGGAATCTGATAGCACAGCGACTTGCCGCCACCGGTCGGCATCAGGACGACCGCGTCCCCGCCCCCTATGACGTGTTCGATGATCTCCTGCTGACTGCCGCGGAACGCGTCATACCCGAACACCCGGCGCAGCACCTGCACCGCCTCGCTTGCGTCCGAAGCGCCTTCCACATCCATGTCCACGACCACTTCCACGTCCGCCAGAGCCATTCCGAAAGCCTACGAGTTCCGCGGGGGTCCCCGTCGACCCTGTGGATAACTCGCCCCCTCCGCGACCGTCCAGCAGGAGACATCACCAAGCTGCTCGAATGCGAGCCGAGAACGTCCCAGAGGCCGTGACGCAAACCCGCCGTCCGCCAGGCGGGCTGCCACCGACACCGCTCTAAGCACCCGGCTCCCCGTCTCACCGGCCGACGCCCGCGCGCCCTCCAGCGCCCGGATTGCACGGATCAGACGTCCTCCGATGGGAGGCACTTATCCGTACCGGCAGTGCCCGGCCCCCTCCGCAGTTAACCTCCCCGGCATGGGGACCTTCGCCGAGGAAGCGCGGACGCGGCTGGCGAATCTGCTGCGCATGGCAGGTGACAGTGCGCGCGACCGCGAACAGATCATCGCCTACGTGGCGGCCACCCCCGACCCGCCGCCGCTGGGCCCGCGCGGCATCGTGACGTCCGGATGCCCACAGTGCCACGCCACGATGTGGGGCCAGCGCGACTCGGACGGCCGTCCCATCTCCGTCTGCTCCCGCTGCGGCTGCGTCAAGGAGAGCGACCACGGAGGGCTGCCCTCACTGCCACGCACCGATGGCGCGCCGTCGGGCGGCATCCCCGGCCGCTCGCCTCATCCGGGCCATGGATCGGGCTGACTCGGTGCGGCGGGGCTGCCAGAATGCCCCGTGTGGTTACGGATGCGGAGTGGGAGCGGATCCGCGGGAATCTCCGCTTCGGACAGGTCTTCCGGGGCACTGTCCTGAAGGTGCCCAGCCCCGGAGCGATCGGGATCTTCGTGGACATCGGTGTGGGAGTGGGCGGCTTCGTCGACGTTCTGCTGTTGCCGGCGCAGGCCGAACGCTGGCCCGCCGAGGGCACTGTCACGGATTTCGAGATCTGGTGGGCGGACAGCCGCCAACAGGTCCGGCTGAAGCCGTCCGATCCGCAGTACCTGCGGAAGGACTTCGCAGACTTCACCGCGTGCGTCAGACCCACCTGGCTCTCTGACATCGGCCGTCCAGTTTTCGATGGCGGGCGGCCGCTGTGGAGGAGCCCGCCTGGCCACCTGGCCACTCGACCGGCAGGGGCACCGCGAGCATCAGCACCGGCCCCAGCACCAACCAACCCTGCAACCAGGCGGGTTTGCCCCGGCACGGAGCCAGGCCGGCGGAGTGCTCGCCGGTGAAGAGCGTGCCCCGCAACGGACTCCGGGGAGCGCAAGGCCCCGTTCGAAGGAACGAGGGGCCTTGGAAGTGCTCTTACCTGCTATGCCGTCGGTGTCTCCGGCAGGATTCGAACCTGCGACACCTGGAATTCACCTCCGCCACAGCACCTTTGCCCGCCGCTCACTGCCGAATCCCAGTCCATGGCGGTAGATCTCGGCTACCCAGTAGCGGCCGTCGTTGCCCCGGGCGAAGACCCCAGACTCCACGAGGAAGTCCGCTTCATTCAGCTCAAGCCCCACTTCCTCCAGCCAGAAAGGCACGGTTACCGGCTGGCGCACTTGCTGAAGCCGGCTCAACAGTTCCCCGATCTCCTGGCTCTCATCCTGAATCGCGCTAATTTTGATCTTGCTGCAGGCGAGCAGCGCTTTGCGCATGGCACTCGGCACCAGCACGCGGTCATCCCACGTCGTCTGGGGAATGGATTGACGCGCCGCCTCTGCCAGGAACACCACCACGTCTCTGGCTTGCACTTGGTCCTTGAAGTCTCCGAGCGCCGCGGGAACCCAAAGATGGGAGCGCGCTTCTTTGGACTTCTCCGTTCCCATCTTCCACCCCCACACCGGGGTGAGGGATTCCACCAGTGCGTCATAGGACTGCTCGGCGATCTCGGACTCCGCCGAGGCCGTGGGCAGCGCGTCGGCATGAGCCGTGACCCACAGCGCTAGCCGCAGTGCTTCCTCTTTGTCCCAGCGCAGAGCATACGGTTCGTACCGGGCGAGGAGTTGCTCGCTGTTTTGTCGAACCGCCCGCTTCACCAGGTCTCGTCGCACGAAGACGACCAGCCCGAGCGGGTGCCCCCGCAGTGACCTCAGCCAAGCGAGCACGTCGATGAGAAGTACGCGCAACGCCGTTCGCTTGACCTCGCTGTCAAGCGATTGAAGCAGGTCCTCGAGCCCGTCCATGACGAATACCGCCCGAGCCCGCTTGCCGAGTTCTGTCAGCGCGGTTTCCGTAGTGACACCGGCGGACGGCGACATTCCTGCCGCGACGGCCAAACACTCAAGCCACAGCTGCCGCCACCCAAGTTCGTCCTGCGCGTCGAGAGTCGAAAGACCCTTTCTGAGCTTGTCCTTAATCTCCTGGGAGGTTCCGGCCGCGCCTGATGCCCCACTGTGGTGGGCGGCGAAGGCGTCTCGGAGGTCCTGAGTGGTCAGGTCGCCGTCCTCGAGGTTGTCTGACTCCAGCACCGGCACCACAGGCAGGCCCAGCCGTACGTCCTCGATGCCGGATTGCTCGGCGAACTCGTCCCACGTCCGGGCTGCGCATGCCTTTGCATACATGAAGGTCTTGCCGGCCCCCTTGGCGCCTACGACGAGGGCCAGGGGCGGTTCCGTACGGTGGTCTCCCAGCAGCCTGCGCAGCGGATCGGTCACCAGGAAGCCGCTAGCCGACGACATGCCTTCCCGCTCGGCGTAGATGAGGGGTTGCGCGGTGTCCGCGAGGCGTTTGCGCAGTGTCGTGTAGTCCACAGCCGTCTGCGGCCCGCCCGCCTCCGACGGCGACGGCCGGATTGGGGTCGGCACGATCGACCCCAAGGCATCGCCCACTTTGCAGCTGTCCAGTACGCGGAGTACGGCGCTCCAAGAGGAAGGGAGAGCGAGCAGCTCCTCCCGAAAAGGGCTGAGCAAGGGTTGTGACAGGACATCGAAGTCCACTTCACCGGTGTCGTCAGGATCGGGTTCCGCTGTCCCGCCCGGGTGCCTGAGAGACGAAAACAGTGCGTTCCTCAGCTCGTTCTGTGCCTGTTCCGCCTGGGTCTCGTGAACGTCCTGCCGGTACTGCGTGATGATCACGGCGCTGGCCGGGTCAATGCCTTGCAAGGCTGGTGCCCGGTTTCCCAGCTGTCTCAACAACGTCTTGGTGCCGGCGAGGGACTGATGGCTGAGAGTGGTGACGAAGACCCTTTGGACGCGGGGGTCGAGCAATACGGGTGCCGACAGTTCTGAGGCGCCGGCCCGTAGATCTACCACGACCGTGTCCGCGCCGGCGCTGGCTGCGAGCGCTGCCAGTGCCTCGCTCAGGAAGTAGGGTGAGCGTCCTGGTGAGGCCAGGTCCGCCGGCTCGATGCGCGGTGGGCCCAGCTGCGGCCGCCTGCTGGCCGGGACTACGGTTACACGCCCCCCGCTGGAGTACCGGCCGACTTGTTGGTTCGGCAGATACGCGGAGGCGATGTCCACCGCCTCCGACCAGCTGCCGTCCTCGGATCCCTGAAGCAGGGCCAGCATGTCCTCGTAGCAGAAGTCGAGTTGTCCGCCTTGGGCTCTATGCATCCACGTAATTCCTGGGGCCTCAAGGTCGGCATCGACCAGCAGGACACTGCCACCGCGGCGGGCTACGGCATCGGCCATGGCGACCGCGTGCACGGTGCGCCCGACTCCCCCTTTGAACGAGTGAAACGCCACCAGTTGTACGTCGGCGTGGAAACGCGCGTTGGCGGGACGCTCCAGGGGTTGTGCCAGCTGAGCTGTGATGTGCTTCTCGCGCAACAGCGGGACGCGGCGCGGCTGGTCGGCGTTCTCCGGCTCGGGGCTCAGGATGACAGGCGTGCCTTTGAACGCAGTCGTGCGCGGGTCGTCCAGCCCGAGCATGATCGTGCCGTCACGCCATTCGGTCGAGCCTGCTCCGAACGCCTCGTCCAGCCACCGCTTGGCTTCCTCGGCCTCCGTACCACTGGAAACGATCAGCTCCAGGCCGTCCCACCAGCCGTCCGCCGCGCGCAGCCACTCGGGCCACCGGCCCGCAGTTGCCAGGAGCGCGAGATGCTCGTCGACATCCACCCACGTGAACAGGTGCTCTGGGGGCGTCGGCCCTTCCAGATCGATCAGTTCAGCCATGGTTTCGTACCCTCCTAGCCTTAGTCCCTTTCGCTCCATGTGATCAGAGCGCGGAGGGCTTCCTGAGCTTCCTTCTCGTCCGCCGCGTCAAGCGTCGCACCATAGCGCCATGCCTGATGCAGATCAGCCAGAGCGATGGAGCCGCGCGCTGGCACACGCAATCGGCAGCTCTGGAGCCGTTCGAGACGCGCGCCCAGGGCACGGGGCAGTCGAAGGTCCTTGGCCAGCTTGCGGAGGTCGTGAGTGGGCTCCAAAGCTGCGGTGTCACGGTGTCCCTGCCGGATGAGGAGTCTTTCCTTCAGCCCACACTCAGCAGCGTAGAACAGTAAGAGCCCGACTGTGGCTACATCGCCCAGCGCCCCACTTGCTCCCACCGATTCCGCTGAGTCCCGAAGCTCCGTCCGCCTTTTTCGGAGCGCCTTGGCCCCCACCTGAAGCACCATGGCAACATCGTCTCATCGCAGTCCAACTGGCCGCTTCAGTACGGCAGATGTGGTGTGAGCGCGAGAGGCCGGGCCTGGCTGAGTCACTAAGGTTGGGCGTGTGCGCGAACGGCTGGATCGGGAGTCGCCGAGTCGTGACTGCCCCTCCACGCGACCCATCGAGTCGTGCGAGGAGATCTGCCTCCCTCCGACCCTGGAGGTGTCGTTCCGGCGTCCGCCAGGGGGATCCGCTCACGCAAACGGCCCCGGACGTGGAGTCCGGAGCCGAATAGGACGCCTTCTTCCGGGGAAACCCCCAGTTCAGCGGCTTGCTGCATGGTGCCCCCGGCAGGATTCGAACCTGCGACACCCGCTTTAGGAGAGCGGTGCTCTATCCCCTGAGCTACGGAGGCCTGGGATCAGACCTCTGACAGCGTAGCCGATGCGTTCGCTGGAGATTGCTTGTGTGGGGGATCAGGGGCGTGGGCGTGGCCTGGCGGTGGGCCGACTGGGGGTGTGGGGGCCCGGGTTCGGGGGTCAGCCGCCGATGTGCCAGCTCACTGTGCCGTCCGTGGTGACGAGGAGGGCGAGGAGGAGGAGGTCGGCGGCGCCGAGGGCGATGCCGAGGAGGGCTCGGCCGCGGCGGGTGGTGCCGCGGGCCAGGGCCAGGCCGCCGAGGACCAGGGCGCAGGGGCCGAGGAGGAGGTTGAGGACCAGGGTGCCGAGCAGGCCGAGGATGAAGGAGGCCACGGCCATGCCGTCCGCGTGGGCGCGGAGGCGGGAGGCGGCCGGGCCGGTGGCGGGTCCGGCCGCCTCAGTCGTCTCGGCCGCCTCGGTGGGCCCGGCCGGCTCGGCCGACTGGGTGGGCTCGGTCGACCCGGTGGGCTTGGCCGGCGTCGTGGAAGAGGTCCGCAGGGTTTCGCTGAGCGTGGTCATCAGGAGGTCACCTCGTCGTCGTGGTGGCGTTCGCGGAGGAAGAAGACGAGCAGCCAGCCGGCGATGACGGTGGCCGCGATGAGGGTGACCGGGACGGGGAGGTGTGCCGCCGTGCCCAGCAGGATCCCCATCAGGAGGAGGGCTGCGACGAGGAAGAGCATGATCTTCCTTTCCGATTCCAGAGGACAGTTGTTCACTCAGTTCCTTCAGTCTACGACTGTCACCGGGTGGAGTTGTTCAGAGAACGGTTGTTTACTGGATGACATGAGTCACAGTCTTGGAGTCCGGCAGGCCCAGAAACAGAAGACCCGTCAGGCATTGCTCGATGCGGCGCTCGGGCTGCTGGAGGAGCAGAGCCTGAGCAGCCTGGGGCTGCGGGAGGTCACGCGGGTGGTGGGGATCGCCCCGACCGCGTTCTACCGGCACTTCAAGGACATGGGTGAGCTGGGCGTGGCCCTGGTGGAGGAGGCGCTGGGGAGCCTGCATGTGATGGTGCGGGCGATCCTTGCCGAGCAGGACGGGGCCGAGGAGCGGATCGACCGCACGGTCGCGGTCGTGCGGCAGCATGTGCGTCACCATCCGCTGCACATCCGGTTCGTGGCGCGCGAGCGGCACGGTGGCGTGCGGGACGTGCGGCTGGCCATCGCGGGTGAGCTGGACCGGTTCGCGGAGGAGGTCGGGGCGGCGCTCAAGTCCCAGCCGGTGTCGGAGGGCTGGCGCGATGACGAGGTGCGGATGCTGGCCGAGCTGTATGTGGACCGGCTGGTGACGACGGCCGCGGCGCTGCTCGATGCCGAGGCGGACGGTGCGGAAGGGGCGGCCGAGGAGGTCGTACGGGTGGCGCGGCGTCAGCTGCGGCTGATCAGCATCGGGCGGCGGCACTGGCGGGAGGAGGGCAGGGGGGAAGAGGGAGGGGAGTAGGCAGGGGGCGGGCAGGTCTTATGGGGCCGAGGGGGCTATGTGCGGGCCGGGGTGACCCGTACGCGGTAGGTGCCGTCCGGGTTCTCCGTCAGGACGGTGACGGCCGCGCCGGTGGTGCGGTCCGTATAGGTGTCGCCGGGGCGGAAGGTGGCGTCGGTCAGCTCCGGGTCGACGTATTTGTTGCCGCGGTAGCAGCCGTCGCTGTGCGGGGTGGCGTCCACGATGCGGAGCGGGCCGCGGCCCGAGGGGACGTGGGTGGCGACGCGGTAGATGAGGATGCCGGGGCGGCAGACCGTCGGGTCCAGGGCGCTGCGGGTGCGGGCCTCGGCCACCAGGGCGGTGTGGGGCGAGGTCGGGATGACGACGATCTTGGTTCCGCCCTCGGTGGCGATCGGGGTGAGAGTGTGTTCGCCGGGGGTCCCGTTGCGTGGGGCGCAGTGCACCTGACCTGCGGAGAGCCAGCCGAGTTTCCACTTGTGCCAGCCGACGAAGTCATTGCTCGGCCCCCAGTCCTCGTCCATCGGGTCCCAGTGCCCTACGGGGGGCGGGGCGGCGCGGCCGTCCGTGAAGTAGAGGTCGGGCAGGCCGAAGCTGTGGGCGTTCTCGTGGTTGAGGACGCGGAAGGCGCTCGCCCCGGTTTGCCGGCTCCAGATGAATGACGCGTTCCGGAACGGCACCCCGTCGTCCGTCTTCAGCCCCATGTCGCCGCCGCTGAAGGTGACCGAGAGGACCGTACGGGTGGCGGGCGGCCCCGCGTTGGGGGTGGCGATGATGTTGATGACGTCGTAGTCGCGGAAGTCGACGAGCGGGTCGACGGCGCGTACGACCTCGCGGGAGAGCGCGTGGTAGCCGCCGTCCGAGGCCGGGTCGAAGCCGGCGCCGCGCTGGATGCCGTACGTCGCGAGCGGCCGTGACATGCGGATCCACCGGAGCAGCGGTCTGGGCCGGTAGGTCAGCCTGCCGTACGAGCTGGTGCGGAAGTAGTCCGTCGCGGCCGGGAAGAATTCGGCGAAGCGGGCGCGGGGGGACATCGTGGCGCGGGCGTCCGGGAAATCGACGAAGAGGGTCAGCGCCTCCACGGTGCCGGACGAGCGGGAGAAACCAGCCGGGGTCTCGGCGGATTCGGCGACATCGTCGCTGATGCCGCGCAGCGCGCACGGGCCGCTCGGCGCGGCGCCGGGCACCGAGGGTATGGCCACGGCGCTGGGCGGTGAGCCCAGGGCTATCGCCGCGGCGGCGGTGGCCGCGCCGGCGGCCAGGACCGCGGAGACCTTGTGCTTCATATCGATCACCTTGGGTCGGCGGGTGATCGCTCGCGCGCCGGGTTACATCAAGTGGAGTCATGCCGGGGCCGGATGGGTCGGAGCCGGGTGGGCCGGGGCTGGACGGGTTGGGGCGGGCAGGGGCGCCGGGGTGGCGTGGTCGGGCACCGTGCTGAGGGGAGGGGCGTGGCCCGGCGGACGAGGGGGTGCGGCGGGTGGTACGGGCGGCACGGGCGCGACGGGTGAGGCGTGACCCAGGTCACATGGAGTGGCGAAATATCCGGGGAGGGTGTCCCCGTTTAACCAGACGTCCGGGTGAAACGGGGAGCTGCTCCCCGGTTCGCGCACCAGTCGATACCGAGGTCAGGCGCCGGAAAGCGCCGGGAGATGAGGGGAGTGAGCCGACGTGACCGCTGTTGCCGCGCAGGCGAGGTCCGGGAAGCCGGAGCAGCAGCCCCGGATGCGGGCCGATGCCGCGCGTAACCGGGAGCGGATCATCGCGGCCGCCCGCGAGACGATGGTGGAGTTCGGGGCGGAGGTCCCGCTCGATGAAATCGCTCGACGCGCGGGTGTCGGGAACGCGACGCTCTACCGTCACTTCGCGGATCGCCTGGAGTTGATCCACCACGTCACACTCTCCGTCATGTCCCGTACCGCGGACCGTGCGGAGCGCGCCCTTGCCGAGGAGTCCGATGCCTTCCAGGCGCTGAGGCGCTTCGTTCACGACGCGGTGGAGGAGCGGATCGGGGCGTTGTGCCCGCTGCTCTCCGACGGCGTCGACCGGGGCCATCCGGATCTGGTCGCGGCGCGGGACCGTCTGGAGTCGGCCATCGAGGCCGTCATGGCCGCCGGGCGCGGCAGTGGGCGGCTGCGTACCGATATCGCCGTCGGTGATCTGATGGTCGCGATCACCCAGCTCACCCGCCCGCTGCCCGGCAGCCGCTGTGGGAACTTCGACCAGTTCGTGCACCGGCATCTGCAACTGTTCCTGGACGGGCTGCAGACCCCTGCCCGCTCCGAACTCCCCGGCGCCGCCGCCACGTTGGACGACTTGAGGCGCCGCTCGTAAATCGTCCGCCCCTCTCCCTCTCTCCTCCCTCTTCCTTCTTTCTCTTCTCCCGCCCGTCGCCGCGCCGGCGGGTGCCTCGCCCGTCCCGTTCTTCGCTCCTGTTCGCTCACTGCACCAATAGGTGGATCCCGCCATGCCTGAAACAGCCCCGTCCGTCGATCCCAGGCGCTGGAAAGCGCTGATATTCATCGCTCTCGCCCAGCTGATGGTCGTTCTCGACGCGACCATCGTGAACATCGCGCTGCCCTCCGCACAGCGGGACCTCGGTATCACCGACGCCAACCGGCAGTGGGTGATCACCGCCTACGCACTGGCCTTCGGCGGTCTGCTGCTCTTCGGCGGGCGCCTCGCCGACCTGTGGGGACGGAAGCGGACCTTCATCGTCGGGCTCGTCGGCTTCGCGGCCGCCTCGGCGCTCGGTGGGGCCGCGGTCAATCAGGGGATGCTCATGGGCGCCCGTGCGCTGCAGGGTGTCTTCGGCGCGCTGCTGGCGCCGGCCGCGCTGTCGCTGCTCGCGGTGACCTTCACCGAGGCCAAGGAGCGCGCCAAGGCATTCGGCATCTTCGGTGCGATCGCCGGTGGCGGTGGTGCCGTGGGGCTGATCCTCGGCGGGGTGCTGACCGAGTACATGAACTGGCGCTGGACCTTCTTCGTCAACATCCCGTTCGCCGTGGTCGCCGCGACCGGCGCCTACCTCGTCATCCAGGAGCCGGCGGGGAGCCGTAACCCGTCCCGGCTGGACATCCCCGGCGTCATCCTCGCCACCCTCGGCCTGGTCTCGCTCGTCTACGGGTTCACCCGCGCCGAGTCGGACGGCTGGCTGGCGGCCCCGACGCTGGGACTGTTCGTGGTGGCCGCGGTGCTGCTGCTGGCGTTCGTGCTGGTCGAGTCCAAGGTGAGGGCCCCGCTGCTGCCGCTGCGGGTGGTCGCCGAGCGGAACCGCGCCGGTGTCTACGCCTCGCTGGGCCTGGCCGTGATCGGCATGTTCGGTCTCTTCCTCTTCCTGACCTACTACCTGCAGATCGTGAAGGGCTACACGCCGGTCACCACCGGCCTGGCCTTCCTCCCGATGATCGTCGGCATGATCACCGGCTCCACGCAGATCGGTGCCCGGCTGATGACCCGGGTCCGGCCGCGGCTGCTGATGGCGCCCGGCTTCACGGTCGCCGCGCTCGGCATGCTGGTGCTGACCCGGATCGATCTGGACACGTCCTACCCCGCGCTGATCCTGCCCGGCTTCCTGCTGATGGGCCTGGGGATGGGTACGGCGTTCATGCCGGCCATGTCGCTGGCCACGCACGGTGTCCAGCCGCGCGACGCCGGTGTCGCCTCCGCGATGGTCAACACCTCGCAGCAGGTGGGCGGCGCGATCGGCACCGCCCTGCTGAACACCATCGCGGCCGACGCCACCACCACGTACGCCACCTCGCACGCGGCCGGTGCGCGCTCGGCCGAACTCCTCAAGCTCCAGTCGATGGTGCACGGCTACTCCACCGCGATCTGGTGGGCGGTCGGCATCCTGGTCCTGGCGGGCGTGATCGCCTTCACCTTCATCAACACCGGGCGGCCGGGCGGCGGTTCGCCGGTGGCCTCGTCCGCCGAGGGGGAGAGCACGGTCCGGGCCTCGTCCGAGGACGGAGACGAGGTCCAGATCCCGGTGATGGCGCACTGAGGCGAAGGGGGCGGGCCGTACGGCGCTCCCCTACAGGGTTCATGGGCTCCCGGGGCGGGTCGTACGGAACACCCCTACGGGGCTCATGGCCTCCCGTACGGGCCGGATGGCGCCCCCTAAGGGCCGCAGGGCACCCCCTGCGGGCCCGCTGCCCCGCCCCACCCCGGCGCCGCCCTCCCCTCCGCTACCGCTGATCCGTCAGCGCAGCCAGGGGAGGTCGGCGCCTTTCGGCTGCAGTCCCTCGGTCATCACGCGGCAGATCTCGGCCAGTTGGCCGACCTGCTCGGGGGAGAGGCGGTCGAAGATCGCGGAGCGTACGGCGGCGACATGTCCGGGCGCGGCCTTCTCCAGGACTCGCATCCCCTCGTCCGTGAGCAGGGCGTTCTGGCCCCGCTTGTCGGAAGCGCAGTTCTCGCGCCGCACCCAGCCGTTCCTCTCCAGGCGTGCGATCGCGTGGGAGAGCCGGGAGCGGGTGATCTTGGCGTTCTGGGCCAGCTCGGTCATCCGCATCCGGCGCCGCGGTGCACGGGAGAGCTGGACGAGCAAGCCGTAATAGACATGCGGCATCTTGGCGTCCCGTTGCAGCTGGCGGTCGAGGTGGTCCTCCAGGAGCGTGGTGGCATGGAGGTAGCACTGCCAGGCGTATTGCTCCTCGTCGCTGAGCCAGCGCGGCTCGGCTGCGGGTTCGTTGCTCATACCATCCACTCTCTCACCACTCGGAGAGTTATTTAAGTTTTAACAACGCCGCAGGATGCCGGCCCACCAACGCTTGAAAGTTCAAGCGTACGGTCATGCCGCTGCCGTGGGTACCCGCACCCACTACTTCCAAGTGTGCCGCGCCCGGTCGGTGTTCTGTCGTGGCGGGGTCAGTCGTCGTCCTTGTCGATCAGCGCGAGGGCGCGCAGGGCCGCGGACAGGGCGCGGGTGTCGCCGTCCTCGGAGGCCGCCGCGACGTCCAGTGCGGTGTCCGCGAACTTGATCGCATGCTCGTTGCCGTGGGCGACCGCCCGCTCGAAGATCTCTTCGGAGGTGATCGCGTCGGCGCTCGGTGCCGCGCGCGGGGTGTCCGCGGCGTAGAGGGTGGTGATCGCCGCCGCGTAACGGGCTTCCGGCCTGCACCGCTGGTCGGCGGCGGGTTACGGCGCTGGTCGTACGGCCGCGGCCGAGGGCGGTCGCGCGGGTGGGCCGGGGCCGCGGCCGGGCCGGGGCCGGGGCGCGCGGTGACGGTAACGAGTCCTGCCTCCCGTTCTCCCCCTTTTCCGTTCTCCAGCCCTCCTGATCCATACCGGACAGGAGGTGTCGGGTATCGGCGAAAGGGTGCGGGCATGACGGTGGAGAGCGGAAGCGTGGGCGGCATGGGTGACGGTGACGGGAGCGGTGCGGGCCGCGGGGGCGGTGCGGTCGGCTGGTCCGGGGTGGAGGCGGTGGTGCCGGAACTGGCCGCGCGGGTGCGGGAGCGGTTCGGGGTGTACCGGCATCACGTCCTGGCGACCCTGCGGAAGGACGGTGCGCCGCGGCTCACCGGTTTGGAGGCGGACTTCCGGTACGGGGAGCTGTGGTTGGGCATGATGACCGGCTCGCGCAAGGTGGCCGATCTGCGGCGCGACCCGCGGTTCTCGCTGCACGCCAATCCGGGGCCGGGCGCCGATCTGGCCGGTGGGGATGTGCGGGTGTCCGGGCGGGCGCTGGAGGTGACCGATCCCGGCACGGTGGCGCGCTATGCGGCGGCGGTGCGGCCGCCGGAGCCGTTCCAGCTCTTCCGGGCGGAGCTGACGGAGGTGGTGCGGACGACCACCGAGCACCCGTATGTGGTGGTGGAGACCTGGGCGCCGGGCCGAGCGCCGCGCACCATCCGGCGGACGTCGGACGACCCGGCGCGGCAGGTGGCGTGGGGGTGCGGTGCGGAGGGACGGTCCGGGTTCAGCTGACGTCGCGGGACCGGGAGGTGCCGTCGTCCGGTTCGAGGTGCCAGCCGATGACGCGGCGCGGATGGACGCGGATCACGTCGTTGCTGAAGAAGTCGGGCGCCATCGGGGGTGCGTCGAGGGTCAGCAGTTCGGCGCGGCCGCGGATCTCCACGCCGCGTCCCCAGCCGGGCGCGACCGGGTCGTCGGCCGGTGCCATGTCGTCGATGAGCAGGGAGACTTCGGGGCGGGCCTGGGCGTTGCGGTACTTCTGGCTGCGCCGCAGCGCGGGGCCGCCGATGTCGAGGGTGTCGTCGTCGTTCAGCACGAAGCCGACCGGGCGGACCTGTGGTCCGCCGTCCGGTCCGGTGGTCGCCAGACGGGCCAGCGGCTGGCCGGCGAGGTAGGCGCGCTCCGTGGACGTGAAGACCTTGCCGGCGGTGCCATGGGCGGACGCCGTCGGGGAGGGTGGGGCGGCGGCGTCCGGTGCCGAGGCGTCCGAGGTGTCCCCGGCGTCCAAGGTGTTCTTTGCGTCCGGGGTGTGCGGCGTCGAGCCGTGTGAGGGCGTGGTCATGGTGGGGACGCTATGACCTCAAGTGCGATTGAGGTCAAGGGGCGGGCGGATGCGGCGGGCCGCTTCAGTGGGTGGCCACCGGTAGGCGGTGGTCACGGGCCCCGCGGTGGTGGTGCTTGTGCGGCCGGTGCAGGTCGTGCGGCTCACGGGTGCGGTGGGTGCGGAAGAGGTAGAGGGAGGCGACGAACATCACGGCGCCCATGGTGAGGCCGAAGGCGCAGGACTTGAGGATGGCTTCGCCGCCGAGGCTGTAGACCCAGCCCATCGCGCAGCCGAAGAGCGTGCCGTAGGAGGCCGCCCGGGTCTCGGTGATCATGCTGGACTGGAAGTGCGCCACCAACAGCCCCAATGCCCCCGACACCACGGCCCCGGCCAGTCCGTACAGCATGGCCGGACCGCCTTTGATGCCGGCGGTGTGGGTGCGGAAGATGATGAAGCAGCCGAAGGCGAGCGCCGTGATGACCGGCAGCGTCACGGTCGCAGGGATGCGCCGGCCCAGGCCCTTCGCCGGTTCCAGGGCGTGCTGCCGGTCGCGGGCCGCGGTGGTCGCGCCGTGTTCGGGTTCGACGGTGCCGTGGGAGCGGGCGGCCCTCGCGCCGGGCCGCTCGGCGTGCTGGTCCATGGCGGGCTCCTCTCGGTTTCCCCCGCTGCCCTCCTGTCCAGGCGACACCCGGGCGCCGTGCGCGGCAACCGGAAGGCCGGGGGCCGGCGTCGGGCACGCGGGTTGCCGATGGGCTCAGCCCAGGTCCTTCTGGTACCAGGCCACGTCCCAGTAGCGGCCGAATTTGCGGCCCACCTCCGTGTACGTGCCGATGTGCCGGAAGCCGAAACGGGCGTGGAGGCGCCGGGAGGCCTCGTTGGGCTGCGTGATCCCGGCGTAGGCGCGGTGCACGTCCTCGGTGGCCAGCGCCTCGAACAGAGCCGTGTAGAGGAGCGTGCCGATGCCCCGGCCGGCGGCGTGCGGGGCGCAGTAGACGGTGACCTCGACGGACGGGGCGTAGGCGGCCTTGGGGCGGAATGCGCTGCTGGTCGCATAGCCGAGCAGCGCGCCGGCCGGGTGCCGCGTGCCGTCGAGGTGCCCGGCGCCGGCCGGGTGCCCGGACATGAGGGCCGCCGGGTCCGGGTACCCGGGTACCGCGGCGCCTTCGGAGGGGGCATGCACCAGCCCGTTGTGCGGGTCTTTCGTCCGTTCTGTTGCCTCTTGGGCAACCAGAAGACGGTGCGGGCCGTCTTGGGGGTGGGAGAGCAGCCACGGGCGGCGCTGATCCGGAGTGAAGGGATCCAGGTCGAAGGTGATGCAGGTCTCACGGATGTAGTGGTTGTAAAGATCCGTAAGAGCCGGCAGGTCCGCTTCAGCGCCCGACCTGACCTGCACTTCTCCGTGCTGTTGCCGCATGTGACCCCCTCGCTGGGGGCGCAGGGTACTGCATGATCAGAAAAATAGCGGGGCCGCTTGGGAATTCTGTCCGGATTCCAGCCGTTGTTTCCTTCGGACGGGCCGCTCGGCAAGCATCGGTTTCGATCACCATCGGCCCGCCCACCGTCCCGCGACCGACTCATCGCAAAGGGAGCACACGCATGGCAACCCGTGCCGTCGCCCGCCGTCAGGAAAACAGCAGCGGTTCTGACGGGGCCAACAGCGTTCGCGCCGTAGGCGGGGAGATCGCCGACCGCGACCTGGTCGGCATGTACCTCGACGAGATCGCGCGCACGCCACTGCTCGACGCGGCCAAGGAGGTCGAGCTGTCCCAGACCATCGAGGCGGGTGTCTACGCCCGGCAGATCCTGGACGGCGAGGTCACCGACGGCAATGCCGCGGGCGCCGGCCGCGAGGAGCTGGCGGCGTTGGCCGAGGAGAGCGACAAGGCCAAGGACGTCTTCATCCGCTCCAACCTCCGCCTCGTGGTGGCCGTCGCCCGCCGCTACCCGCGCGCCGGACTCCCCCTGCTGGACCTGATCCAGGAGGGCAACGCCGGTCTGGTGCGTGCCGTGGAGAAGTTCGACTACACCAAGGGCTTCAAGTTCTCGACGTACGCGACGTGGTGGATCCGCCAGGCCATCACCCGCTCCATCGCCGACCAGTCGCGCACGATCCGGCTGCCCGTGCACCTCGTCGAGGAGCTGGGCCGAATACGCCGGGTGCAGCGCGAGTTCAACCGTGAGAACGGCCGTGACCCGGAGCCCGCGGAGGTCGCCGGCGAGCTGGGATCCACGCCCGCCCGCGTCACCGACGTACTCGACTGGGCGCGCGACCCGGTCAGCCTCAACATGTCCGTGGACGACGACGGAGACACCCAGTTCGGCGATCTGCTGGAGGACACCTCCGCGGCCTCGCCCGAGCAGTCCGTGCTCACGCTGCTGCGCAGCGAAGAGCTGGAAGACCTGATCGACCGTCTCGACCACCGCACCGCCTCGATCATCAAGGCCCGCTACGGCATCGAGGACGGCCGCGAGCGCACCCTCACCGAGGTCGGCAAGCAGCACGGCCTGACCCGCGAGCGGATCCGCCAGATCGAGAAGCATGCGCTGCTGGAGCTGAAGCGGATGGCGCATGACACGGGGTTCGACGCGGCCGCGTAGTCAGCGCGCGGATGCCCGCGCCGAGACCGCGGATGCCCACGCCGCGATGCGAGGCCCGGCCCGTGACGGACGAGCCCCGACGCCCCTTCCGGTGTCGGGGCTCCGGTGGCGAAGGCGGCCCCGGCGGCTCCGGGAGCGTGATGCCGGACGCCGGCACGACCGCGGCCCTGGACACCTCCGCGGTCCGGACCACCGACGCGATCCCGCTCGACCGGCCGCTGACGGAGTCGGTGTGGTGAGGGAGCGGGGCGGGGCCCTGCGGCCTCCCGGGTAGCCCGGTCCGCTCGGCGCTCCCTGCGAACGCCGGGGCGGCGCCGCCCGCTTGGGCGTTCCGCGGCCCCTCCCGGCCGCCCGCCCGCGAACCCGGTCTCACCCGTTCACGCGGTTTGTTTGCGGGGCGTGAGTGAGGCGTTACCGGAACGTCAGTGGCCCCGGGAAAAGTGGTGTCCACACCGCGGGACGGCCGAAGAAAATCCCGCACCGAACACAGGGGGAACCTGATCATGCGTACTTCCCGGATTCGCTCCGCCGCCCTGGCCGCCGTCACCGCCGCGCTGGCGCTGGGTCTGACCGCCTGCGGTGGCGCCGACGGCGAATCGAAGGCGGCGGGCGGCGACAACGCCGCCGGTACCGCGCAGAGCCAGTCCGCACCCAACGGGGGCGGCAAGGGCGGCGCGGAGGAGGCCAAGACCGGCGGTGCCGCCAAGGAAGACGCGCGCTCGACGACCGCCTCGGGCGGGTCGGGCGAGTCCGCGGGCAACGGCACCACGGCCGGCGCCCAGCAGTGCCGCGGCGACGAGATGCTGCTCACCGCGGTGCACCGGTTCGCCGGGCAGCAGGGCGACCACCTGCTGGTCACCGCGGTGAACAAGGGCACCAAGCCCTGCTGGGTCACCTCGTACCCGTCCGTGAAGCTCGACGGCTCCGACACCGCGCTGCCGCACTCGAAGAAGGACAACGCCGGCGGCACCAAGCAGATCACCCTCCAGCCCGGCGGCAAGGCGTACAGCGCGGTGAACCTCTTCGACTACGGCTCGAAGAACCACACGTCGCAGTCGTTCGCCCTCGCGCTGCGCGGCACGGACGGTCGGAGCGGCCCCTCCTACTCCGTCGACCTCCAGGGCGAGAAGCCGCAGTTCACCTGGAACGAGGCCGACGTGCTGAACTGGAACACCAAGAAGCCGTACGACTTCTGACGGCCCGTCGGCGAGCGGCGCGCCCGTTCGGGACGCGCCGCATCCCTGCCGCTTCTGTCTGCCGTTTCCCTGCCCGAGACCTTCGTGGACCACTACCGTGCGTATTCCGGCCCTTACGGGATGGGGCCGGAATTGGGGGTGAATGCCGCTTGTCCGCGGTACTTCGTCGCCACGCACCGTTAGTTCCACACCTTCCACGGAGGAGGTCGCCATGCCACCGAGGCGAGCGGTCACCGGTCGGAGCCAGGAGCCGCGTCAGCGCTACGTAGAAGAGCTGCGATTACTACGGGCCCAGAAGGGCGACAGTCTCCGGCAGCTCGGCGAAGCGCTGGGGTGGGACTGGTCGCTGTTCGGGAAGATGGAGAAGGGCGAGACCCTTGGCGGCCCCGAGGTCGCCCAGGCGTTGGACCAGTACTACGGCACGGCTGGACTGCTGCTGACGCTGTGGGAGTTGGCGGCCGCAGATCCCTCGCAGTTCCGTGAGCGGTACCGGCGGTACATGACGCTGGAAGCCGAGGCGGTGAGCATGTGGCACTACGCGGTGAGCGCTCTCCCCGGCCTGCTTCAGACAAGTAGCTACGCACGCGACTTGCTCTCGGTGGGAGGCAGCAGCGATGACGAGCTGACCCGGCACGTTCAAGCGCGAGTCGGGCGCCGCGAGTTGCTCGACGGTGACGATGCTCCGCGCTTCCGTACCATCTTGTCCGAGGCCGTATTACGCACACCACTGGCTGACGCCGAGGAATGGCGTGAGCAGCTTGAGCACCTGGTAACCATGGGGGACCGGCCACATGTCATGGTTCAGGTCGTTCGGCAGCAATGCGGACTCCACGCCCTGACGAACACGGACACGATGTTCCTGCGGCTCCCGGACGGCCGCACCGTGGCATGGGTGGAGACTGGATATTCGGGCGAACTTGTCGAGGAAACGGCAGCAGCCGAACGACTTCAGCTCAGGTACGATCTGGTTCGTGATCTAGCTCTATCCCCGGCTGAATCACGGAAGTTCATCAGGCAGCTGTTGGAGGAGGCCTCGTGCGAGCCATCGACCTGAGCACTGTCACCTGGCGCAAGAGTTCATACAGCAATCAGGACGGCGGTCAGTGCATCGAAGTCACCGACGACTTCCCCGCCGCCGTCCCCGTCCGTGACAGCAAGGACCCCCACGGCCCCGCTCTCCTCTTCGGGGCGTCCGCCTGGGCATCCTTCGTCACTGCCGTGAAGAGCGGCGCGCTGCCCGGCGCCTGACGCCCCCGGGACGCTGTTTGCACAACGGCGGCGGGCGCCCCCCCCCCCGAGACACCCCCCCCCCGGGTGGTGGGCCGGCGCG